>JBEOKA010000072.1:0-8465 GCA_040275325.1 Myxococcaceae bacterium | reverse complement strand
AGACGGCCTTGGTGCTTCCCCGGTCGGTGTTTCCCCGCGAGAAAAACAGCACGTTGGTCTTGACGCCCTGGGCGTAGAAGATGCCGGTCGGCAGGCGCAGCACGGTGTGCAGGTCGCACTTGTCCATCAGGTCGGAGCGAATCTCTCGGCCGACGTTGTCTTCGAAGAGCACGTTGTCGGGCACGACGACGGCCGCGCGCCCGCCGGGCTTGAGCCCCCGGTAGATGTGCTCCACGAAGGCGAGCTGCTTGTTGCTGGTGGGGAAGGTGAAGTCGTCACGCGACGGCTTGCCGCCACCGGCTTTGGTGCCGAACGGAGGGTTGGTGAGAATGACGTCGGCCTTCGGCAGCTGCGAACCGAGCGGAGACAGCGTGTCACCGGGGCGCAGGTCGCCCTCGATGTTGTGCAACAGCAGGTTCATCAGCGCGAGCCGCCGCGTCTCTTCCACCAGCTCCATGCCGTAGAACGCGCGCTTGCGCTGAAACTCCTGCTGCGGCGCCTTCAGGTCGAACAGGTTGTCGGTCTTCGACTTCACGTAGCGGTCGGCCTCGATGAGGAAGCCGCCCGTGCCTGCCGCCGGGTCTTGCACGAGCTCGCCGGGCTGCGGCTTGAGGCACTCCACCATCGCCGTCACCAGCGGCCGGGGCGTGAAGTACTGACCCGCTCCCGACTTCACCTCGTTGGCGTTCTTCTCGAGCAGCCCTTCGTACAGATCGCCCAGCCCCTCGCGCTCGCCGCTGAACCAGTCGAGCTCGTCGAACGCCTTCACCAGCGCCGCCAGCGTCTTCGGCTTCTTCAGCGTCGTCGACGCGTTCTCGTAGATGTCTTTGACGAGCCGGTTGTTGGCCTTGCCCAGCTCGAGCAGCAGCAGCTTGTAGAAGTCGAGCTGCTCGACTCCCTCGAGCGCCGTGAGCTTGTCCCACCGGTAGTTCTTCGGCAGCGCGTTCTCTTCTCGCTGCTGCTCCTTCATCATCTTGAGGAAGAGCAGGTACGTCAGCTCGGTGACGTACTGGTGGTACGTGACGCCGTCTTCGCGAAGCAGGGTGCAGAGGTTCCAGAGCTTCTGGACGATGTCGGTGGTGCTGGTGGCCATGGCGGCGCGCACCATACCGCATCGAAAACTCGACCCATCGTCACGGATAGGTGCAGGTGTTGTTGGCCGAGATGAAGCCGGGGTTCAGGTCGTAGACGAGACGGCCAACCCGCAGACCAGCATCCTCGCGAACCGTGAAGTTGCGAAGCCTCCCGTTCAGCTCGAAGCCAGGCTCAATGGTGCCCCAGATTTCGTCCAGAGCGACTCCCCTGTCCGTGTGCAGCCCGCCGTCTGGGGCCTCCAGATCCTCACAGAACGCGGCGCCGCGAGCTGCGAGAAGGCCGTAGCCATCGAGCCCCGTCAACGCGAAGGCCTGACGGGCCGGCTCTCCTTTTCGGAAGAGAAGCACGCCGCAAAAGGTCGACCCGACGCCCGGTGTTTGAAAGTTGAGGAGCAACTTGCCAGTAGGACTGGTGCAGCCTCCCGGCTCGAGTCGCCCCGCGGCGATGGGCTCTGGCCCGCGAACGACGGGGCCGAGCTGGTCCTCGTAGCGCAGACCAGCGCCACAACTGGAGAAGACAAGGTAGCTGAGGACGAGGAGGTGCTTGTTCACCGAACGTCGCCGCTACCTCAGCTTGAAGGTCCAGTTCTCGCTCGCGAACAGGCCCTGGAAGCGGGAGTGATGAACCTGAAGCGCCCTGCACATGTCTGGAACCTTCAGCGCTCCGTGCGTGTGCCCCTTGCCCTTCTCTTCGGTGATCACGACTGCACCCAGGTGCTTGCCCAGGGCGACGAGCCACGGGTCCGCATAGTTCCGGCGACCGGCAGGCTGAACGAAGCCCGGTATCGCCATCACAGTTCGAAGCGCCTTTTGGACCGCCTCATCATGCTCGACGAAGAAGTCCTTCTGCTGCCTGGCCCACTTCTTCAGCTGATCGCTGCCAGCGTCGAGTTCGTCACGGACCGCCGCCGGTGACTGGAGTCGCTTCTTCGCGATGAGCCGCTCGAGCTGCGCCCAGAGATCAGGGAAGTGGTTCTCTGGGTAGACGGCCCACGCCTGAATCAACGAGTTGGCGTCGATGACGTAGCGAGCGGTGGTCACGGGCCTTCGCCCACCATGGCCTGCAGCTTTTCGACGCCCGTGACACGAACGTTCGTATAGTCCTTGAACTCGGGCGCTGTGACGGTTCCGTCGTTGTAGGCGTCGAGCACCAGCCGAAGGAATCGGTGGCCGAGATTCGTCACCACGAGACGGGTGAACTCGGGGCCGCCCTCGCGCTGCTTGGCCTTCTGACGCGCGCGCTCCTCTTCGACTTCCTTCAGGTGCCGGGTGCGAAAGCCCTCGTAGGCGCTCCAGTCGAGTCGCTTCGCCGCGATGAGCCGCAACGCCATGGCCTCGCGACTCACCTTGAAGTCCTTCGCCAGCTGCACGACGTCGACAGTCGCCGCCTCAGGCAGCTGCCGCCGCAACGCCTCGGTGGGGATCAGCACCTCAGCGGCGACCAGGTTGCAGAATCGCTCGACGCCTTCGCGCTTCCCAGCGAAGTCACAGACCCCGGCTGCTCGGAGCGAGAGGTGCGCGAGCTCGTGCATCGCCGTGAATGCGCGGGCGACCGGAGGATCCTGGCTGTTGACGGCGATTGCCGGCAGCCGCTCACCGCTCACCGAAAAGCCGCGCGCCACCGAGACCGGAACGCCCGTGAACTGAAAGACGAGCACGCCTCGCTCTTCGAGTCGGCTCCGCCACGCTCGAAACGCCTCGGCAGCATCCTTCCACGCCAGCTGCTCCCGCAGCTCGATGCCCAACCAGGTTCGCAAACGCGTCGCCAACCCGGTCGGGTTGTCTTCTGTTGAGCCTGAGGGCAGGTCGGTTCGCGTCTGCGAGTCCGACTCCGCTTCGAGTCGAACGGCGACCTCGCGCAGTTCCTGAATGCGTCGAATCTGCAGGCGAAGGGCAACGTGCGTCTCTTCGTCTTCTGCCCGCGTCGAACGAAAGTCGGTCGCACCCGGGCGTTCGCTCGGAGGTGATGGCAGATAGAAGTAGCTCTGCGGCCGTCGGTAGAGGGCGCTCAGCTTCTTCAGGCGCGCCATCGTCAGCCCTGGCTGGCCACGTTCCCATGCCTCGAACTGTTCGACGGTCACCTTCAGATGCCTTGCCGCCGCGTCCAGCTCGAACCCTGCCGTCGTGCGCGCATGCACGAGCAACGAAGGGGTGACGAGCGCTGGAATCGAACGGGCCATCGATGCCAGCTTTGCCTCAGTTCGGCTCAAAAGCGAATGAGCACTGCTCGGTCAGCCGGCCTTCCAGACCTGGTCCTGCAGCTGGGCCACGACCTCGGCGAGCTTCCCGTCGAACACCTTGTCGATGCGGCTGAAGCCACCTTCGGTCTGGTACGCCGCCTCGTCGAACAGCGGGCGATCGACGACCTCGTTCTCGCGAATCGCCTTCGCAATGCGCTTGAGCCACTTGCGCTGCGGATCCGTCCACGGGCGTGACGCGAGCACTCGCAGCAGCGCCTCTTCGACCCGCAGCTCATACGACTTCAGCGGCTCACCGAGCGCGCGCTGCCGAATGAAGCCCATGATCGACGCGGCGATGTCTGCGTTGGTCGTCGCTCGATACGCCGCTCGCAGCTCGGCCTCGGAGTAGCCAGCCTGGTCGAGCTCGAGCTTCAGCTTCTTCAGCTCTGCCCGGGTCAGGTCACGCGGGCGCTGCATCACCAGCTTCAGCGCCTCGACCTTGTTCTCGTTCTCCTTCAGGAACCGCCCGAAGCCCTCGAGATAGTCCTCCGGCTTCTTGCGGCCCGGCCCGAACCCTTGCGTGACGCTCAGCAGCTCGTCTGCGTGCTCAGAGATCAGCAACGGCAGGCCGCCACCCGTTACCTTGTCGAGCAGCGGAACCAGCAACGCGTGCTGCGAGAGCCACGTCGCCAGCTCGGTCGGAGTCGCCTGGGCGAGCTGCTTCACGATCTCTTCGACTCCACCGCCAGCCGCGGCCTCGAAGAGCTGCGAGTTCTTCTCTCCGAGGAACGCGCGCTTCTTCCGCTGCAGCTTCGCGACGAGCTGCTCAGCCACCGTCTGCCGCGCCGCCTCGTCGGTGAGCCGCGACAGCTCCTCGGCGAGCTGGGCGAAGGTGAACTTCGGGTCGACGACGACCGGCTTCATCGACGTGTACGGCTCGAGGTCCTTGTACAGGTCGACGGCGTCGAAGATGTGAAACGCCTCTTTGGTGAACTCGCCGTCGCTCCAGAGCCGCGTCGCTCGTCCGAGCATCTGCTCGTAGAGAATTCGGCTGCGCACCCGGCGAAGGAAGACGAGGTTGCAGATCGACGGTACGTCGATGCCCGTGGTGAGCAGATCGACCGTCACGGCGACCGCCGGCAGCTTCTCGTTGCGGAAGCGGCGAATCAGCTCGAGCGGCTTGTCGCTGGCTCCGGTGATCTTCTTCACCGCGTCAGCGTCGACCGCGCCGTACTTCGCTTCGAACGCGGCGCTCAGCAGCTTCACGACCATGTCGGCGTGCAGATCGGTCGCGCAGAAGATGAGCGTCTTGCCCGGCATCGACGGGTCGATCTGCGCGGCCAGCACGTCGCACACGACGCGGTTGAAGTTCTCCGTCACGACCTGCCGGTTGAAGTTCTCGACCTCGAAGTCGAGCTCGTCTTCCATGGTGACGAAGTCAGGAGCCCCCTCCTGGACGTTCCAGATCGGCGCCTGCTCGCCCAACTTGAAGTGAATGCCCTCGGCCGAGAGTCGGGTCTCGATGCGGTACGGCGGCTCGTGGTCGACCAGGTAGCCTTCGACGACGGCCTCGCGGTAGCAGTACTCGTAGACGGGCGCGTCGAAGATCTCGGTGGTGTGCAGCGCCGGAGTCGCCGTCAGGCCGATCTTCACCGCGTCGAAGAAGTCGAGCACGCGGCGATAGACCGACAGGTAGTCGTCCTGGTTGCGGAAGCCGAGCTCGGTCTCTGACAGCTCCTTGTCGAGCGTGTACCCGCGATGGCACTCGTCGACGACGATGCAGTCGTAGTCATCGATGTGCAGCTGCGGCGCTCCGCTGTCGTCCCCGTGAAACAGCCGCTTGGCCACGGCCTGCACTGTCGCGAAGTGCAGCCGCGTCTCGCTGTCGGGCTTCACGTCATCGAGATCTTTGATGTTGAAGACGTCGCTGAACTTCTGCGTGCCTTCGACGAACTCGGTCTTGAACGCCGTCGAGGCCTGCTCGCCCAGCGCGTTGCGATCGACGAGGAAGAGAATGCGGCGGAACCGGCTCGTCTTCACCAGGCGGTAGATGAGTCCGATGAACGTGCGTGTCTTGCCCGTGCCGGTGGCCATCTCGACGAGCATCTGGCGCTTGCCGGCTTCCAACGCGTCTTCGACCGCGCGAATGGCCTTCACCTGGTACGCGCGCAGGCCGGGCAGATCTTTCGGCGACTCGGCTTTGAGCTTCTTCGCCGCCGCGTCGACGTCGTGCTTGAGCAGATCCCTCAAGCCTTCGGGCGTGGGCCAGCCCATGAGCGGGCGGGGCAGGTTGGTGTTGCGGCGCACGTCCTGGAACCAGATGCCCGACTTCTCGCTGAGCTGCTTGAACCAGGGCCGGCCGTTGGTGGCGTAGAGAAACGGCACCTTGTACTTCCCCCACGGCGCGCCCTCGGCGAACACCTCGTCACCGCGAAGTACGAAGTTCTCGGAGTACCGCCTGGCCTGTTGCAGCGAGCCGCTCACGTCTTTCGACTGTCGCTTCGCTTCGACGACGCCAACGGCGGTGACCCCGACGAACAGCACGTAGTCGGCGGGGCCGTGATTGGTCGGCCACTCGGCGATGGCCAGGTTCTTCCCGGCGATGGGCCGCGAGCCGAGTTGGTACTTCAGGGCCTGGGAGTCGACCTGCCAGCCCGCCTGTCGCAGCTGCTCGTCGATGAGAATACGAGTGTCGGCCTCGTCGAGGTCGACGGCGTTGCCCGCTTCGACGAGCTGCGCGGTCAACAGCTCCATCTGGGCTGGCTTCTTCGCCTCGGCCTGTTTCGAGAGAGAGGCGAGGGTGGCCGAGAGCTTCGAGTCGGCCTCGGCGGCGAGCTGCTCCCAGATCTCGCGCTCCTCTGCGTCCTTCTTCGCGCGTGCTTCGGCGTCGAGTCGTCGCCGCGCCTCTTCCGCTGCGACCGCCTTGTTGGCGTCGGCCGACAGCTGCACCTCGTCGAGCCGCTTGCGGAGTCGCTCGAGCTCGGCCTGAAGCTCCTTCGTGGCGCTCCCCGGGTCGCTGGGCGGCAGGAACGGCCCGGGATTGAAGGTCTGCCCGCCGCCGAAGGAGCGGTGGAACCAGATGGCCAGCTCGCGAGCCAGCTTCAGGCAGTGCAGCGCCTCGCGGTGAGCCGCAACGTTCTCGTGCACCGCGTTGTTGCCGGCCCGACGAATGGCGCCGAACAGCTCGTGCACTTCGGGAGTGAGCGCGCGCGCGGTGCGCAGCCGCTGGAGCAGATCGATCTGCTGCTCGCGGGCCACTTCAGGCAGGCCGAGGTTCGCGGCGGTGTGTCGCGCCAGCGTCTCTGCGAACTGCCGCAGCTTGATGACGGTCGTGGTGGGGTCGTCGGCGAAGTACCGCTCGGCCAACGCACCGAGCGACACCAGCAACGGGTCATGCTTCTGCAGAAAACCGAAGTTGGCCGACGTCGGAGCCCCACCCATTGCCCGCAGCGTACCTGCTACGGGGCTTCTGGGGACAATTCCGGAGCGTCACTCCTCGTCGGGCGCGATGCTCTCGTCAGCCGCCGCAGCGTTCAGCTCAGCCGTGCGCCGACGAATGAACTCGACGAGCGTACGCACGCCGAAGCCCGTGCCGCCCTTCGACATGTAGCCCTTCTCCTTGTTCACGTTGCTCGGGCCGGCAATGTCGAGGTGCACCCACGGCGTGTCACCGACGAACTCCTTCAAGAAGTGCGCGGCGGTGATCGAACCACCCATGCGATCGCCGGCGTTCTTCATGTCGGCCACGTCGCTCTTGAGCACGTCCTTCAGGCTGTCGGTCAGCGGCAGACGCCAGATGTCTTCGCCAGCCGAGCGCGCCGACTCGAGCACGTTCCACATCAGCTGATCGTCATCGCCGAACGCACCAGCCACCCACGGGCCGAGCGCCACGATGCACGCTCCGGTGAGGGTCGCGAGATCGATGATCGCCGCAGGCTTGAGCTCGTTCGCGTACGCCAGCACGTCGCCCAGCACGAGGCGGCCTTCGGCGTCGGTGTTGGTGATCTCCACCGTCTTGCCCAGCCGCGAGATGAGCACGTCGCCGAGCCGGTACGCGTTGCCCGACGGCATGTTTTCGCACGCGCCCATGAAGCCGTGCACGGGGAAGGGCGGCTTGAGCTTCGCGATGACGCGCATCGCTCCGAGCACCGCCGCCGAGCCGGCCATGTCGGTCTTCATGTCGAGCATGCCGTCGCTGGGCTTGAGCGACAGACCACCGGAGTCGAACGTGATCGCCTTGCCGACCAGCGCGATGGGCGCCCGCTTCGCCGCCGCCGCGTCATCGGGCGTGTACGAGAGGTGAATGAGCTTCGGCTCCTCGACGCTGCCGCGCGCGACGCCCAGGAACATGCCCATCTTCAGCTCTTCGATCTTCTTGCGATCGAAGACGTGCAGACCCAGGCCCGACTCCTTCGCGATGAGCTTCGCCTGCTCGGCGAGGATCGTCGGCGTCATCGTGCCCGCAGGCTCGTTGACGAGATCGCGCGAGAAGTTGGCCGCCTCGGCGATCGCCTTCGCGAGCGAGGCCGTCGAGTCCATCGACTTGTCCTTCTTCACGCCGTCGGGCAGCAGCAGCTGCACCTTGTCGACGCGCGGCGCGGCCTTCTCGTCTTTGTTCGTCGTGCGCCACTTGTCGTAGCGGTACGAGCCGAGAATGGAGCCCTCGACCGTCGACTGAATCGCCGCGTCGAGCTCGCGCACGCCAGGCAGCTGAATGACCGCCGTCTTCGCCTTGAGCTTGTTCGCCGCCTTCACGCCACGGCCCATGGCCATGCGCAGCACCTCGGCGTTGAACTTCGCCCGCGTGCCCAGCCCGAGCAGAATCACGCGACTCACGCTCAGCTTGCCGTGCGTCTGAATCACGCAGGTCTGCTCGCCCTTGCCCTTGAAGCCCTCTTGCTGGGCCGTCTTCGACAAGAGGCCCTTCATCTTCTTGTCCGTCTTCACCCACGAAGACGGCGGGGCCTTCTTGTCAGTGAGATCGGTGTCGAACAGCGGGAGGACGAGAACGTCGGCCTTCGCCGTCGAGGCGTGGCCGGTGCCGAACGAGAAGTTCATGAGACGTGCAGCTCCTTCGAGGGAAAAACGCGTGCGGACCTTACCGAAGGGTGGGAGCCGGGCCAGCGGAAAGGTACAGTCGCGACGCGATGCCCGCGTTTCTGACGTACCTGACGGCGGTCGAGCGTCTCTC
>JBEOKA010000071.1:0-10569 GCA_040275325.1 Myxococcaceae bacterium | reverse complement strand
GAGTTGCAGGAATTGAACTTTCGCACCGTTCTGGACCAGCAATCGCCACCTGATGCTCCAGGGCGCATTCCATGGCGAAACTCCAAATCGTGCAATTCCAATAGAACACCCCTCTTCGCGGCCCGGCCCTCGCTCCCTTGTACAATTCTGAGAGCCCGGTGTGTGCTTCGGAGCGCTTCACCCTCGAGGCTTCGGGAGCCCATTCAACCTCTCGCTCGACTCAGAGCAGGCGCTTCACCCCAGCTCGAGCAGCACCGGCGCGTGGTCTGACAACACGTCATGCTCGAGCACCTGCGCCATCGCTCCACGCAACCCGCGCACGAAGAGGTGGTCGATGTCACCTCCACCTTCGCGCCCGACCCGCGTCTTCGCCGAACCAGGGGCGAGCGGCACGTTCTGCAACCCGAGCGCGGCGCAGACGACGGAGGCCTCGACGTTGAAGTCGCCCCCGATGACGAGCGGGCCGACGTGTTCGCGAACCACGCGCGACAGGGCCTCGAGCTGCGGCTCCCGCTTCTCGCCCCAGCTCACGTGCGTCGAGACGAGGAGCACGCCGTTCTGCTGCACCGCGAGCAGCCCCTTGCCCGGGTCGTTCGACGCCGTCTGCGCGCGCCACACCGTCGGGCCCGGCCCGGCGATGACGACGAGATGCTCGCTCGCGTCGGTCACGGCGGTCGTCGGCTGCTTCGGCCTCGGCATTCGGGGAAGGAGATGACTCGTCACGTGCGGGAAGCTGCTGCGCAGCGCGGTGAGGACGTCACCGCTCACCTCCTGCAACAGCACCACGTCGGCGCTCGCGAGTTTCAGCGTCTGGACGATGGCGCGCGTACGGCTCGGCTCGTCGGCCCAGCGCTCGACCGCCGGCTCGCCGTGAGTCTCGGCATGAACCCGATGCAGCACGTTCCAGGTGAGCACACGCATGAGCGGCGCCCTGATGACACAGACCCGTGCCTCTACAAACGACGAAGCCGCACCCGTAGGCGCGGCCCCATCACTCACGGTCGAATGGCGCCGCGGCTCACTGGCAGACGAAGTTCACGCACATCAGCGGCGACTGGCAGTCGAGCACCGAGCGGCACGGCTGCGCTGAGCCGCCGCCCGTGCCGGGGTTTCCACCACCGGTGCCCGCCGAGCCACCACCGCTCGCCGACGGAACGCACTGACCGACGGTGCCCGGCGTGCGAATGAGGCAGGTCTCGTTCGCAGCGCACTGGGTCGAGTTGGCGCAGGTGCCACTGGCCGAGCCTCCACCGAACACCGGCGAACCACCGGCGCTGCCGCCGCCCGTCGCGCGACCACCACCCGTGCCCGCCGCGCCACCACCGAGCAGCCCACCCGGCGAACACACGCCGAGCGCGCCCGGGTTCTGCATCGTGCAGACTTCACCGAGGTTGCAGTCACGCACGCTGGCGCACGTGCGCGTCGAAGTCCCACCACCCGCACCACCCGCCGTCGCCGTTCCACCCGCCGAGCTGCTGCCCCCCGCGCTCCCGCCCCCCGTGCCCGGCGCTCCACCATCGGCCGGCCGCACCGTCGGCTGAAACCGTGTGAAGCCATTGACGGAGAACGTCACCGACTTCGCGGCGGCGTCAATCATCAGCTCCGACCGCGGAATCGAGAAGCGTCGCCCGTCGGACTCCTCGACGAGAACCTCGACCTGCGCGAGCTCAGCCGACGAGAGGAGCGCCAGCGGCAACGTCATGCGCGCCGGCTTCGAGAAGACCGTGCCAGACGGCCCCCAGATGGCCACGGGCCCGCGTGGAGACTCGGTGATGGCCTTCAGGCCCAGCTCGAGGGTGATGGTGGTGTCGCCGCCGAGCGCACCAGCGGGAATGTCGAGGGCCGACCCGGCGAGCTCTGGCTCTTCTGCGGCCGAGACCGAAATGGCCGCGCCCTTCGAGGCAGCGACCTGCTCGCTCTTCACGAAGCGCGAGCCGACGTTGCTCTCTTGACCGCAGGCATAGATGAACGTGCAGACGGCGAAGGCGGCGACGGCGACGGCGACGTTCCTCGAGTGGTGCTTCATCACGACTCCTCTGTGGTGAGCCCCCGGCGGGCTTCGGTTTGCGCCTGAATGTGCCGGCGCCGGGCGACCTTCAGATTTCTTCACGGCGACAATGCCCGTCGCGCTTCGGCGGCGTGCGCGCCCGAGGGGAAGGCCTCGAGGTACCGCTCGAGCGCCTGCCGCGAGCCTTGTGCACAGGCCGCCATCGACCAGCTCGCTTCGTCGGCCCAGCGCGCCTCACGCTTCGCCGCCGAGAGGTCGTTCATCGCCTCGCGACAACGGCCGGCCTCACGCAGCAGGTCGCCTCGCAGCAGGTGCACCTCGGGCACGCGCTCCGATTGGGGGAACGTCTCGAGGAACGTCGAGAGCGCAGCCAGGGCATCATCGCGGCGCCCGAGCGAGAGCAGCACCTCGGCGCGGGTGAGTGACGTCTCCATCGCCAGCACGCCGTTGGGGAAACGCTCGCGCGCCGAGTCGAGCGACGCGAGCGCGGCCACGTCGTCCATCAGCCGATGCTGCAGCACCGCGCGCTCGTACGCCGCGACCTCGGCGTTGAAGCCGTGACGAACCTGGTCGTACAGCTCCAGCGCTCGCGCCGGGTTCGTCGCGGCCAGGGCTCTGGCGTCGTCGAGCACGGCCTGCGCCGAACGCAGCGCCACCTTCACGACAGCGCCTTCTTCGAGCACGGCCTGCTGCTCGACGCCGAGCGCCGCGAAGACGTGCAGGCCGGTCGCGAGCGACATCGAGAGCGGAGGCGCTCCGAGCAGCACGCCGTCGACCGACACCGGCCCCGACGCCACGACGTCGACGCGACCGAGCGGAGGTCGAACGAGCGCCAGCAACGGCGCGCCCGCCACGACGCGCTGACCCGACGGCCAACTGGAGCCCGCCGCCACGCTGACCCGCTGCCCCGACTGGAGCACCTCGGCCGTTCCTTCGAACACCGACACCCGCGTCATCCCCTGCTCCACCGACACCGCACCGGCGCCGCGCAGCCGAACCTCGGTCTCACCCACCTGCATGACGAGCGGCTCCGACGTGCGCGCGGCCAGGGTTCCCACTTCGAGCCGCAACACCTCGGCGCGCGTCACCCGGCTGTCCGGCAGCACTGCGAGCGTCGTTCCGCTCCCCGTCATCACCAGCGCCGTGTCACCTGTCGCGAGTGACGAGAAGGCCCGCGTGCCCCACGCCGCTGCGTTCAGCTCGGTGGCGCCGTCGAACAACTTCGCCGACGCGCTCGCGAGCAGCACCGACATCTTCGGCGCGGCCGCAACGGGAACGGGAACCGGAGCGCGCGCGCGCACCATCACGCCGAGCGCCAACGCCACCACCGCGAAGGCCGACACCAGCACCAGCCGCGACACACCACTGCGTGCGAGTCGCGCTTGCACCCCTTCGAAGACCGCGCGCCGCGCTGCTGGCGTCTCGACCGGCGCCTGCGCAACGAAGTCGTTCAGCTGTCGACCGAGCGCCGTGTCACCGTCACGCAGCCGTGGAGGATTCACCAGGCTCATCGAAGGCCTCTCTTTCGTGCCAGCGCTTCGAAGTCTCTTCGCGCGTAGTGAAGCCGCGACCAGACGGTGTCGACGCTGCAGCCGACCCGCTCGGCGATTTCTTCACCCGACAGCCCTTCGAGTTCGTACAGCGCGAAGACCTCGCGCTTCTTGCGCGGCAGCCGCGCGAGAATCTGGGCAATCTGCACCCGCGTCTCGGCGCGCTCGAAGGCCTCATCAGCAGCAGGCGACAGTCGAGGCGGGCTTCTTCCCAGCAGCGTCGCGAACGCCTCACGCACCCGGCGCGCGCGGTGCCGGTTCGCCACCAGGTTCGCGACGATGCGGTACAGCCACGTCGTCAGCTTCCCCGACTCGAACTCCGAGAGTCTGCGAAACGCCACGACGAAGGCCTCCTGGGTGACGTCGTCGAGCTCGGCATCTGGCGTTCCCAGGGTGCGCGCCACTGAACGCACGAACGAGAAATTCGCCTGAAAAAGGCCAGACAACGCCTGTTGGTCTCCTTCGCTCGCTCTGCGCAGGAGGCCCCCGTCTGCCGTGTTTTCGACGCCTTGCACGCTGTCAGCCACCGTTCACGACGATGAATGTCCCGAGGGCTGTCAGACCTTCACAACGAGAAGCGGATTCCCGCGCTGCCCAGCACGTCGACGATGGGGCTCGCCCACACGGCTGCGGTGCCTTCGACGGTGAAGGTGCTGCGCCCGAAAGGCACCAGGCCCGTCAGGCTCGCCGTGAGCGAGAGGAGCCGCGTGAGCCCAACGACGACCTCTGCGCGCAGGCCGGCAGCGGGCAGGAGAAAGACGACGGGCTGACGCTGGTAGAGCGCGCCAGTGCCTTCACCGCGAGCGACGCGAAGCGCTGCGACGACGTCGCCACACAGGCCCACCCGCTCGAAGCGCTGGCAGAGTCCTGCGCTGGCGGCGCCCGACAGACTCCAGACCGACAGCTGACCCGAACGCGTCTCGTCGAGGCGAATGAGCTGCGCCTGCGGCAGACCCGACGCGACCTGCACGCCGACACGCCACCAGGGCCGCACCTCGACGTCGACGCCGAGCGTGAGTGCAGGCCAGAGCCGGCTCGGCGCTTCCCACCAGCCGCCGAGGGCCAGCAGCGGTGAGACGAGCGGGCGCGTGCGGGGCGGCTCACTCGGAGGCGGCGTCACGGGTGGCGGCTCGACTGGCGCAATCACCACGCGCACGGGTTCGGGCGAAGGCTCGACAGGCTCCACCAGCGCTGGCTCGGGCGGGCGTGGCTCGACTGGCGTTGGCGCTTCTGGAGGCGACGCGGAGACGGGCGGCGACGGCGCGACGGGTCTCATCACCACCGTTGGCCGCTTCGTCACGAGGCTCGCGAAGGCACGCTCCGCCATCAACGCTGCGACGGCGCCGGCCTCTTCACACGGCACGTCGAGCTCGCGGCGCAGCGTCACCCGGCCAGCGCTCTCGAGCGAGAACAGCCATCGCCCTGCCTGCAGCTGAAACGTCGCGCGCGCCGACTCGGTCGGGTGCACCGTGCGGGCCTCGAGCGCCTCGAGGAACCGGGCGTGCACGCGACACGGCAGGCCGTCGTCAGCCCCGGCGGGCGTCGTCACCTGCGGCGTCGCCGCGAGAAGAAGCCCCACCCAGAGCACCAGCGGCGTCTAGCACCGCTCGCCTCGACGAAGCACCGGCCGCCACCACGTTCGAGCTGTCGTCAGGTCACGCCCTGAGAGCGCAGGTAGCGGCCGGCCTCGCGGTCGGAGCCACGAATGTGCCCGTTCAGCCACCCTCGCAGGAACATGAAGAGCTCGGCGCCCATCGTCGCGCGGCCGGCCTTCCACTCCTCGAGGAACGCCGTCACGCGGAGCACCAGCTTCTCGTGCGCCTGCTGATGACCGGCGAGCTGGGGGAACCCGTGGGCCGCGAACAGCCGCTCCTCGAAGGCGAAGTGCTCGACGGTGTACGAAGCGAGCGCCTGCAGCACCGAGTGCACCACCTCGTTCCCCCGGCCTTCGGTGTGCGAGTGGTGCAGCTGGTTGAGCAGCTCGACGAGGCGCTGGTGCTGCGCGTCGATGGCCGCCACGCCCACCGACAACGAGTCGTCCCACACCATCACCGGCAACGAGTTGCGCCCCTCGTCGACCATCTTGCGCACCGCGACCGAGCGCATGCGCGCCATCAGCTTCGGGTTGAAGCCCAGCTGCGTGACGCCGGTGATGATGGCCTGCTCCCAAGCCTGCACCATCACCGCCTGCGCGAGCCCGAGCACCCGGTTGAACGCGCCAATCACCTCGCTGGCCTTCTGGGGTGAGAAGGCCTTGAAGCAGTTCGCGGTCAACGCAGCCTCGAGCCTGCTCATGAAGGCCAGCACCGTGTCGTTCGACACGCCCGACGCCGCGTGGGCGAAGCCGATGAGCGCGGTCTCGGGCCAGAAGCTGGTGCCGGGAAACCCCGACGCGAGGCGCTCGAACCAGGTCGCCACCGAGTTCTCGCGGTCGGCGCGGCTCGAGCGCGCCAGCACGTCGGCCAGGGCGGGCTCGGCGTAGACGGCCACCCCGAAGAGGTTGCCGACCGCCGAAGACCAGGGCCGCGTCGTCTCCTTCACCGACGCGAGAATCGCCCAGTCCTGGTCGGTGTGCCCATTGAGGCGGGCGGCACCCGACACCACGCCCTGCGCCCATGTCGCAAGCTCCTTCATCGCCACTCCTGCGTCGCCCCGAGCGTCAACAACACCAGACCGTGGGGACCGGGAACGGGTCTGGCTTCGACTGTCACGCCCTGCGCATCGGTGAGCGTCGTGTGCCCGAAGCCGTGCATGGGGAAGTAGCGGGTGGCCTGCAAATGCAGCCCGGCGACCAGCGCCGCGAAGGCCGCGAGCTCATCGACGCGCTCTCCGACACCCGCCGCCGCGAGCCCCTGGCCATCGGCCACCGCCACCGCGAGGTACTCACCGTCGACCCGCACCCGCTCCACCAACGCGTTGAGGTGCGTCGTCGTGAGGTCGGGCTCGGCGACGGCGACGCTGCGCAGGGGGCGGCTGTTGGTGGCGTGAGCGACCTGGGTCGCCCGCAGGTGAGAGAGTTCGCGCTCGAGGGCCGCGCGCGCGAGTTCGGCGCGCTCACCCCGCTGCTTCTCGAGGCGCAGGGTGACGATTTCGTCGCAGGCCCGCTCGAGGGCCTCTCGCGTTCGCGCGAACTCGTGGGCGTTGAAGCCACCCGCAGGTCTCGCCGCGAGTGCACGCTCGGCGTCGTGCAGCGCGCCCTCTCGGGTCGCCAGTCGCGCGACGAGCTGCGCGTGGTGCTCCTCGAGGGTCTCGAGCTGCTTCGTGAGCGCCTCGAGGCGCGCGTGCGTCTGGGTGACTTCGGTCGAGGAGACCTCGAGGCGCCCCGAGAGCAGCAGCGTCTTTGCCCGCTCGGCGTCGAGCTCGGCTCGAAGGCCCGTGGAGGGGTCGGCGCTCACCGCGCTGGCCGGGCCGTCGACGAGGGCGCGACCCAGCGAGTACCCGGCCGACAGGAAGAGCGCGGCGCCCAGCAGAGCCACCAGGACGAAGGTGATGGTCATGGCGCCCTCCAGACCTCGACGCGGCGGTTGCGAGCCCGCGCCGCCGGGCTCCGGCGCGTGTCGACTGGAGCGAGCGCTCCCCGGCCGATGACGGTCAAGCGCTGCGGGTCGACGCCCAGCAGAACGAGCTCCTTCGCCACCACACGAGCGCGCACCCTGGCGAAGTACTCGTTGCCTTCGGCGCGGCCCGAGGGGTCGGCGTGGCCTTCGACGAGGAGCGCGCCGCTCCACTGCGCGACGACGCGGCTCAACGCTGCGCGCGCCTCGGGGCCCGGCGTGACGTCTTCGCTCGCGAAGGTGATGACGGCCAGACGGTGGGCTCCAGGTCGCGCAGAGGCCACGGCTGGTGTGCGTTCATCGAGCAAAGTGGCCGCGCGCGAAGAAGGAGCGCGAGGGGGTGTGTCGGCTCCTGCCGGCGAAGAGCGCGCCCCGACAGCGAGGTCCGCAGCGTGAGCCGGAGGCGAAGGTCGCGCAGTTCCGACGGCGAGGTCGACCGCAGCGCGCGCCGGAGCAGATGCACTGTCGCCTGCCGGAGAAGGTTGCGCAGTTCCGACGGCGAGGTCGACCGCAGCGAGCGCCGGAGCAGATGCACTGTCACCTGCCGGAGAAGGTCGCGCAGTTCCGACGGCGAGGTCGACCGCAGCGCGCGCCGGAGCAGATGCACTGGCGCCTGCCGTTGGCGAAGGTCGCGCAGTTCCGACGGCGAGGTCGACGGCAGCGCGCGCCGGAGCAGATGCACTGTCACCTGCCGGAGAAAGTTTCGCAGTTCCGACGGCGAGGTCGACGGCAGCGCGCGCCGGAGCAGATGCACTGTCGCCTGCCGTTGGCGAAGGTCGCGCAGTTCCGACGGCGACGTCGACCGACGGATGGGATGCGGTGTCGGTCGACTCGACGACAGGAGCCGCAGCGACCGCCACGATCGTCTCGGCTGCCGGCATCTCGCTCGGCCGGTCTTCGCCCCTGCGTGCCCGGTCGCGCGCATCACCGGCGACGACGGCCGCACGTAGCTGCTCCGTCGCCCGCCACTGAGGCAAGGCTCCGAGCGCGACCACGTCGACGAGGCCAGCCAGCGAGCACACGCCCGCCACCAGCAGGTGTCGTTCGGGGCTCATCAGAGCACGGCGAGGAGTTCGGCGATGGCCCTGCGCAGCTCGATGAAGATGAGCCCGAGCTTCGCTTCTTTCGACACCAGCACCACCACCGAGCTGTTCGCGTCGATGGCGTTGACGATGATGTAGCCGCGCGGCGAGCGCACGAAGACCTGCTCCATCGGCGCCTGCATGAGGTCGACCGAGATGCGCTCTCCGACGCCGAGCAGCGAGGCCGCCATGCCACCGACCAGGTCTTCGTCGACTTCACTGGGGAAGACCGCTGCGACGATGAAGCCCTCACTGCTCACCACCGCCGCGCCGATGACCTCGGGAATGGTGGCGCGAATCTTCCGCAGCACGTCCGACAACTGCTCCTTCTTCGACGTCACGTTGCCCTGCCTTCTGCCGCCCCCCGACAGCCGGCGCGAAGTACGTGACGGGCCCGACGCGTGCGCTGACAAAAAATCAACGCACCCGCAGAAGTGTGGAGCAGCCTCGAGTCTGAGAGAGTGCGCGTCCCATGCGCCTCGCCTTGCTCACCGGGTTGCTCAGCCTCACCGCCACCGCCGCGCCTGCACGAATGGCCGTCGCCTACTTCGACAACGCCTCGGGAGACGCCACGCTCACGCCGCTGGGCCGCGGCCTCGCCGACATGCTCATCACCGACCTCTCGAACGTCGAGGCGCTGCAGCTGGTCGAGCGCGAGAAGCTGAACCTGGCCCTCGACGAGCTCAAGCTGTCGCAGTCGAAGTTCATCGACCCGAAGAACGCGCTCAAGCTGGGCAAGGGCCTGTCCGCCCGCTACCTGCTCGTGGGCAGCTTCACCGTGGTGACCGAGACGATGCAGCTCAACGCGCGCCTGCTCGACGTACCGCAGGGCAAGGTCGTCTTCAGCGAGGGCGTCAACGGCAAGAAAGACGAGTTCTTCGCCCTCGAGAAGGAGCTGGTCGACCTCGTCATCTCGAACCTCGGCATCAAGCTGCAGCTCGCCGAGAAGACGAAGCTGCGCAGCAACTCTACCGAGAGCTTCGACGCCTTCTCGAAGTACGCCGCCGGCCTCACCGCGAAAGACGCGGGCGACGAAGCGAAGGCGCGCGAGCTGTTCGAGGCCGCGCTCGCCGCCGACCCGAACTACCGCGCCGCGAAGAACGCCACCGAGCGCCTCGCCGTCATCTTCAAGCGCGACGACGAAGCCAAGAACCAGACCGCCGACGCCGCCCGCAAGTCGCTCGACCCGAAGGCGAAGGACTTTCCCCAGAAGGTGTCGGTGCTGCTCTCGTCGCTGCAGGAGTCGAAGGTCGAAGAGCAGAAGCGCAAAATCGAGCTGCTCACCTGGCTCGCCGAGAACGACCTCACGCCTCCAGCCGTCAACGGGCTGCCCGCCGTCGCCTTCGCCGGCCTGCAGATCGTCTCGCGCCACACCGACGACCCGACGCAGTGGGAGAACATTCCCAAAGCGTGTGAGTACTTCGTCTCGAAGTACCCGACCGACGAGTACCCGAAGTCGTACTGCCGTGGGCTGCTGCAGACGCTGCGCTACGAGACGACCCGAGACCGCGTCGAGGCCCAGAAGGAGTGGGATGAAGAGCGCGACTCCAACCTGAAGAACCTCGACCCCGAAGACTGGCGCATCTCGCTGCACAAGAACGAGGCCGCCATGCGCAAGCTCATCGCCCTCTACGCCTCGAAGGTGAAGAAATGAGACCCCTGCTCCTGGTGGTGCTGCTCCTCGCGCGGCTCTCGTTCGCCGACCCGCCGACGGTGGCCATTCTGTACTTCGACTACGACGGCTCCGACGGCGAGCTCGTGCCGCTGCGCAAGGGCCTGGCGCAGATGCTCATCACCGACCTCGCCGGCCGTGACTCGTACCGCGTGGTCGAGCGCGCCCGCCTGCAAGAGGTGCTCGCCGAGCTCGACCTGGGCAAGACGCAGAAGCTCGACCCCGCCGCGGCGCTGAAGGTCGGCAAGCTGCTGCAGGCGAAGTACATGGTCGTGGGCGGCTACTTCTCGATGGGCGGCGCGCTGCGCATCGACGCACGCGTCTTCGAGGTGGAGTCGACCAACACCCTCAAGGGCTTCGGCGCGACGGGCAAGAGCGACGACTTCTTCGCGCTCGAGCAGAAGATTGCCGCCGACGCCGACGCGGTGTTGCTGGCGGCCATCGCGAAGGGCGCCACCGCCCCGCCGAAGCCGACGCCGCCCACGGCCATCGCGAAGTCGGGCAAGGGCAAAGTGCCGCTCAAGGCCGTGAGCGCGCTGTCGAAGGCGCTGCAGTCGAAGGACGACAAAGACGCCGCGCGCGCGAAGGCCCAGCTCGAAGAGGTCGTGAAGGCGAACCCCGACTTCCTGCTCGCGCGCCTCGAGCTCGCCGACCTGTCTCGCTAGACGAGCCTTGACGGGCCAGTGGTCGAAGGCTCTCGTGC
>JBEOKA010000070.1:0-8713 GCA_040275325.1 Myxococcaceae bacterium | reverse complement strand
GAGCCCCCGCCACGAACTTGAGGTGGCTGCGTGTATAATAATTGATGCCAAGGAAGTCCTGGCTCTTCTCGGCGCCGTCGATGCGGGTCTTTCCTGCCGCGAGCCCGGGCATCTGAATCGCCAGCGTGCCGGTGGTGAGCGCCTCGAGGAAGGCGTGGTTGAAGTTGGCCTCGGCGAGGCGGGTGAGCGCCTGATCGATCGGGTGCCACTTTCGCTCTGGCGCAAAGACCTGCAGGTGCTGGCTGATGCCCATGGTGATGGGCTTGCCCTTCGCGCGCTCGAGGAACGCCTGCCTCGCCAGCACGTGGGCCCGCACCATGTTCGCGTACGCCGCGTAGAGCTGCCGGCCATCTTTCACGCCCGGAGGCATCACGCCCGCGAGGAAGCCGCCCATGAGGAAGACGTTCGGCTCATTGAGCGTGATGATGGCGACCTCGAGGCCCTCGAGCACCTCGGCACATTTGTCGACGTAACGCTTCCACGCGACCAGCGACGCGGGCGCGGTCCACGGGCAGTCGCCGTGAAACCAGCTCGGGTGCGTGAAGTGATGCAGCGTCACGACGGGGCGAATGCCCGCCTTCACCAGCGCCTCGGCGCGCGCGCGGTAACCGGCCCACGCCTCGTCGTTCCAGGTGCCCCGCTTCGGCTCGACGCGCGCCCACTCGATGCTGAACCGGTACGCCGTCGCGTTCAGCCGCTGCACGAGCGCGATGTCGTCGAAGAAGCGCTCCCAGTGTTCGCACGCTCGCCCGCAGCGCGCGGCCTGGTCGTGCAACTTTCCCTGGCGCTCCCAGTCGCTCCAGTCGTTCTCGATGCCGCCTTCGGTCTGGTACGCCGAGGTCGCCACGCCGAAGACGAAGTCGGGCGGGAAGGTGAGCGGTTCCGACATGCGCGGGCCCTTACTCCACCGCCTGTCACCCGTGGGTGACGTCGCGCCTTCGAACGATTGCCGCGCTCCACTGCCACCTCGAGGTGTCAGGTCTTCTGACCGGTCGGTCACGGAATTCGACGACTTGGATGCTGGCATGGAAGCGGCAGAAACAATGACCATGCGGACACGATTCCTCGTCGCGGTAGTTTTCGTCGGGTGCAGCGGGCAGGTCGGTGAAGTGACGGCCGACGCGCCGGTGCGGTTCGCGCTCGAAGAAGCCGCCGAGCGCTCGCAGGTTCCCGTCTCGGTGCTGGCCAGCGTGGGGTTCTTCGGCATGCAGTTGACGATGACCGATGAGGCCCCGTTGCTCACAGGCGAGCTGGCCGAGCGGGCCGCGACGCTGACTGGCCTCGAGGTGAAAGACGTGCAGTCGACCCTGCGTGGTCAGCTCATCGGCACCGCTGCGCTCTTGCGCTCGCTTCGAACTCAACGACTCGCCTCGACTGGCGCCACCGCGAGCGACAACGTCGCCATCTCGTGGTTTCAAGACGTGCGAGCCCTGCGCACCGCGATTCACGACGATGGTGACGAGGTGTCGACCCACTTCGCGCACGGAGCCTTCGCCCTCGTCGAGAGCGGGCTCGACGTCACGCTCGGCACGGAGCACCTCGTGCTGGCTCCGCTCGACCTTGGCCCCGACGCGCCGCGCGTGAGCGTGAAGCAGGGCCTTGCCGTGCCCGGAGCCCCGCTGCCCATCGAGTACCTGCCCGGCAGCCCGAACTGGTCGGAGCGCTACGGCACGCGGATCGATCGAATCGTCATTCACACCACCGAAGGGCAGGGCTCGGGAAACATCTCGTACCTGCTGTCGAACACCCGCCAGGTCTCGGCGCACTATCTGGTCATGCGCACGGGCGCCGTGTACCAGTTCGTGCCCGAAGAGAAGAAGGCCTGGCATGCGAGCTGTTGGAATGCGCGCTCGGTTGGCATCGAGCACGAGGGCTTCGCGTCGAACCGCAATCCCTATACAGGCGCCGCGGTTCCTTTCACCGACGCGACCTATCAGAGCAGCGCACGGCTCGTGTCGTGGATCGCGGACAAGTGGGGCATTCCAAAAGACCGCGCGCACATCGTTGGCCATGGCGATGCAGAGCTGTCGAACTGCAACGATCATTGGGACCCCGGCCCGTATTGGGATTGGAACCGATACCTGACGCTGGTGAATCAGGGCAACCCGGCTGACTCGAACCCGAGGGGCTTCGTCGACGCGACGACCTGTGACGTGGTGGCCGGGTGGACGTGCGACCCCGACGACCTGACGCGTCCCCTCGACGTGCACGTCTACGCGAGTGGCGTGATGGTGGCGGCAGGGCAGGCGAACGTGATCCGCGAACCTGCAGTCGCTGCAGCGCGTGGTGGCCACGCGGCCCATGGTTTTCGAATCGCCTTGCCCGAGTCGCTGCGAGATGGTCAGCCGCGCAACGTCATCGCGTACGCCATCAACATTGGTCGCGGCACCGGCAACCCGGCACTCGCTGGTGGAGGCGCCATCACCTGCCAGCCGCTCCCCGCGCACCCGACGGGCCGGCCGCTGTTTGGAGGCATCGCTCCGCTCGCGACCGGTCTTCGCTATACACCCATCACCCCGGTGCGAACGCTCGACACGCGCTCGTCCTTCGGGCTTCTCGCTGCAGGTCAATCATTGTCACTCGGAGTCGCCGGTGTTCCTGCAACGGCGTCGGCGGTCGCGCTCAATCTGGCTGCTGTCACGCCAGGCGCTGGTGGCTACGCCGTTTTCGGCCCTTCGAGCAGTACGTCGAGCGTGAACTACTCGGCAGGTGAGGTCGTCTCGGGTGCGACGTGGGCCGCCATTCCGGGAGCTCGGCTCTCGGTGCTCACCTCGGCCCCCACGCACCTCGTCGCAGACGTCACGGGCTATTTCTCGCCGTCTGGCGCGGGTCTCGTTCCAGCCCCGTATCGCCGGGCCCTCGACTCACGGCAGTTGGCAGCGCTGCGCCCGGGTCAGGAGCTTCGCGTCGACGTCTCGGGGCTCGTTCCCGCCGGTGCCATCGCGGCTGCGGTGAACGTCACGGCGACTGAGCCCTCGAGCGCAGGCTGGCTCGCGGCGTACCCGTGCGGCGCCTGGGGCGGCACCTCGTCGGTGAACTTCGCGGCTGGGCAGACCGTGGCGACGCACTCGACGGTGCCGGTCACTGGCGGCGCGTTCTGCGTTCGCAGCTCGACCACCACGCATGTCGTCGTCGACGTCGGCTCGGCGTTCGTGAACGGCCAGGGCTCGACGTTCACCAGCGTCACGCCGGCGCGCCTGCTCGACACCCGCCGCGCAGACAGCGCCCTCGCCGGCCGCCTCGAGGCAGGGAAGGAGTACCGTCTTCCGTTCGAGACGCTCTCAGGCGCCGCCGTGTCTCTCACGCTCACGATCGCCGCGCCCGCGGGCCCCGGTTTTCTCTCGGCAGGGCCGTGCGGAACACTCGGCTCGCACTCGAACCTGAACTTCCCGCGAGACGGCGTGCGCGCGAATCAGGCCGTGCTGCCGCTGGCTGGTGGCGTCTGCGTCATGTCGTCGGCCGCGGCCGATCTCATCGTTGACCTCACCGGCGTCTTCCCCTGATCAGAGCGCGGTCAGCTGAGCCCAGCGTGCGCGCTCCGCAGCCTCGACCCGCTGCACGTCGTCGAAGAGTCCCGCGCGTCGGAAGACCGCCGCGGCGTCGAGCAGTCGAAGGTCGCGCTCGAGCCGACGACCCAGCTCGGCCGGCCCCACGAGTGCATCGAGCTCGGGCATGAGCTGGCGTTGTAGCGACTCGGCCAGGCTGACTGCGAGATCGCCTGCGTCGTAGCCCTCGTTCACCTTGATCAGCTCGTAGCTGAGCTGCGCCGGGAGCAGCCCGTCGAGCTGGCATGAGGCGATCAGCCAGAACGACTTCTGCTCGAGGTACCGGCTGCGGTTCACCGAGAACGTGAGCAGATCGGTCAGCGGAGGCCGCGCACGCGTGAAGCGCGCCCGCGTTCGCTTGAAGCCGTGGCTTCGAATGAAGCGGCCGAGGCCACTCCCGAGCACCTGCCTGAGAATCGTGCTGCCGTGGGGAAGCATGCGCGCACTCTCGCGCGCCGGGCTGACATCGAACGGTGGTGATCAGTCTGATCAGCCGCTTACTTCGCGACCGGCGTCTCGGTCTTGCGCTTCACGGCTTTCAGCGCCGCCAGCACGCTCCCGACGTTCACGCCGACCGTCACCGTCTGGGTCTCGTCTTCGACGGCCTGCGCGATGCCCGAGAAGTTCTTCGCCGCGAGCGTGTGCGTCAGCAGCGTCTTGCCGCCCGGCGCGGCCTCGACCTTCCAGAACCAACGGCTGCCCTTGAGATCGCCGCTCACCCACGTGCCGGTGATCTCCTTGGCCGCGTGATCAGGCGTGTACCGAACGACGTAGTCGGTGTCGGGCCCGGGCACCTCGATGGTGACGTGCAGGTCGACGTCCTTCTCCGTGCGGCGCTTCACTTCGCTCTCGGTCACCTTGGGGAGGAAGGTCTTGTACTCCTCGAATTTCGTGATCAGCGCCCACGCCTGCTCGGGCGGAGCGTTCACCAGAATGAACCCCGTCGCCTGACCGAACTTGCCGCCCTTGCCCTCCTCGACCAGCACCAGCGGCCCCTTCTCGAGCTGCGGAGCGAGATCGATCTGCGAGAGCAGCGTGACCAGAACGGTACCGAGCATGCGCGACGGCATAGCCGGGCCGCCTGCTCAGCCGATAGGGCCTGTCACTTCTTGTCGATGGCGTTGAGCACGCGAATCGCTGCACACGCGGCGCCGTAGCCGTTGTCGATGTTGAGTACCGTCACGCCAGGTGAACACGACGCCAGCATCGCGTTCAGCGCGCTGTGCCCACCCTCGGCGACGCCGTAGCCGTTCGACGTCGGCACCGCGATGACGACACTGCCGACGAGGCCACCGACGACCGTGGGGAGCGCCGCATCCATTCCCGCAACGACGATGACGACGGGGTGCTGCTTGATGGCCTCGGCGCGCTCGAGCAGCCGCCACAGCCCTGCCACGCCGACGTCGTAGAAGGGGCTCGTCTCATGGCCGTAGTAGCGGGTCGAGCGCGCGATCTCGCGGAAGACGTGGGCGTCACTCGTGCCTGCCGCGACGATGGCGATGCGCGAGGGCTTCGCGGGCCGCAGCGCACCGAAGTACGCCGTGCGCGAGACCGGCTCGTAGTCGATGGCCGCGCGGTGCTCGGTCGACAGCCCCTCGAGCTGCAGCTGCGAGAGCCGGGTGAGCAGCAGCGACGCGCCCTTCGCCTTGGCGCGATCGAGAATGCCGTTGAGCTGCTCGACCGTCTTGCCCTGGCTGAAGATGGCCTCTTCGAAGCCGATGCGCTCGGTGCGCTGGAAGTCGAGGGTGATCTCGGAGTCCGCCATGCGCGCGGCTCTATCGGCGGAAGCTGCGACGCGCCAGTCTCACTGCACCGGCGGCGCGAGCGGCGTGGCGTCGAGCATGCGCACCTTCATGCGCGGCGGCTCCCAGGTGAACACCCAGCGGGAGCGCCACCAGCTCGTGCCCAACGCTTTCTCGTCGGAGTCGGGCAGCCCACGCACCACCTTGCGCGACAGATGAAGGGCCGACTCGTCGAAGGTGCGATCGCCCGAGCGTTCGACGATCGACGCATCGGCCAGCACACCGCGCGCGTCGGTCGTCAGCGCCACCACGGTCCGCAGCTGCGTTGCCGAGAGGTTCTCTTTGATGCTCTCGATGCGCGTGAAGCTCTGCGCCACCGCCTGGTTGAACTGCTGCTGATCGCCCGGCAGCGCAGGGTTTCCGATGCGCGAGTTCTGCGCGAAGGCCGTGTCGGCGACTCGCTTGACGGCGGCCTCAGAGGGCTTCGTGCGCGTCGGGTCGAGTACGCTGCCGATGGCGTTACGGGTCTGCGCCTCGGTCGACTCTTTCGACACCTTCACGTCGGCCTTCTCGGCCGCGTCCTGCAACGAACGCGAGATGTCGGTGAAGAACCCGGGCAGGCGGCCAGCACCCTGGGCCGCGCGCGCGACGTCGGTGGCGAGATCGAGCGAGAGCTTTCGGCCCACCTTCTCGGCCTCGTACTCCGCGACCGCGCGCTGATCGGGTTGATCCCACGGCTCGTTGTGCAGCGTAGTGCCGCGCGTGTCTTCGGCGTCGAGCGCCTCGGGCATGTTCATCACGAAGCCTGCGCCTGGCGTGAGCGTGGGTCGTTTCGAGGGCGTACCGACGACGGGCCCGCTCCCTCGCTCAGCGATGGGCATGTCGGAGCTCATCGTCGACTCGCCTTGCGAAGGAGCGGTCACGACCGGAGCCTGGCTCGTGCTGGCCTTCTTCTTCTTCGTGGCCGCGTTCGCTGGCTGAACGGGTGGGGCGGGTTCGACGGGCGCGGGCTGTGGCGGCTCGACGGGCGGCGCGGTCTCGATCCACGTGAGCGCGGCCGAGGGCGGTGGCTTTGGAGGCGGCTCGGGGCGAAGCCAGATGATGACGCCAGCGAGCGCGTGCACGCCGAGAGAGAGCACGATGGCTCCCACCCCTCGTTGTGACGTCTGCCGCCTCATGCACCCCTTCTATTCATCTCTCGGAGCAGAACGCACCTCGCCCGAGTACGGTTCGCCGCCATGTCGCTTGCGTTCAAACCCCCGCTCGAACCGATGCTCGCGAAGGCGAACGACGAGATCCCCGAAGGGCCGGGCTGGCGGTACGAGCCCAAGTGGGACGGGTTTCGCGCCATCGTCTTTCGTGACGGCGACTCGGTCGAGCTCTCGAGTCGTGGAGGCCGCCCGCTCGCGCGGTACTTCCCCGAGCTGCTCACCGCACTGAAGCAGGCGCTGCCGCCGCGCTGCATTCTCGATGGAGAGATCATTCTTCCCGGGCCGAAGGGCCTCGACTTCGACGCGCTCCAGTCACGGCTGCACCCAGCGGCGTCGCGCGTGAACAAGCTCGCGGTCGAGATCCCCACCAGCTTCGTCGCGTTCGACCTGCTCGGCCTCGGTGACGATGACTGGCGCGAGAAGCCCTACGCAGAACGGCGCGACGGCCTCGAGAAGCACCTGCCCTCGAACACGCGCGTCTTCGTCACCCCGCAGACGCGAGACCCACGTCAGGCGAAGCAGTGGTTCGTCGACTTCGAGGGCGCGGGCTGTGACGGCGTCATCGCCCGTCGGGAAGAGCTGCCGTATCGGCCGGGTGAGCGCGTCATGGTGAAGGTGAAGCACGGCAGAACGGCCGACTGCGTGGTGGGCGGCTACCGCGAAGGCAAGACGCCGGGCACCGTGGGTTCGCTGCTGCTGTTCCTGTACGACGCAGAAGGCGTCTTTCATCACGTCGGCCACACCTCGAGCTTCACCGCGAAGGAGAAGAAGGCGCTGATCGAGAAGCTCAAACCATACATCGTCGAGGGCCAGGCTCCGGCTCCAGAGGGCCGCACCCCAGACGCACCCAGCCGGTGGGACCCGAAGGCCGAGAAGACGTGGGTGACGTTGCGGCCCGAGCTGGTCTGTGAGGTGCGCTACGACTTTCTGCAGGGCGCACGCTTTCGGCATGCGACGACCTTTCAGCGCTGGCGTGAAGACAGAACACCGAAGTCCTGCAATTACTCACAGCTCGAGCCGCCAAATCCGTTCTCGTTGGACACGCTGGTGGCGCTGGCCCAGAAGAAACCGGAGTGAGTCGTGTCGCTGCGCCCCATCGAAGCCACGCTGCTGGCGAAGGAACTCGAGCGTGATCTCGCTGGAGCCGTCGTGCAGCAGGTGTCGAGCCCCACGGCGACGCGCGCCTATGTGGAGTTTCGCATTCCCGGTCGCAGCGTCACGGTGCTGGTGTGTTGTGATGTGAAGAGCAGTCGAGTTTCGGTGGTCGAGAAGCGGCCGCCGAACCCTCCGGAGCCGCCTGCGTGGCAGAGCGTGCTTCGTCGTGAGTTGATCGGTGCGCGCCTGGTCGACGTCGAGAGCGTCGAGTCGCGGCGGGTCCTGTTGCTTCACCTGAAGGCCGAGCGCGACGGCGTCGAGCACGCGCGAACGCTGCTGCTCGAGTACTCCGATTCGCCGGGGATCGCGCTCACGACGCGAGAGGGCAGGGTGCTGGCTATCTCCCACCCGTTTCGTGCCGGCTTTCGCCCTGGCGCGACGTGGACTCCGCCTGCAGACGGGCCCGTGAAGGAGTCTGTGAGCCGGCTGCAGAGCGACTTCGTTCACCTGCGGCTCGCCCATGGCGCAGAGCAGTTGTTCGGTTCCCAGGAAGCCGACCGCTGGCTCAAGGCCCGGCTCGCCCCCATCGAGGCGAAGCTGAAGAAGCTCGAGCGCACGCGCGAGAAGGTTCGCGCCGAGACGAAGCGTGGCGCCCAGGCAGAATTGTACAAACAGGAGGGTGAGCTGCTCGCCCAGAATCTCCATCGGCTGACGCGCGGGCAGAAGCAGGTCGTCTTGCCGGAGTACCGGGCTGACGGAGAGATCGTCGAGCGCGCCATCACGCTCGATCCTTCACGCGCTCCGAAGCAGGAGGTCGAGTGGCGGTTTCATCAATACAAACGAATTCTGCGCGGCATGGAGTTCGCCTCCAAGCGCCTCGCCCAGCTCGATGAAGAGCAACGCCGGCTCGAGCTCGAACTCGAGAAGGCAAAGAGCACGCCCGTCGAAGCGCCGGTGGCAAAGAAGACCACCACCCAGCAGGACGTCGCGATGGCTCCGTACAAGGAATACCGCGGCCACGCAGAACACCCGATCTGGGTGGGTCGCGGCTCGGCCCACAACGACGAGCTCACCTTCAAGGTCGCGCGACCCTGGCATGTCTGGTTTCACGTTCGTGGTT
>JBEOKA010000069.1:0-3706 GCA_040275325.1 Myxococcaceae bacterium | reverse complement strand
CAGCCCGAGACGAAGTCGGGTCGCGATGAAGGAGACGACGATTCCGGCCGTCACGCCGCCAGCGGTGCAGGCAGGCACGCACCATGAGGAGCAGTGGCCGCCCGAGCACCCGTGGCCGTGGTTCGCGACGAGGGCGAATACGAGGGGGATGACACCGGAGAGAACACCCGGCCAGAGCGCGCGACGCAGATCGCGGCCACGCCACAGGAGAACCACACCCGTCACGAAGAGCGCTCCTCCAAAGAGAGCGGCGGAGAGCGGTCGCTTCGCGAAGAAAGCAGCGGCGGCGACGACGAGCAGCACAGGCGCGGCTCCAGCGAGGCTGAGCCCCAGACGCGCCCGCTCGTAGCGGTTGCGCGCAGCACGCGCGAGTTGGCTGAGGTCAATCGAGTCCATAGAGCCTCCGAAAGGCGTCACGAAGACGACCGAGAGCGCGGGCGCGACGTTTCCGCAGCGTTGCTCCCGAGACAGGTGTCGCTGTCTCCCAATACGTCGCGATGAGCGTTTGTTGGTCGGCCTCGGAGAGGGTGCCCATCGCGTCCATGGCGGCTGCGAGCAGCACCCGCTGTTCCTGCTCGTCCGCGGCAGCGCCTTGATCGCTGTCGCTCGGCTTTTCGTCGCTGGTCTCCCGCAAGCGCTCCTTGCGCTTGAGCTGGGTTCGACACTCCCAGGTGGCAATGGCCAGCGCCCAGGGAAGGGCAGGTCTTCGCCAGTCGTACTCGTTCGCGCGCTCGAGAATGTGGAGCATCGAGGACTGCGCAACGTCAGCGCCGTCGTTTTCGCCCATGAGCCGGACACACAGGTGGAGGATGGGCTGCCAGAGCAACTCGAAGACGCGACTGAAGACCTCGCGGTTTCCTTCCGAGAGCCCTTTCATCAACTGGTCGAGGTCCGAGAACTCGGGCATGGCCGCACACGAAGTAGGCACGAAGAGGGCGAAGCGTGACACCCCTTGTTGTGGCGGGTTCGAATCCAGGAGGGGCGAACCGTTTCCTGGAGCACGGGCTCGGACCGATGCAGCCCTCACCCTTGGAGGTCCATCATGCAGAGGCTCTGGTTGGGTGGTTTGTTTCTTCTCGTCGTGGCGTGTGGGCCGTCCACAACCGATGACGCATCTTCGGTGCGCTCGCAATCGCTGGAACTCCAGGCCCTCGTTGAGCGCCACGTCACGTCGGCCTCGTCGAGCCAGCCGACCTGTTCCGCCGAAATGGAGGCGTATCGCTCGCGGGCGAATCAGCTCCTGGGGTCACTCCGAGGCATGTGTCCGGGTCTCGACGCCTGCATGAGCGGAATGGGGCACGGGGAGCAGGCCGATATGGCGGGCGCGGTCAAAGACCTCGAGACCGAGCTCAACGCGCACGTCGCTGGTGCCTGCGCGGCGACTGACGTCGCGGCGGAGATGGCGCGTCACCGCTCGGCGATGGTCACCCACTGCCAGCACCTGGTGACGCGCTCCGAGGCCGTGGTCGGCATGATGGGAACGCGAGGCATGATGGTGTCGCGCGGTTGTCGTTGAGCGACTTCAGTGCGGAGCGTGCATGCGGCGAGCGACTCTGCGGCGCGCTTCACACTTCTGGTCCTCAACAGTGAGGCTGTCTTCGGGGCCGGGCACCCAGCAGCATTCTTCCGCGCGTGAAATCGTGCATCGGACGGTGACGGCGGGTGCGCCCGAACACTCGAAGTCGAAGGTGTCAATGCCGGTCTGCTTCAGCCTGCACTCAGTCTGAAGCGTTCCGAGGTGCTCGTGGTGGGCGAGGCTGGTCAGCGTGGCGAGAAGCCTTCGTTCCGGCGTGGCGCACCCAGCCCCGAGAGCTCCGAAGCCGGCGAGTGCGGCCAATATGGCGATTCGAGTCACGTGAGCCTCCGAGCGGTCTTCGGCACAGGAGGGGCCGGCCTTCAGTCGGCCTGAGGTTTGGGCAGCTTCACATCGCCGGCCAGGTCGGTGCGTTAGCCGCGGCAGGTGAGTCCGGTGCGGATCATCTCGTCCACCAGCGCCGCGGAGAGTTCGTCGTCGGTCGTGCCCGTGACTTTGAGTTCGATCAGCTCGAACTTCTTCGCGTTGGCCACCACCCACTCGATGTACTGCGCGAGGTTCAGGTGCTCGACGCCGAAGGCGATGTCCTTCATCGCCCGCACAATCTGAACCGGTGTCCACTGGAACACCCGGTCGTCCCGCATGATGATTTTCATGACTTCGCTCCTTGGCGCGCACGCCAATCGCCCGAGCTGATGGTGGGTCGACCTGCGGCCTGCTCGGGCGAGAGGACGTAGGTTTCAGCCGTGGTGCCGTCGGCCAGAACGATTCGTCGGCGTTGGTAGAAGCGTGGATGTCCCTCGAGGACGTCGAGGCGAGCGAGCGTCGGTGGGTCGACCTCGTAGACCTCACCGCGCACGGCTGAGTTGCCGCCCTCGACCATCGCCGGGAAGAAGCCCAGGTCGGCGAGCGCGAACACAGGCCTCGTGACGGCTGCTCCGACCAGCTCGGCGTTCGAGAGCAGGCGGTGGTTCGGCTCACCCTGGAGGAGCGTCCCGTAGACGAACACGCGCGTCACGATGCCTCTCCGATGGCTGCGACGAGCCGCTCGAGCTCGAAGCCCCGCCGCGCGTACTCGCGTGCCAGCACCGCGAAGTACTTGGGCTGCGGAGTCCATGCCTCGAAGGTCTCCTCGGGCTGCAGGTACACGTGCGCCAGGCGTCGCGCGTCCTTCGTCACCACGAAGCGGGTCTCGCGGACGTAGGCGTGGGGGTGGCCTTCCGCGCGGTCGAGCCGGTCGAGGTCGTCGGCGGGCAGCCGGTACAGCACTCCCTCGACGCGCTCGCCGGCCGCGCGCCGCACGCTTGCGACCGCGCTGCTCCATTTGTGGCTGAAGCCGCCGAAGGTGAGCGCGTGATTCGGCAGAGTCGCGTGGCCCATCGTCTTCGCGCCGGGGCAGCGCTCCAACATCTGCCCCTCGTCGAGGTTCGAGCCGTAGGCGAAGTAGAGGACCGTCTTCATGCGCGCGCTCCATCGTACTGCTCGGTGGTGACGTGCTGGAGGACGGCGAGAGCCCGCTGCGCCTCGTCGTCGGTCGCGTGGAGCAACTCGAGGTACACCCAGCCCGCGTTGTCCGCGCTCGCTGCGACCATCTGCGCAATCCAACCCTCGGCTTCCGGCGTCGCCAATTCGACCGCCGCCGCGAGCAAGTGAAGCGCCGCGTGGATTCTTCGGAAGCTGGTGCCCCGCGCAAACTTCACTTCGATGCGCGGCTCGGCGTGCCCGTACTGGCTCCGCGCCAGCGTGACTCGATAGGCCTTCACGTTCATCTCCTTCATGCCGCCACCGGCGTGGCAGGCGGCGTCTCGGTGTTGATGGTGGCCTCGGGCGCCTGCGCCGCAGGGCGGTCTCGGCGCTCGCCCTTCCAAGCCGCGCTCCCCGCGAGCCGCTTGGTGAGGTGCAGCCGCGCCGTCTTGAACTCTTCGCCAATCAGGCCGAGCCCGAGGAGAAACACGCGGAAGTCGTACTTGGCGGTGGCAACGTTGAACTCGCGGCGCCTGCTCGATGCCGCCTTCGAGCCGAGGGCCTTCGCAGCCATCGCGAGCACCAGCTGCAGGTAGGCCTTCACCTCGCCGGCGTGGAGCGTGCCGTTGAAGTAGCGGAACTCGATGGTGCCTCGGAAGAAGAGGCTGTTGAGGTTGAGCCCGTGGTACCGCGAGGAGTCGTACCGCT
>JBEOKA010000068.1:0-19507 GCA_040275325.1 Myxococcaceae bacterium | reverse complement strand
GCACTCGTCGATCCCCCTGACATCACGAGGTTCCCTCAATCTGGGCGTGCACCCCCGCCCCTCCAACGGAGCAAGGCATGTCAGCCCCGGCTGGTAGAGCGCCTTCGGGGGAGCAACGTGGACCAGGCGGAGCGGGCAGTGGTGAGGGTGGCGTCGTTTCAGCACGGAGTGGTGAGCCTCTCGCAGGCTCGCGCCGAGGGCATGACGACCGATCAGGTGAAGCGTCGGGTGCGGGCCGGCCGATGGAGTCGCGTGCTGCCTGCCGTCTACGCGATGGAAGGTGCGCCCGAGACGTGGATGCAGCACCTTCGAGCCGCTGCGCTGTGGGCACCACGCGCGACGTTCTCGCACCGAACTGCGGCGGCGCTCTGGGGCCTTGCGCGATTCACCGACGAGACCAGCCCCATCACCCTCTCCTCCACCGTTCACACCCCGGCACCACCAGGCCTGCGCTTCGTTCGCAGAAGGCTGCTGCTTCCCCGAGAAGTCGCGTTGACGCAGGGCCTCAAGGTGACGTCGGTGGAGCGAACGCTGCTCGATCTCTGCGTCGACGAGCCAGAGCCAGACGTGGCAGCCGCGCTCGATGATGCGCTCAGAAGGAAGCTGACGACGACCGAGCGGCTCGAGGCGTTGCTCTCACGACGAGCAGGCGAGCCCGGCAGTGGCGTGCTCAGACGCCTGGTCGCGCGACGGTCAGGTGACGAGGGCATTCCCGAGAGCGAGCTCGAGACACGGGTGCTCGGCTTCCTCGAGGAGCACGGCTTTCCAGCGCCAGCCCGACAGACGAAGGTTCGAGTCCGGGGGCGCCGGTACCGGCTCGATTTCACGTTCGATGAGGCTCCGGTGGTGATCGAGGCCGACGGCTACGCGTGGCACTCGACCATCGCATCGTTCGAGGCCGATCGCCGGCGCATCAACGCGCTGACGGCGAGAGGCTATCGGGTGCTCCAGTGGACGTGGGCAGCGCTCGATGAGCGACCCGACGAAACTCGTGCAGGAGCTTCGTACGCTGTTGGCTACTTCTTCTTCTTCGGCAGCTCGGGCATCACGAGGCGCGACATGAAGTCGGTGACCGCGAGCACCTGGGTGTCGGTGTAGCCCTTGATCGCGTCCATCATCTTCGGGTTCGCGTTGAGGCGCTTCCCGTCGCGAATGTTGGTCATCTGACGCAGCAGATACTTGTAGTGCTGGCCCGCGAGCACTGGCGTGTACGTCTTCGGGTCGCCCTCTCCGCTGCGGCCGTGACACGAGACGCAGTCGCGCTTGTAGAGCACCTGGCCGTCGTCGAGGAACTCACCTTCTCCTCGGCCGTTGTCGCGCGGAATGGGCAGGATCTTCAGGAAGGCCGCGATGTCAGCCATGTCCTGCTCGGAGAGCGACTGGGCCGCGCCGAGCATCACCGCGTTCTCGCGAGCGCCCGCGCGAATGTCGGTGAGCTGCTTGAGCACCACGGCGGGGTGCTGGCCTGCGAGCTGCGGAAAGCTCCCGTCAGGCTGGCCGGCCCCGGTCTCGAGGTGACACGACGCGCACGCGGCCTGGTAGCGATCCTTGCCGGCGACGACATCGCCCTTCTTCGCGAGCACCTTCTTCAGCTCTTTCTGAGCGGCGATCTCGGGGCCAGGGCCTGCGAACGCGCCCCCCGCCATCGTCATCATCACGACGGCAATCTTCTTCACGCTGGGCTTCATGCGGTTCATTGCGACGCGCTCCATAGCAGGAATGTGCCCCCGGGCGTCGAGACAGACTCGTCGACTGGGCGCACATTCACTTTCGAATCGCCCGGGCCCTTGCGAGGCTCAGAAGGACATGAACGACCAACACTGGGACGAGGTGTACACGCGGAAGGCCAGCGACGAGGTGAGCTGGTATCGGCCCCACCTCGATCAGTCGCTGAAGCTGATCGATGAGGCGGGCCTGTCGCCAGAAGCGGCCATCATCGACGTCGGGGCTGGTGCCTCGACGCTGGTCGACGATCTGCTCGACCGGGGCTACCGACGACTTTCGATGCTCGACCTCTCCGAGCGCGCGCTCGACGTGGCAATGACGCGGCTGGGACAGCGCTCGGGTGCGGTGCAGTGGCTGGTGGGAGACGTGACGACCTTGCCACTGCCCGAGGCAACCTTCGATCTGTGGCACGACCGCGCGGTCTTCCATTTTCTCACCGACCCACTGCTGCGAGCCCGGTACGTCGAAGTCGTTCGCCGAGCGCTCAAGCCCGGGGGCCGGGTGATCGTGGCAACGTTCAGCCACGAGGGACCGACGACGTGCAGCGGGCTCGAGGTCGCGCGCTACGAAGAAGGAGAAGTTCACGCGGTCTTCGGTGACGATTTCGCGCCGCTGCGCTGCCTGCCCGAGCTGCACCACACGCCCTCGGGAAAGCCGCAGGCCTTTCTGTACTGCGAGTGCCGGCTGCGACAGTGACTGACGCAGTCGTGTGACGGGCCGACGCTGCCCTTGACGCTTGGGCCGTTCGTGGCGTAGCGCCGCGGCGCGTCGAAGCCCGGGGAGCGCCATGACTACGCCAAGAAATCCGCTGGTTCTGCTGGCCCTGATTCCCACGCTGGCGTTCGCCCAGGTCACCATCAACCCCACCGGCGGCACCGGACCCGGCACCGGCATTCGGGTTCACGTGGGGCCGACGGGCCAGGTGCAGGTGATTCGCAACGGCACCGGCCAGTTCTATTCGCAGACGGCGACCCCCGGAGCGACCACCAACCCGGGCGTCACCACCGGCCTCTCGAACGGTGTCTACCTCGCGGTCGGCACCACGAACGTCTTCGGTCCGCTGCACTTCGCGGCGGCACCGGTCGTCGGCATCACCGCTGCCGAGTTCACCCCAATCAGCAACACGCTGACGCCGCAGGCGAACGGCTCGGGCTCGGCGACGACGGTGCTCCGCGCGACGGTCGGTGGCCGCAACTACGACGTCTCGGTTCGCTACGACTACGTGTTCCCGAACGACTTCGTGACGGTGACGCACACGCTCACGATTCCCTCGGGGAACACGGTGCCGGTGCGGCTCTACCACGCGCTCGACGCGTACCTGGGCGGTGACGACAACGGGCCGAGCTTCTTCGTGCAGGGGCCTCCGACGGTGGTGGGCGGGTTCCGCCAGCTCTCGAACATCGTGCTCGCCTGGCGCTACCGCGGCGGCGTCCCGTGGACCGGGTACTACGGCGGCTTCTACGAGTGCGCGTTTCGCGACGCGCTGTGCCCGATGGGCTCGGGGGGCGGCAACAACGTCTTCGGCGCCAACACCTTCAACAACTGGGTCGACTCGACGGTGAAGGACAACGGCTTCGCGATCATGTGGAACTTCGGCTCTGCGCCGGGCACGCAGATCGTCGCGAACGATCTGACGTTCTTCTCGTACCAACCGACGCTCTCGAAGGCGTTCGGCACCACGGCGATCTCGGCAGGCTCGGCCACCACCCTCACCTTCACCATCGACAACGTGCCCGGAGCGCCCGCCCAGGGAAACCTCGGCTTCCAGGACAACCTGCCGACCAACCTGCTGCTCGCGAACACGGCCTTCACCAACACCTGCGGTGGCACGGTCACCCTCAACACCTCGGCGACCCCGAACACGATTCGCCTGCAGTCGGGCAGCCTCGCGCCCCTCACCCAGCGCTGCACCGTCACCGTCAACGTCACCGCGAGCGTGCCGGGCGCCTACGTCAACGGCCGCACCAACATCTCGAACCTGTCGGTGATCGAGAACCAGGTGAGCGATCAGACCCTGTCGGTCGTGCAGAGCTCTCCGGTGGTGACGCTCGACTCTCCCGGCATCATCAACCTCTCGAACGCGACGGCCTACTCGGTCTCGGGCTCGTGTCAGGTGACGGCGGGCCAGGTCACGGTGACGGTCGGCTCCGTCGTGGTGGGCACGACCTGCACGGCTGGCAGCTTCTCGACCTCGGTGAACGTCGCTGGGCTGGCCGACGGTCCCTCGATCACGGTGAGCGCAGCGCAGACGAACTTCGCCGGCACTGGAACCAGCTCGCGGCCCACCTCGAAAGACACCACGGCTCCTGCGACGCCGGTCTTCACCGCGCCTGCTGACGGGTCCTTCGTGGGGAGCGGGACCCCAACCGTCTCTGGCACCGCAGAGCCCGGCAGCACCGTTCGCGTCATCGTCGGCGGCGTCACCGTCTGCACCGCGCTCGCGCAGGGCAACGGCGTGTGGACGTGCACGACCTCGACCATCGCCGACGGCAGCCGTACGTTGACGACGACCTCGACCGACCCAGCGGGCAACACCTCGGTCGTCTCACCGCCGCGCACCATCACCATCGACACCACGCCGCCGGCGGCACCGCTCATCAACAGCCCGGCGATGGGCGCGACGGTCGGCCCGAACCCGACCATCTCTGGAACCTCCGAGGCCTTCGCGACCGTCACCGTCACCGAGGGCGCGGGCACCGTCTGCACCGTCACCGCGAACAACCTCGGCCAGTGGAGCTGCGCCACCACCTTCGGCCCGTCGATGCGCACCATCTCGGCCACGCAGCGCGACCGCGCGAACAACGCGAGCCCGGCTGCGGCCAACCGCACCTTCACCATCGCCAACGTGCCCACGGTGACGCTCGCGACCCCGGCGGCCATCACCTCGACGAACGCCGCGATGTACCCCGTCACCGGCACCTGCACTGCTGCGGCCGGCACCGTCACCCTCCAGGTCGGCACCGTCTCGACCACGGCGACCTGCGCGACCGGCAGCTTCAGCACCACCGTGAACGTCACCGGCCTGATGGACGCGGCCAGCATCACCGTCACGGCCTCGCAGATGAACGTGACGGGCACCGGCACCGACACACGCTCCACCCGAAAAGACACGGTTGCGCCGGCAGCGCCTGCCTTCACCACGCCACCAGAAGGCGCGATCATCAACACCGCGACGCCCACCATCACCGGCACGGGTGAAGCGGGCGCGAGCCTCGTCGTTCGCCGCGGCGCCACCACCGTCTGCACCGTCACGGTTCCCGCCAACGGCGTCTGGAGCTGCGTGGCGAGCACGATTCCAGACGGCGCTGTCACCATCACCGCAACGGCGACCGATGCGGTTGGCAACGTCTCGGCGGTCTCTGCGGCGCGCAACTTCAACGTCGACACCGGTGCTCCGGCGGCCCCCGTCATCACCAACCCGGCGCAGGGCGCGACCGTCGGCATCAACCCCACCATCGCGGGCACGGCCGAGGCGAACGCGACGGTGAGCGTGACGGAAGGCTCGGTGCTCGTGTGCAGCGTCACCGCGAACGCCAGTGGCCAGTGGAGCTGCCCGACGACGTATCAGCCGGGCACGCGCTCCATCACGGCGACGCAGCGTGACGTCAGCGGCAACCTCTCTCCGCCTTCCGCAGCGAGACAGTTCACCGTCGCCGCCGTGCCCACGGTCACCCTCGACACGCCCGGCCCCATCAACGGCATGAACGCCTCGGCGTACCCCGTCGCGGGCTCGTGCACGACGTCGGCCGGCGTCGTCACCATCACCGTGGGCGGCGTCAACGGGTCGGCGCCCTGCCCTGCTGGCACCTTCAGCACGACCGTCGTCGTCACTTCCGTCGCCGACGCCGCGGCCGTCACGATCGTCGCCGCCCAGACCAATCCTTCCGGCACGGGCAACGACACGCGCAACACGGTGAAAGACACGATGGTGCCCTCGGCGCCGACGTTCACGCGCCCAGCAGAGATGAGCATCAGCAACGACACCACGCCGACGCTGACGGGCACGGCTGAGCCTGGGAGCACGGTGCGCGTCATTCGAAACGGCATGACCGTGTGCACCACCATCACGCCGGCAAACGGGCTGTGGAGCTGCGTCTCCTCGACGCTCCCCGATGGGCAGATCGTGCTCACGTCGACCACGACCGACCCGGCGGGAAATCTCTCGGCCGCGTCTCCTGCGCGCACGTTCACCATCGACACCACCGCGCCTGGCGCACCGGTCATCGTCACGCCCGCCGAGAACGCGCGCACCGGCCTCTCTCCGATGCTGACGGGCACTGCAGAACCGTTCTCCACCGTGGTGGTGAACGAAGGCACTGCGCTCGTCTGTCAGGCCACCGCCACGATGACCGGCACCTGGTCGTGCCCGACCACGCTCGGAGCCGGTTCGCACACCCTCTCCGCGAAGCAGACCGACCGCGCCGGCAACCAGGGCCCCGCGTCGATGCCGCGCAGCTTCGTCGTCGAGAACGTGCCGACGGTCATTCTCGGGAACCTCGCCGTCATCAACGCCATGCGCGCGCCGATGTACGAGGTGACGGGGTTCTGCACGACCGGCGCGGGTCAGGTCTCGGTCGCAGTCGGTACGGTGACGACGATGACGGCCTGCACCAACGGGTTGTTCACGACGACGCTCAACGTGAGCGCGGTGCCCGACGGAATGGTGACGGTCACCGCGTCGCAGATGACGGGCGGCGGCACGGGAATGGACTCGCGCATGGTGCGCAAGGACACCGTGCCTCCCGACGCGCCGGTCATCACGTTGCCCACCCTCGAGAGCGTCATCACCTCGGGGCGGCCGATGATGTCAGGCACTGCCGAGCCCAACAGCACCGTCACCATCTTCATCAACGGCCAGGAGGCCGGCACCACGCAGGCCGACAGCAACGGCGACTGGACGTTCACGCCGCCCACGCAGCTGGCTGACGGGCGCTACGAGGTGAAGGCGCGCGCCACTGACACGGCCGGCAACACGGGCCCCGACACGACGCAGGTCGCGTTCACGGTCGACTCCACGGCGCCGAACCCGCCCGTCATCGTGACGCCGGCGAAGGGCGCGGCGGTCGACATCGATCGGCCCTTCGACATCTCGGGAACGTCCGAGCCGAACGCGCGCGTCACCATCTATGTCGACGGCAAGCAGGCCTTCTTCGTGGTGGCCGACGCGCAGGGGCGCTGGAGCACGACCGTGCCCGCCAACTCGCTCGCCGAGGGCAACCACGTCGTCTCGGCCGAAGCGCTCGACCCCGCTGGAAACCAGGGCACCCGCGCCACCGACGTGCCCTTCTTCGTCCGCATTCCCTCCGTTCGTTACGCGGGCCAGGGCCTCATCAGCTGCAGCAGCGTGTCGCTCGACGCTGCGCCGCTCGTGCTGGCGCTGCTCATGCTCGTCACCCGCCGCCGCGCTCGCCAAAGCCACCAACCATGAACCGCTTCGTCCTCGCTGGCGTCCTCGTCTCGCTGTCTGCGCTCGCACAAGAGGCGGCTCCCCTGCCGCCCTTCTCACTCACCCGCTTCTCGCCGAACGACGCTCCGCTGGGCGGGCTCGGCGCGGCGACGGGTGACGTGCTGCCTCACAAGAAGTTCCGCGCGTGGGGCGCCTTTCACTACGAGAACAACCCGCTGGTGCTCTTCCGCGACAACCAGCGGCAGGGCGCGCTCGTCGGCAACCGGCTCAACCTGCACCTCGGCGTCGCGTACGGCATCACCTCGTGGCTGACGGCGTCGCTCGAGCTGCCCTTCGTCCTCTACCAGGGCGGAGACGATCTCACCCAGGTGGCGAAGGTCATCTCTCCCGACAGCTTTGGCCTCGCATCTCCCCGCCTCTCGGTGCGGCTCGGCATTCTCTCGCAGCGCAAGGGCGGTCTGCTGGCCGACGCGCCGGTCGATCTCGCGTTTCAGCTCGGCACCTCGTTTCCCTTCGGCGTCGGCAACGCGCTGGCGGTCGAGAGCGGGTGGAACATCTTCCCCCAGCTGTCGGCAGGCCGTGACTTCGGCCCCGTGCGCTTCGGTGGAGAAGTGACGGGCTACGTGCGGCCGTCGGCGGTGAACCTGTCGAACGCGACCTTCGTGCGAGATCAGATCGGCAGTCAGCTCGGCCTGCGCGCGCTCGTGGGCAGCACCGGTGACGGCGTTCGGTTCGAGGGCTCGTTCCACACGCTGGTTCCGCTCGGTGGCGGTGAGACGCCCGCCGGCTTCGAGCTGCTCGGCGGCGCCCGCTTCCCCATCGGCCCCATCGAGCTCTTCCTCATGGCGGGCCCGGGCTTCGGCAGTCTGCCCGGCACTCCGACGGTGCGAGTGCTCGGTGGCGTCGGCATTCGCCCGGACGACAACGACCCCTGCTCGAGCGGTCGCAAACACACGCCGCAGCAGTGCCCCGATCTCGACGACGACAACGACACGATCCTCAACGCGGCCGACACCTGCCCGCTCGAGCCCGAAGACTTCGACAGCTACAAGGATCAAGACGGCTGCCCCGACCCCGACAACGACAGCGACGGCGTGCCCGACGTCTCGGACAAGTGCCCGCTCAAGAAGGGCCCGCTCGCGAACAACGGCTGCCCGATGGTGAAGGTCGTCGAGATCGACACCGACAGCGACGGCATCGTCGACGCGAAAGACGAGTGCCCGACCGAGCCCGGCCCGCCCGAGCGCAACGGCTGCCCCGTGAAGGATCGCGACAACGACGGGCTCGAAGACAAAGACGACGCGTGCCCCGACGAAGCCGGCCCGAAAGAGAACAAGGGCTGCCCCGTGAAGGACAAGGACGGAGACACGGTCGAGGACAAGTTCGACAACTGCCCCGAAGAGAAGGGCCCGGCGTCGAACCAGGGCTGCCCCGAGAAGCAGAAGCAGCTCGTGATCATCACCAGCGAGAAGCTGATCATCAAAGAGAAGGTCTACTTCGCGACCGCGAAGGCGACGATCCTTCCCCGCTCGTTCCCGCTGCTGAACAACGTCGCGAGCGTGCTGCGTGATCACCCCGAGATTCAGCTCATTCGCGTCGAAGGCCACACCGACTCGCAGGGCGGGCGCGACTACAACGTCAGCCTCTCGCAGCGCCGCGCCAACTCGGTGAAGGACTACCTCATTCACCAGGGCGTGGACGGCACGCGGCTGCAGGCCAAGGGCTTCGGGCCCGATCGCCCGGCCGACACGAACAAGACCGACGTGGGCCGCTCGAACAACCGCCGCGTCGAGTTCGTGATTCGCGCGAGCGGCACCAGCAACGACGAGGCCGAGTGATGCTGAGCGTTCTCGTCGCGGTGGCGGTCGCAGCTGCGCCGGGCAGCCGGTTGTTCATCGCGTCGGGAGCGAAGACGAAGGCCGAAGCCGAGAAGCTGCAGAAGGGGCTGTTGCTCCCGAAGGAGCTGCGCCTGACTGCCGGCTTCCCGAAGCTCATCGAGTCGAAAGCCGTCGAAGGGCTCAACCCCGGCTTCTTCCTCGTCGTGCTCGGCGCCTGCGCTGACGTGACGGCCGCGCAGACGAGTCACACGAACGGCCTCGCGGCGATGATTCAACGCGGGCTCAAGGGCGCCTACGCAAAGCCGGTCGCGAAGCAGCCCGAGGCCTGCCCGTTGTGGGTCGAGCCCGCCGAGAAACCGCCCGCGAAGCTGGCCGAGCTCGAGAAGCGCCCCGACGATCAGAAGCTGTTGTTCGAGGTGGCGAAGGAGCTCGACGGCCAGGGCAGCCTGATCGGGGCCTGCATTCTGCTCCGCCGCGCGACCGCTCTCGGAGCGTCCGATCAGCCCACGCTGGACCTGCTCCGCAAGGTCGAGTTCGTGCTCGAAGACGCGCCGTTTCGGCTGCCGCTGTAGCGACTGTCGAAGTCTTCGCAAGACGGTATGAAGGCGCCGTGAGCCTGCAACCACGCGTCTACGAAGATCTCGCGGCAGAGCGCGCCGTGCTCGGCGCCATCGTGATGGACAACGCCGTTCTGCCCAACGTCGCCGAGCAGATCACCAAAGACGACTTCGCCAACGCGGCGCACAGCGAGATCTTCGACGCGATGGTGGCCCTCGACGGCCGCAACTCGCGGGTCGACTGGCTGACGATCTCGGAAGAGCTCAAGTCGCGCGGCCAGCTCGCGACGGTCGGCGGCCCCAGCTACCTGCAGACGCTCGATCAGCTCGTGCCCTTCTCGGCCAACGCGGTCGAGTACGCGAAGATCATCAAAGATCAGGCGACCCGGCGAAACCTCGCGAAGGCGGGCCGTGAGATCTACGACCTCGCCAGCCAGGACACGGGCAACGTGCTCGAGCTCGTCGACGAGGCCGGCCGCAAGGTCTTCCAGATCGCCGAGGCCCGACAGCAGGGCGACCTGCGCTCGATGCAGGACCTGATGGACGAGGCGCTGACGCTCCTCGACACGATGAAGAAGAACGCGTCGGGCATCACCGGCACGGCCACGGGCTTCGTCGATCTCGACAACCAGCTCACCGGTCTGCACGGCGGAGAGCTCATCGTGCTCGCCGCCCGCCCCGGCATCGGCAAGACCTCGCTCGCAATGAACATCGCCATTCACGTGGCGCTCAAAGAGAACCGGGCCGCCGCGGTGTTCTCGCTCGAAATGCCCGCCGTGCAGCTGCTGACCCGTATGCTCGCGACGCACGCGCGCGTCGACATGAAGAAGCTGCGTGGTGGCCGCCTCACGCCCGGCGACGAAGAGCGCATTCAGCAGGGCGCCAACGAGCTCTACGGCTGCAAGCTGTACATCGACGACACCGGCGGTCTGTCGGGCTTCGACCTGCGCGCCAAGGCCCGTCGCCTCAAGCAGAAGGAGCCCTCGCTCGGGCTCATCGTCATCGACTACCTCCAGCTCATGCACCAGAAGGGCAAGGTCGAGAGCCGTCAGCTCGAGGTCTCCGAGATCTCGCGCGGTCTCAAGCAGCTCGCCAAAGAGCTCGACGTGCCGATCATCGCGCTCAGCCAGCTCAACCGAAAAGTCGAAGAGCGCAAGGGCGGCAAGCCGATGCTGTCAGACCTTCGCGAGTCGGGCGCCATCGAGCAGGACGCCGACGTCGTCATGTTCATCCACCGTGAAGACGAAGAAGGCGACGAAGGAGGGCCGCCGCCGCCCCAGCGCGCGTCGATGCCCTGCGAGCTCATCGTCGCGAAACAGCGAAACGGCCCCGTCGGCTCGATCGATCTGATCTTCCTCGCCGAGTACACGCGCTTCGAAAGCCGCGCGCGCGACTGGCAGGGTTGAGGGTAGAGTGGCGGCTTCGCGATGAAGGGCACCGCTCCTGACTTCAGCAACCGGCTCGTCCTGATCGTCGACGACGACGAGCACACCCGTACGCTGCTGAAGGATCTCTGCGAGACGAGCGGCTTCAAGGTGCTGACGGCCGAAGACGGCGTCGAGGCGATGGAGCACATCTCGAAGGCGCGCCCCGATCTCGTGCTGCTCGATCTGATGATGCCGCGCCGTGATGGGTTCTCGGTCTTGAAGGCCGTGCGCGACACGACCGAGCTCGCCGAGCTGCCCGTCATCGTGCTCACCGCCATGGGCGACATGGACGGGAAGATTCGCGGCATGGAGCTGGGCGCCGACGACTACATCACCAAGCCCTTCAAGCTGATCGAGCTGCAGACCCGCATCAACTCGGCGCTGACGGTGCGGGAGTACCGCCGCCGGCTGCTCGACGCCGAAGACGAGCTCGCCCAGTTCCGCGCGGTCGATCCCGTCACGGGCGCTGGCACGTACTCACAGCTCAAGGCCAGCCTCGACTCCGAGCTCGCGCGCAGCCGCCGCTACGGCCGCCCCGCCGCGTGCCTCATGTTCGGCTTCGACGACTACCAGGGCCTTCGGTACCAGCTCGGCCGCGATGCGTGTGACGGCTACCTGGCGAAGGTGGTGCAAGAGGTTCGCAGCGCGATGCGTGGCGCCGATCGGCTCTTCCGCATCGACACCGACGAGTTCGTGGGCCTCTTGCCCGAGACCGATCTTCCCGGCGCACGAATCGTGGCCGATCGCATGTTGACGCTGCTGCACGCGCTGCCGGTCGAGGGGCCGCACGGCCGCATTCGGGTCGTCATTCGTTTCGGTGGAGCCGTCTTCCCGACCGACCGCGTGCGCTCGAGCGAAGATCTGCTGCGCGAGGCGAACAAGAGCTTCCGCGCACTGCAGGCCTCAGAGGTGCAGAAGTACCTGTTCGACGCCTGAAGCGTCAGCGCAACGACAGCAGCTCGAGCGGCGACTCGATGATGTGGCGGGCTCCAGCGGTGGTGAGTTCTTCACGCCCGCGGAAGCCCCACACGCACCCGACGCTGCGCATGCCGGCGTTCTTCGCGGTGTTCACGTCGACGGCGGTGTCTCCGACGAAGGCGATGTTCGCGGGCAGCACGTTCAACGCGAGCGCGAGCTCGTACGCCGCAGTGGGATCAGGCTTGCGCGGCACCCCTTCCCGCTCGCCCCGCACGTCGACGAAGGACCACCGTGAGAACTGCTTCGCCACCAGCGCCCGCGTGAAGTCGTCGCGCTTGTTCGACAGCACCGCCAGCTTCACCTTCGCGGCCGTCAGCCCATCGAGCAGCTCGGGAATGCCGGCGTACGGCTTCGTGTGTGGGTGATCGAGGCGCGCGTAGTGGGCCCGGTAGGTGTCGGCGATGGCCTTGAGCGTCTGCGGGTTCGACTCCGGAGCCGCCGCGCGACGCACCATCGTGTCGACGCCCTCTCCGACGAAGGTGCGGTACGCGTCGATGGAGTGGCCGGCCAGCTTGAAGTCGGCCAGCGCCAGGTTCATCGCCTCGGCGAGATCGCGCAGCGAGTCGGCCAGCGTGCCATCGAGATCGAAGATGACGGCCTGAAACGGCAGCATCAGACCGCGCCCGACGAGGGCTCTTTCACGTTGAGCATGACGGCCTGGCGCACGAGGGCCTGCAGCACGTGCTCCTTCAGATCATCGAGGGAGCCGACGCTGATCGCGCGCGCGTCACCATCTCCGGCCAGCGTTCCCGCAGGGGCGTCCAGCTGGGCGCCACGCAGGAACGTCACCAGCACCTCGCGATCGCTCGCCTCGATGCGCGCGAACAAGCCGTTGGCGTCGTAGGCCGGGCCGTTCGGGTCGAGCAGCTCCCTCGCCTCGGGAGCCGCGTCACGCACCACCTGACGCAGCTTGTTCACGATGGGCACCACCGGCGGCGGCAGGCTGCGCACGTAGCCTTCGATCTCGGGCAGGTCGGGCAGCTTCACGGCCGGGTACTTCTTCGCCGCCGCGGGCTTCTTCTTCGCGACCGGGCGCTTCAGTGGCGCGGCTTTCTTCTTCGGCGCCGGCTTCTTCGCCTTCGCGCCCTTCGCCACCTTCGCGGGCTTCTTGATCTTCGACTTCGCCTTCGGGGCCTTGCCCCGCTTCGCGCTCTTCCTGGCGGCCATGAGAAAAAGGCTAGCCGTCGTTTCCCGGCCAATCATGCGAAATCGGCGACGCTTGCGTCGCAGCGCTGGGAGTGGGAACAGGCGGCTCATGAGCGCACCCGTCATCACCATCTGGTCCGACTACGTCTGACCGTGGTGCTACATCGGCCTCGGCGAGGTCGAAAAGCTGAAGCAGGCGTGGGACTTCACCGTCGACTGGCGCCCGTTTCTGCTGCGCCCCGAGACGCCTGACGAAGGGCTGCCGTTGCCCGATCGCGTGAAGGCCTTCATGGCCAACCCGAACAACCCGCTCACCACCCGTGCGAAGGCGATGGGCCTGACGATGGTGCACGATCGCGAGCTGATCCCCTCGACGCGGCGCGCGCACCAGGCCGCCGAGTACGCCCGCTCGAAGGGCAAGTTCGAGGTGTTCCACCACTCGGTGCTCGAGCGCTACTGGGCAAAAGGCGAGAACCTGCACGAGTGGAGCGTGCTCCGCGCGGCGGCGGCCGATGCCGGGCTCGATGGCGACGAGCTGCAGCGCGAGGTCGAGTCGGGAAAGTGGAAGCCGGTGATGGAGGCCGGGCTCGCCGCGGCGTCGGAGCTCGGCGTGCACGCGGTGCCGACGTCCATCGTTGGGAACAAGTTCGTCATTCAGGGCGCCCAGGACGCGCAGGTGTTCGCGCACGCTTTCGAGCGCCTCGGCCACAAGCCACGGAGTAAGACGCCGGGGCCATGACGCCCACCGCCCAATGTGCCGTTCACGCCGATCGCGCCGCGACCTCGGTCTGCCCGCGGTGTGGCGCGTTCACCTGCGCCGAGTGCAACCCTGACGGCCGCAGCCAGTGCCCTTCGTGCCAGCAGGTGACTGGCGCCAGCACGAATACGCCCACGCCGACGCCGTGGGAGCGCCGCGCCGAGCTCGGGCTCGTTCAGGCCGTCTGGCAGACGTGGAAGCAGTCGATGCTCGAGCCGAAGAAGTTCTTCGCCGAGATCGACCCCAACGGCTCGGGAATGGACGCGTTCCTCTACGGCTGGCTGATCACCAGCGCCGCGGGCCTGCTGCAGATTCCCTTCCTCATCTTGAACCTCGCGCAGTCGGCCTCGCAGTTCAAAGAGCTGGCGAAGACGATGAAGGACGTGCCCGCGCCGATGCAGGCGATGTTCGACTTCTTCCAGACGAGCCCGCTCATTCTGGCGATCGTGCTGGGCGTCTCGACGATCGTGCTCTTCCCGCTGTCGATGATGATGTCGTCGGGCCTCGTGCACCTCGGCGTGCGCATGGTGGGCGGCACACAGTACCCGTTCTCGACGACGCTCCGCGCGATCTCGTACTCGCTCGCGCCGAACGTGCTGCAGGGCATTCCCGTCATCGGCGGCTTCGCGGGCATCTACACGCTGGTGCTCGAGATCTGGGCCATTCGTGACGCGCACAAGCTGACCGGCACGCGCGCGGCGATCGCCGTCTTGTGGCCGGTGGTGCTGTTCTGCTGCTGCGGCCTCGGCGGAGCGATGATCTTCGGCGCCGCCCTCGCCTCTCAGCTCAGCAAGTGATCACTGCTCCAGGCTGACGTCGATCACGATCGTCTCGGCGATCAGATCGTGCAGGCAGCGCTGCTCGTCTCCGAAGATCATCGCGCCGTCGATGATGCTGATGAGCCCGCAGAGCTGCGAGACGACGTGCACGGCGAGGTTGCGGATGAGGATGATGCGCCACAGCTCGACCGGTGAGCCGTCGACCCGCACCACCTTGATTTTGAAGAGCCGCTTGGCCACCGACTGGCCGAACTGCACCTGCATGAAGATCTGAAGGCCGATGCCGAGCGCGGCGCCACCAAAGAGGCCGAGCATGGCGAAGAGGGCGATCAGGTCTTCGCCCTTCTTCTCGCCGAACGCACTCCCGACCGCCATCACGCCGAACATCCCCATGAACGCAGGCACCGAGACCACGAACGAGTCGAGGGCGTTGGCGAGAAAACGGTAGCCACGGTTCGCGCGATTCAGGGTCGGGCTGAAGCACCGAGGGCAGAGGAGCGCGCCGTTGCCCCACTTCGTGCACTCGGCGCAGACGAAGCTGCCGCAGCGCGAGCACACGCCCGGAGCAGCCACGCCTGGGTGGTATGCGCACTGCGCTCCGGCCGGTGCCTGCATGAAAGCTCCGTGGTTTCGAGGGGTTTTGGAGTGCGGGCGCCCCCTCTTTTCTCATTCGCCCCAAAGCGGTAGACGCGGCGCAGCATACGACTTGCGAGGCCGGCCGTGATCGACTCCGTGACCCAGCTCAGCGTTCGACGCTTTCACCTCGAGAGCAGCGACCCCGCGTTCGTCGTCGAGCGCCAGGGCTTCTCGAAGTTCCTCCTCTCGGGCCACGTCAGCGACGAGCCGACGACCGAGCTGGGCGTCGAGACGCCGTCGAGCGCGTTCGACGTGACGCTGGCCACCTCGAGCGGCCCGGAGCACGCCGTCGCCACCTTGAAGCGCGACCTGCCCCGCGACGTGGTGATGCAGGTGATGGAGCGCATCGGCGGCCTCGAGATCTCGCTCTCCGAGGCGCTGGTGCCTGCGGCGAAGCCTCCGCGGCTGCGCGTCATCTCGACCGATCTCGTGCAGCGCATCAGCCAGCTCGACGAGAACCGCATCGAGGTTCGCGGCGCGATCGGCGCAGACGCCCTGCTCACCATTCTCTGTGACTCGCGGCGCGTGACGATCAGCGTGCACAAGGGCCTCTCGGCCACCGCCACCGCGATTCGCATCGCCGCCTCGGTGCCGCGTGGCTATCGCGCGCTCGCCGACGGCCCCATCGTCAGCGTGTGGAAGGACGCCGACTTCTTCTCGATGGTGGCGTGAGTGGCCGCGAAGAAGCCGTCGCCCATCGAGGCCTTCTTCGCGAAGGCGCCAGCCGCTCAGCGTGACGAGCTGCTCGCCGTCGATGCGCTGATTCGCAAGGTGGCGCCCAAGCTCGAGCGCAAGCTGTGGAGCAACGGCACGCTGCTCGGCTACGGCGAGTTTCACTACCGCTACGCCACGGGCCGCGAAGGTGACTGGCCGCTGCTCGCGCTCTCGGCGCGCAAGGCCAACCTGTCGCTCTATGTCTGTTCGCTCACCGAAGACGGAACGTACGTCGCCGAGGCGCACGCCGACGAGCTCGCGCCAGCGTCCGTCGGCAAGAGCTGCATTCGCTTCAAGTCACTCGAAGACCTCGATCGCGCGGCGCTGACGAAGGTGCTCAAGCTCGCGGTGCGGAATGGTGGGGCGTTCGGCGCCTGAAATGCGCCTTGCGGCGCTGCTCCCAGAACGACGACACTGCGGCTCGTTCCCGGGGGCGACATGAGCAACGACTGGTACCTGAAAGACTCGCGCGGCAACGAGGTCGGTCCCCTCTCGCGCGAGGTGGCTGTCGATCTCCTGCGCACCAAGCCCGGCGTCTTCGTACAGGCCTCGAGAGATCGGGTCACCTGGCAGCCCGTGCGTGGGCAGGCCGTGCAGACGATGGTGACGGCCGAAGCTCCAGCAGCGCGGCTGGCCCGTGAGCAGCAGGAAGCCGAGCGCGCGCTGTTCGATCTCGATCGGTTCCGTGAGCTCGCGCCACATGCGCTGTTCGGCGTGCCGAAGACGGCGAGCGTGAAGGACTACCGTCACGGCTTCTTGAACCTCGCCAAGCGCTTCCACCCGGGCCGCCTGCCACGCGATGCCTCGGGCGAGCTCGTGAAGGCGCACATGGCGGTGTACCAGTACCTCACCGAGGTGATTCAGCAGGTCGAGGCGAAGCTCGCGACGCCCGAGCCGAGGCCGTCGGCGCCTCCGCCCGCTCCGAACCGGCTGCCGACGTGGCAGCTCGACGTGCTCCAACTGAGACAGGAGCCCCACCAGCTCGCCGGCGCCTTCTCGGTCACGCGCCAGACCGCGTTCGTCTTTACCGCGCACCGGCTGATGAACCTGACGATGAACTCGGTGTTCTTCCCGTGTCTGCCGTCGCTCCCGCTGGGCACGAAGCTGGGCCTGTCGTTTCAGTTCGAAGAGGCCAGGCGCGTGGTTGGTGCGCGCGGCGCGGTGGCGTTCGAGAGCGCGACCGCCGATCAGACGCTGCGTGGCTTCGGCGTGCGCCTGGACCTCGCCGCAGATGATCGCGGCTTCATGCTGCGCGAGAGCAAGCGCCTGATGAGCGCCTAGCAGTCGTCGCACTTCAAGAACGTCACGCCACCATCGGCCTCGGTTCGTTCGGCGCTCCAGAGCGCGTTGAGCTCGAACGGCCGGCCGTCGATCGTTCCTCGAATGACGCACACGGCGACATCGGCCTCGTGCGCGTCGACGACTCTGGCCTTCGTGAAGAAGCGCCGCACCTGATCAGAAGACGGAGCAAAGTCCTCACAGGCGCGCGCGTCGTCGGGCGTCGCGTCGGCACGAAGCCCTCGCGTGAACGAGAGCGAGCCGGTGCACGCGCAGACGAGAAGCAGAAGTGACCGCCGCATCACGGCACTGTCGCTCAGTCGTAGCGCCGCGCCCAGTTCGGAACGGGCCGACCCGCGGTGCCGCGATCACGATCAGGCGCCTGATTTCGCAGCCCGTTTCGACCGGCGAAGTACGACTGCACCTGGTTCGCGGCGGAGTCAGACAGCTGGCGATCACCAATGGCGATGGCGTGAATGTGCGGGTCGAAGCCGTCGCGCGAGTCGCGGCTCCACGCGGCGAAGCCGGCCTGCCGCAGCGCCTTCACCATCAGCACCACGCCGCCCGGCGTGTGATCTCGCGTGCGAATGTCGAGCGCGCCGCCACCGTCGTGCGTGCCCGCGCTCTTCACCACGCCACCTCGGTTGTAGCTGCCCTGCGGCAACACGAACGGCACCTTCACGCCCATCGCCTTCGCGTACTTCTCGGCGCGCAGCAGCATCTGCTGGGTGCGCACGTTCATCGTCACGCCGCGGAACGAGATCTTGCGGTAGTCGTGCGCGGGCTCGGCGGCGGTCTGCCAGGTGCCCGGCGTCACGGGAGCCTTCGCCGCGGCCGCCTTCTTCGCCAGCAACGCCTGCATCGCCGGGTCTGCGATGCCGTCGACCTTCAGGTGGTTCTGCCGCTCGAACTGCGAGACGGCCTCACGCGTGTAGTTGCCGTAGAAGGTCGTCGTCTTCGGGTAGTCGAAGGTGCCGACCGTCTTCAGCCGCTGCTGCAGCAGTCGAACTGAAGCGCTCGTCATTCCAGGTCGCAGCGTCGTCGTCATGGCCTCTCCAGAAGTGAAGTGAACCTCTGGAGACAATGTCGGACAGTGTCGCTCTCTCGATTACCAAGACCCCTGTCACCGCACGTTACAACCGGCGTGAATTTCGAGACTTATTTCGGGCCGAGCGCGAGGAAGCGGTTCAAGGCGAGCTCGGTCTTGGCGTCTTGAATCTGCCCGTCACGCAGGGCCTGCTGGAGCGACTCGAGCGAGCGCCAGGTGAGCGTGCCGCCTTCTTCGAGGTGGCTGCCATCACCAGCAGGCGGCTCCATGGGCAGGCCGGTGACCTCGACGTGGGTGAGGAAGATCTTCTCGCTGATGATTCCCGGCGCGACGAAGAACGGCGGGCCCAGGTGCTTCACGGCGTCGACCTCGACCCGAATGCCGGCCTCCTCGTGCACCTCTTCGACGCCGCGCGCCCGCACGGCCCGCTCGCCCTCGTCGCTCGGCTCGATGAGGCCCGCGACGATCTCTTCGCAGAACAGCCACTCACGCGCCTCAGGCAGCACCGGCGTCTTCTCGTTGCGAAAGTACGCAGCCGGCCTCAGCTGCTGGCGGGTGAGGAACTCGAGGCCCTGCTCAGCCCGTCTCCACACCAGCACCGCGACCGCGTCGAGCTTCGGGCGATCGACGACGTCGACCCGGTAGATGGGCGAATGCGAGCCATCGGCGCGGCGATTTCGAACACGCAGGCGGCGAATCTGCAGAAAGCCCTCGTCGCACCGGGCGGTAGACGAGAAGTCCTCGACGACTTCCAGTGCGGTGACAGTGGTGTTTCGGCTCACAACGTGGCTTTACCAGAGGTGGGCGCTTGCATACGGTGCCCGCGCTTTCGAAGGGCCCCGCACAGAGAACCCCACCCACCATGCGCTTTCTTCGCTGCTTCGCTGTCCTCGTCGTGGGCCTCGTTCACGGGTCCTGCCTTCCCATCGTGGACGGGCAGAACCTGGACCTGTTGGATCAGCAGATTCGCCTGACGATCCTGCACACGTCGGACATTCACTCGCGCCTGCTGCCGTACGACTTCCGCCCGCTGCGCACCGACATCGATCTCGGCCTGATCCCCGAGGCGGGTCCCTTCGGAGGCGCCTCTCGAATGGCGTCGATCATCAAGCGTGAGCGCAAGAAGGCCGACCGCGTGCTGCACCTCGACTCGGGAGACAGCTTTCAGGGTGCGCCGATCTTCAACATCAACTTCGGCGAGGTCGAGTACCGGTTCC
>JBEOKA010000067.1:0-15309 GCA_040275325.1 Myxococcaceae bacterium | reverse complement strand
TCTTCGCCGAGAAGCCGAACGCGGCCGACGAGTCGACGCTGTACGTGCTCGACGTCGACTCGGGCCAGCGCTCGAAGACCGACGTCATCGTCGGAGGCAAGTACGCGAGCCCCTCGTGGACACCGGACAACAAGGCCTTCATCTACGAGTGGCTGCCCACCGACGCGAAGATTCCCGTCTCGGAGCGCCCCGGCTACTGCGAGGTGAAGAAGCATGTGCTCGGCGACGACCCCGCGAAAGACGAGCAGCTGCACCCGCGCACCGGAGACCCGAAGACCTTCATCGGTGGCTCGATCTCCCGCGACGGCAAGTACCTGTTCATCTCGATCATGCGCGGGTGGAACGAGAACGACGTCTTCTTCAAGAAGGTCGGTGCCGACAAGGAATGGAAGCTGCTCATCAAGGGCAAGGACGCCAAGTACAACGTCGACGTCTGGAAAGACGTCTTCTACGTCTTCACGGACTAAGGCGCGCCCAACAAGCGGCTCTGCTCAGTCGACCCGAAGAAGCCCGAGCGAGCCAACTGGAAAGAGCTCGTCGCCGAAGACAAAGACGTCGCGCGTGACTCGTTCGCGATCGTGGGCGGCCACTTCGCGATCTCGGGCCTGAAGAAAGCCGTGAGCGTCGTCGAGGTGTTCGACTTCAAGGGTAAGAAGGTGCGCGCAGTCGAGCTGCCGGGGCTGGGCACCGCGTCGAACCTGGTTGGTCTCGAAGACGATGACGAGGCCTACTACGCGTTCTCGAGCTTCACGATGCCGCGGCAGATCTTCAAGTCGAGCGTGAAGACCGGCAAGTCAGAGCTGTGGGCCACCGTCGACGTGCCCGTCGACCCCACGCGCTTCGAGGTGCGGCAGGTCTTCTACCCGTCGAAAGATGGCACGCAGGTCTCGATGTTCATCGTCGCGAAGAAAGACGTCGTGCTCGATGGCAACAACCCCGTGCTGCTCTACGGCTACGGCGGCTTCGACATCAGCCTCACCAGCGCCTTCACCTCGTTCATCTACCCGTGGCTCGAGGCTGGTGGCGTGTACGCGGTGCCGAACCTGCGCGGCGGTGGTGAGTACGGCAAGGCGTGGCACGACGCAGGGAAGGGCGCGAACAAGCAGAACGTGTTCGACGACTTCCACGCCGCGGCCGAGTACCTCGTGAAGGAGAAGTGGACGACGGCGAAGCGGCTCGCGATTCGTGGTGGCTCGAACGGTGGTCTGCTCGTCGGCACCGCGATGGCCCAGCGCCCCGAGCTGTACGGCTCGGTCATCTGCGCCGTGCCGCTGCTCGACATGGTGCGGTACCACCTCTACGGCTCGGGCAAGACGTGGATCCCCGAGTACGGCGACCCCGAGAAGCCCGAAGAGCTCAAGGTGCTCGCGGCGTACTCGCCGTACCACCACATCGTCGAGAACGGCACGTACCCGCAGTTGCTCATGATGTCGGCCGATCACGACGATCGCGTCGACCCGTTCCACGCGCGCAAGTTCGTGGCCATGGTGCAGCACTCGACGAAGGGGAAGGGCACCTCATGGTTGCGCATCGAGATGAACGCCGGCCACGGTGGCGCCGATCAAGTCGGCAAGTCGATCGAGTCGTCCGTCGACCAGATCGCGTTCCTCTTCTCGACGCTGGGCGTTACGCCCCCCGATGCGGCGGTCACGAAGTCGAACTGACGCAGGTGTGGGAGTAGAAGCGTCGTCGCCGTCACATCTTCTTTGGAGAAGCCCCGAGTGAAGCCTCTGCCGCTGTTGCCTCTGCGAGACATCGTCCTCTTCCCGCACGAGGTGCGCCCTCTGTACGTCGGTCGCGAGAAGTCCATCGCGGCCCTGAAGGAGGCGATGAACCGCAAGGCGACCGAGGGCAAGGCGCTGCTGCTGCTCTCGGCCCAGAAGAAGGCGAAGACGAACGACCCCACGCCCGACGAGGTCTTTCACTTCGCGACGCTGGGCCAGGTCGTGCAGCTGCTGCCGCTACCCGACGGCACGGTGAAGGTGCTCGTCGAGGGCATCTCGCGCGCGCGCCTCACGAACTTCCTGCCCACCGAGCCGTACTTCGAGTGTGAGTACGACCCCGTCGTCGAGCCGCCGTCGACGGCCGCCGAGCTCGAGGCGTTGATGCGCGCGGTGCAGGCCACCTTCAAGGCCTTCGTCGAGCTCAACAAGCGCATCGCTCCCGAGCTGATGCAGCAGGTGGCGTTGATCGAAGATCCCTCCCGCCTCGCCGACACCATCGGCGTGCACCTCGCGCTCAAGCTGCCCGAGAAGCAGGCCCTGCTCGAGACCGAGGCTCCCTCCAAGCGGCTCGAGAAGCTCTACGAGCTGATGCAGGGTGAGATCGAGATCCTCAAGGTCGAGAAGAAGATCCGCTCCCGCGTGAAGAAGCAGATGGAGCGCACCCAGAAGGAGTACTACCTCAACGAGCAGATGCAGGCGATCCAGCGCGAGCTGGGCGACAAGGGCGACGACGGCAAGACCGAGATCCAGGAGCTCGAGGAGAAGCTGAAGTCGAAGAAGCTCTCCAAAGAAGCTCACGCCCGGATGAAGAAGGAGATCAAGAAGCTGAAGATGATGGGCCCGATGAGCGCGGAAGCGACCGTCGTGCGCAACTACATCGATTGGGTGCTCTCGCTGCCCTGGGGCGAAGAGACGAAGGACAAGATCGACGTCGACGAGGCGCAGAAGGTGCTCGACGACGATCACTTCGGCCTCGAGAAGGTGAAGGAGCGAATTCTCGAGTACCTCGCCGTGCAGCAGCTCGTCGGGAAGCTCAAAGGGCCGATCCTGTGCTTCGTGGGGCCTCCCGGCGTCGGCAAGACCTCGCTCGGCCGCTCCATCGCCAAGTCGCTCGGCCGCAAGTTCGTGCGCATGTCGCTCGGTGGCGTGCGTGACGAGGCCGAGATTCGTGGCCACCGCCGCACGTACATCGGCGCGATGCCCGGCAAGATCATTCAGTCGCTCAAGAAGGCCGAGTCGGCGAACCCGGTCATTCTGCTCGACGAGATCGACAAGATGTCGTCTGACTTTCGCGGCGACCCGTCGGCGGCGCTGCTCGAGGTGCTCGACCCCGAGCAGAACTCGACCTTCAACGATCACTACCTCGATCTCGACTTCGATCTCTCGAAGGTCATGTTCGTCTGCACGGCGAACTCGATGCACACGATCCCCCAGCCGCTGCAGGACCGCATGGAGATCATCCGCATCGCTGGCTACACCGAAGACGAGAAGCTCAGCATCGCGAGGAAGTACCTCATTCCGAAGCAGCAGGAAGCGAACGGCCTCAAAGACACGAAGGTCGCGCTCACCACGCTGGGCCTGAAGACCGTGATTCGCCGCTACACGCGCGAGTCGGGCGTTCGCAGCCTCGAGCGCGAGATCGCCTCGGTGTTCCGCAAGGTCGCCCGAGAGGTCATCGGTGGAGACAAGGGCCCGATTCGCGTCGACCGCCGCCGCGTGAAGAAGCTGCTCGGCGTGCCGCGCGTGCCGAAGGACAAGAACGAGAAGACGGATCAGATCGGCATGGTGAACGGCCTCGCGTGGACCGAGTACGGCGGCGAAGTGCTGCACACCGAAGCCACGACGATGCCCGGCAAGGGCAAGCTGATCGTCACCGGCGTGCTGCGCGACGTGATGAAGGAGTCGGCTCAGGCCGCGGTCACGTGGGTTCGCACCCGCGCGCGCCGGCTCGGCATCGAAGACGCCTTCTTCGAGAAGAACGACATGCACATTCACTTCCCCGGCGCGTTCCCGAAAGACGGGCCGTCGGCGGGCGTGACGATGGCGACCGCGCTCGTCTCGGCGATCACCCGCATTCCCGTGCGCCGCGACGTGGCGATGACGGGCGAGATCACCCTGCGTGGCCGCGTGACGCCGATCGGCGGATTGAAGGAGAAGTGCCTGGCCGCGCACCGCCTCGGCATCAGGACGATCATCGTGCCGCGCGAGAACAAGAAAGACCTGCGCGACATCCCGAAGAACATCCGCTCGGCGATGCGCATCGTGCTGGTCGACTCGGTCGACGAGGTGCTCCGAGAGGCGCTCAAGCTCGAGCACCCCGAGGACTTCTTCCGCACCTCGCCTGAGGTGTCGCCCACGCCGAGCTGATGAACCCGTTTCAGAAGTACGGCCGCTTCATCATTCCCGGGCTGCTGGTGGCCACCATCGCAGCCTGGTTGCTCACGCCGTCGTCCAACGTGAAGCGCAGCCATGGCGCGTGTCTGGTGCATGGCGATTGCCCTTCGAGTGAGCGGTGCCTCGTGAAGCCCGCGAGCGACGGCTTCGCCACGATGGGCGAGTGCGTCGACCCATGTGAGGGCGATCTGCAGTGCCCGTCTCAGCAGCGGTGCGAGCGCTTCGTCGAAGCCGGTCAGTATTGGACGCTGCCTGGAAAAGCCGGCGCCTCGGTGGGTGCCTGCCTGCCTGGAGCGCGCAGCGACGGCTGAACTGTGAGACGCTGGCCGCTCATGCGTTCATTCGTGTTGCTGAGTGCGCTGGTCATCGGCTGCGTCACGACTCCTGCAGTGAAGCCGTCCGAGGTTCACGCTGCCGTTCCGGTCGGAGACCCGCCGGTCGTCAAGGTGGGCTCCCGCCTCATTCTGCAGTCAGAGGCCGACAAGCGCGCGGGTGACGACTTCTACAAGCTGCAGGATCAGCTGTACGAGTTGCGGGTCGACTCCGCCGAGCGCATCGCCATCGAGTTCCTCGTCGAGCAGGAAGCGAAGAAGGACGGGCTCTCGGAGGACGCGTGGGTCGAGCAGCGCCTCGAGACCGGTCTGCGCACGCCGTCAGAGGGCGAGCTGCAGGAGTTTTATTCGAAGGTGAAGAGCAAGCTGCCGGAGGACGCCTCGTTCGCAGAGGTGAAGCCGCAGTTGGTGCGGGCGTTGATGCGCGAGGCAAAGGTGAAGCGCGCGCGGGAGATGTTCGAAGAGCTGAAGCGCCGCGCTGGCTACGAGGTACTGCTCGCCCAGCCCGATCGGCCCCGAAAGACGGTCGACGCCAGCGGCCCGGGGAAAGGGCCCGACAACGCGCGCGTGACCATCGTCGAGTTCGCCGACTTTCAGTGCCCGTATTGCTCGAAGGCCTCAGACATCGTGAAGAAGGTCGCCGCCGAGTACCCCGCTGACGTGCGCGTCGTGTTCCGCCACTTTCCGCTGAGCACCCACCCGCTCGCGCCGAAGGCCGCAGAAGCGAGCGCGTGCGCCGGTGAGCAGGGCCGGTTCTGGGAGTACCACGATCACCTCTTCGCCAACCCGCGCGAGCTCGACGAGACCTCGCTCAAGGCGCACGCGGTGACCCTTGGCCTGCAGGTGAAGCCGTTCGTCGACTGTCTCGAGTCGGGTCGCATGAAGGCGGCGGTGGAGAAGGATCGCAAGGCGGGCGAGGCGCTCGGCATCAATGGAACGCCCGCCTTCTTCATCAACGGGCTTCCGATGGCGGGGGCTCAGCCGGAAGAGGCGTTTCGCAAGGCGATCGATCGCGAGCTGGGGCGCTGAGCGAAGGAAACACCTTCGCCCACCACGCGCGTGGCAGCAGCGGCGCGAGCAACTGACCGGGGTACGAGGTCGGCCACGCCTCGGGAACACCCATCTCGTACGTCTCGTTGCCGACCGCGCCGTGGTGATGCGTGCGGAAGAGGAAGTCGCACCAGGGCGAGAGGTTCGCGAAGTTCGCCACGACGCCGGGATGCTTCGCGTGATGCCAGCGGTGCCACTGCGGCGAGCCGAACAGGTACGCGAGCGGCCCGAGCGGCAGACGCACGTTGGAGTGGATGAAGATCGCCCACAGCCCGCGGAACACGATGAACGACGAGATGGTGGCGAAGTCGAAGCCGAGCACGATGCCCGGCAGGTTGATGAAGAGCTGCGTCAGCACGCCATCGACCGGGTGTTCGCGATGCGCAGCGATCCAGTCGACGGTCTCTGACGTGTGATGCACGGCGTGAAAGCGCCACAGCAGCTCGAAGCGGTGAGAGGCGCGGTGAAACCAGTAGACGCTCAGGTCTCCGAGCAGCAGCGCCTCGACCACCTGCAGCGCGAAGGGCTGTTGCTGGGCGAGGGCGCGGAACGAAGTGAGCGGGGCAAGCAGATCTGCCTGCGCTCGAACGAAGAGCAGCACCGAGAGCGCGACCGCGTTCCACAGCAGGTACTGGCCGGTGAGGAACAGAAAGTCGGTGCCCACGCGCGCGCGAAGCCAGCGTTGGCTCTCACGCGCCGGCCACGCCCACTCGAGCGGCCAATAGACCGACCCGAGCACCACCACCGAGATGAGCCAGGCCTGAAGCGCGTTCATGGTTTCTGGGCAGGTGGCGGCGGTTGCTGCGCCTGCTGCGGAGGCGGCTCTTCCTTCCGGAAGTCCATCGGCGGGGCCTTCGTCGTTCGCAGGTAGTCGATGCGAACCGGTGTGCCTGCATCGACCGCGGCCTTCTTCGGCTTCGGTGAAGCGTTGGTCTGCGCGAGCGCCGCGGCACAGACAAAGCAGACAGCCATCACGACGGCAGCGAGTCTCAGTCCACGTTTCATGGAGCGATTGAAAGCACGGCGAGCGCCTTCAGTTCCAATCTCAGAACTCACCGGCGTCGGCTGCGAAGTTCTTCAGAAGCGTCGGCGGCGTGTTTCGAACGCGTTCGGGGTCGAAGCCCGGACCAAACTTGGAGCCGAAGAGCGTGACGACTCCGGTCGCCGTGCAGGCCAGCGCCGCCACGATGACGAGCGCCCAGATGATGGTGGCGGCCTTGAGGAAGGGAGGCTTCGACGCGGGCTCGCTCATGGACGGAGTGATGCCACAGGCTTCCGAATCGTGCGCGCGAGTCAGGTGCTGGTGAGCACGAAATGAATCGTGCCCGGCCGAGGTGGCTCCCCGCGTTTCAAAGGGCTGGAGCTGGCTTCGGGGCTGCAAGCCGCCTCGCCCCATGGACGCCGCACGCATTCAACTCGAGGGGAAGCTGGAGCACGTCGAACAGGCGCTCGTGGTGTTGAGGCAGGTGAGCGCTTCGATTCGCGACGAGACAATCGGGCCGCGCGAGCTCGCGAGCTTGACCCCGCGGGTCGAGGCGTTGGAGGCGTTGTTGCCCCAGCTTCGCCGCCACGCAGACAGTGCCGAGGTCACAGAGGTGCTTGTGGCAGTGCGAAAGAACACCGAGACGCTCGTTCGATCAGCCGCCCGCCTGTGCCGCACGCTTGGGCTTCCTGCGCCGCGCTCGGTGCACGAGGTGCGGCGTTTCCTCGAGCCGCACGTGCGGATTCGGTTGAGCACACGGCTGATCGCGCGCGGGCATGAGCTCGTGGTGTTTGCCGCGACGTTCGCGATCGCGATGGTCTTCGTGAGCCTCGGCATGCCGCCGCTCTTCCTGATTGCATGGCTGGTCCAGGCCGTCTTTCTCGCTACGCGCTCGGTGCCGGTCGTGGTCTCGGCGAGTTCGTTGCGGTTGGGCCGCTTCGAGTGGCGACTTCGTGAGCTGCGTCACGTGCACTTCGAGATTCCGGGTTGGGCTCAGCAGCGCGGGCAGCGTGTGGTGGTGGTCGTCGAGACCGTGCTCGGTCGCACGACCCGGGTGAAGGTTCCGAACGCGGTCGACGGACTGATGGCCGCGGTTCGAGCCGCTGGCGTTCCTGTCTCTCGTTCCGGTCTCAACTCGTGGTGGTCGTCGTGAGCGAAGTGCGCGTTGCGCTCGAGGGCCAGCTCGAGAAGATCGAAGCCGCGGGTGAGCTCTTGCGGCGAGTGCAATCTCTTCTTCGGAGCAGGCGCGTGGAACGTGAAGATCTGGCGCAGGCGGACCGCGCGTTGCGAACCATCACTGCCACGGTGCCAGCCACCCGCCGCTTCTCGACGGACCCAGAGGTCGTCTCGGCTTTCAATGCCGCTGCCGAAGCGATGAGCGCGATTCTGCGCGAGGGTCGGGCGTTGTGCCGGCTCCTCGACGTGCCTCTCCCGTGCGCGGTAAACGAGCTTCGCGCCGCGCTCGAGCCCCACCTGCCGATTCATCTCTCGGCGACGCTGCTCGGCACGCCGCTCGAGAACGTTGGAGTGCTCCTGATTCCCTCGCTGCTCGCGGTTGCCGGCTTCCTCACGCCCGTGGGCACACCAATCGCGCCATTCCTTCTGGCAGCAGGGCTCTTCCTCGCGCTCTCGGTCGTTCACGGAACGAAGCGGGTCGTCGTGTCAGCGACGCGGTTGCGGCTGGGCGCACGCTCGTGGGCGCTGAACGACATCAGCCGGTTCGTCGTCGAGGGGCCGTCGATGGTGGTGGCGACGATTGAGACCCACGCCGGCACGACGTGCGAAGTGCTGCTGCCCGGCGCCATCGACCCGCTGATCGTCGCGCTTCGTTCGGGCGGCGTCGCCGTGTCGGTGCAGTTCCGCTCCGAGGCGTCGTCGTGACGCGCGCCGAACGAGTGCAGCGGGCCGAGTCGACGCTCCGAGAGGTGTCGGAGCGGCTCGAAGCAGGGCGGCTGTGGGCCAGTGATCTCGATCGGCTCGCCGCCAGCGCGTCGGTGCTCGACGACTTCACCCCGAAAGACCCGGCCTGGCCGCTTCGAGAGCGCTTCCTGGCCTCGTCGTGCGAAGTGCTGTCGCTGTTTCGCGATGGGACGAAGGTGCAGTCGGTCGCAGACACCGTGAAGGCGTTGCGGGCTCACGTGCCGATCTACGTCTCGCGCAGTCGGGACCTGCGAGTCACCGGAGTCGTCATCGCGGCGGCCCTTGCCGTGGTGATGGCCATCAGCCGGTCGCCGTTGTGCGCCTTCTTCTGCTTCCTGCCCGCGCTCTTCTTCATTCGCCTGCCGCCAGTGGCCGTCTCGCGAGCGATGGTCGTCTTCTCGGGCCGAGCCATCGAGCCTCGGGAGATTGCGGGCATCACGCTCTCGTTCGACGCGCGCTTCACCTTCCTCGTGTTGCAGGGTGGGGAGCGCGTGCTGATTGCTCCGGGCGAGTTCGTTCAGGCGCTTCGCGAGATCGGTGTCGAGCGCGTCTGATCAACCCTCGACGTCGAACAGCACCTTGCCGACGTTCTTGCGCGCTTGCACGTACGCGTGCGCCTCGCCGGCCTTCGACATGGGGAACACGCGATCGACGTGGGGCTTCACCTGCCCGCGCTCGTACATCGCCAGCAGCGCGTCGAGGTGCGAGCCCATCAGCGCGCCTTCGTGCCACAGGTGGCCCAGGTTGATGCCGATGACGCCCTTGTTCAGGCCCATCAGCTCCATGGGGCTCCACTTGCGCATCGAGAGGAACTCCTTCGCCACGTGCAGCAGGCTGCGCTTCTCGCCATCGATCATGTTCGCCCAGCCGAACGCGTAGAGCGTGCCGCCGGAACGGAGCGCCGAGACGCCACGCTCCCAGTCCTTGCCACCGAGCGCGTCGAGAATGCGATCGGCGCCGCGCTTGTCGGTGAGCCGCATCGTCTCTTCGACATAGTCCTGGGTGCGGTAGTCGATCGGGTGGTGCAGGCCCTGCTTTCGAAGGAAGTCGTGTTTTCCGGCCGACGAAGTGCCGAGCATCGTGACGTTCTCGACGGTCTTGCAGAGCTGAATCGCCGCGAGCCCGACGCCTCCAGCAGCCATGTGAATCAGCACCGTCATTCCGGGGCGAATCGGCGCGGTCCAGAAGAGCATCTGGTACGCGGTGAGGTAGTTGACGGGCAGGGCGGCGGCTTCGTCGAAGCTCATCGCGTCGGGAATTCGGCGCGCCTGCGAGGCGGGCACGCAGATCATCGTCGCCTGGCCGCCGAAGCGACACATCGACGTGACGCGATCGCCGTCTTTCAGTGACGTGACGCCAGCGCCGACGCCGTCGATGACGCCCGAGACCTCGTAGCCCATCACCATTGGGAACTTCGGCGCGTCGGGGTAGAGGCCCACGCGCGCCGAGATGTCGGCGAAGTTGAGCCCCGAGCGCTTCACCCGAACCCGCACCTCGCCTGGGCCGGGCGTGACGTCAGGGCGCTCCTCGACGACGAGAACTTCGGGTCCGCCAGCCTTCCGGTTCACCAGTGCGCGCATCGCCCCCGTATACTGGGAAACGTGAAGGCCCTCGCCCCCGGGTTTCTGATTGCCATGCCCCAGATGCAGGACCCGAACTTCTCGAAGACCGTCGTGCTGATGCTGGAGCACAACGATGAGGGAGCGATGGGGCTCATCATCAACCGGGCCGCCGACCTCACCTTCGCCGATCTCGGCAAGTCGCAGTCGCTCGAGATCGCCACCGTGCGCGAAGACGACGCGATCTTCGTCGGTGGGCCGGTCGAGCCCTACCGCGGCTTCGTGCTCCATGATCGTGACTCCATTGCAGAGCGGGCGCCGCTGCTGCCTGGCCTGTTCTTGTCGGTCACGACCGATGCGCTCGAGCCTTTGCTTCGCGACCCCACGACGAAGCTGCGCTTCTGCCTCGGCTATTCGGGCTGGGGCCCAGGCCAGCTCGAGAAGGAGATCGCCCAGGGCAGCTGGCTGTTCACCGAGGCGCAGACCGGCCCCGTGCTGCACACCGAGGCCGAGCAGATCTGGAGCGAGGTCATTAAGAGCATGGGCGTCGACCCCGCCATGCTGATCACCACCGGAGGCATCAACTGATGTTGGACCCGCAGGTATTGAAGGCGCGCCTCGAGCAGGCGCTGGCTGGAGCGACCGTCGAGATCCGTGACACCACGGGCACTGGCGATCACTTCGAAGCGCGCGTGGTGAGCCCGACGTTCGTGGGCCTGTCGATGGTGCAGCAGCACCAGCAGGTCTACGCCCCTTTGCAGGACGTGCTCGCGACCGGCGAGCTGCACGCCCTGGCCCTCAAGACGTACACCCCCGAGCAGTGGAGCAAGGTGAAGCGATGATCGACGAAGCGCTGAAGGCCCGATTCGACAAAGAGATCTCAGAGAACCCCATCGTCATCTACATGAAGGGCAACCTCATGTTCCCGCAGTGCGGCTTCTCTGCGCGCGCGGTGCAATTGCTGCAACCGCTGGGCAAGATCTACGCGGTCGACGTGATGAAAGAGCCCGCGGTTCGTGACGGCATCAAGGTGTATTCGAATTGGCCGACGATTCCGCAGGTGTACATCAAAGGAAAGTTCGTCGGCGGCAGCGACATCGTGGCTGATCTCGCCGAGCGCGGTGAGCTCGAAGCGCTCGTGAAGGGCTGAGTGGACGACGAGAAGCAGCGCCGCATCGTCGACGCGCGAATGAAGCTGCGCGAGCGGCACCTCGAGAAGATTCGGGCGTCGGCGTCGATGAGTGACCCGCGGCCGATGGGCAGCGGCGCTCCCAACCGGCACGGCATGCCGAAGCTGCCGCCCGGTCAGCACCAGACGAAGAGCTGGCCGGTGCTCGATCTCGGCGTGAAGCCCAACGTCACGCCCTCGACGTGGAAGCTGACCATCGATGGCTCCGTCGAAGAGCCGGTGACGCTCGACTGGGCGGCCTTCATGGCGCTGCCTCAGGCCGAAGACGTCTCTGACTTCCACTGTGTCACGACGTGGAGCCTGATGGACTCGAAGTGGAAGGGCGTTCAAGCCTCGACCGTGTTGGCGCTCGCACGGCCGCTCGAGTCGGCGCAGTACGCGATGATTCACGCCTTCGACGAGTACACGACCAACGTCGCGCTCTACGAGCTGCTCAAAGACGACGTGCTGCTCGTGCACACGTGGAACGATCAGCCCCTGCCGCGCGATCATGGTGGGCCGGTGCGCCTCATCACCCCGCAGCTGTATGCGTGGAAGGGCGCGAAGTGGATCAGCCGAATCGAGTTGCTGAAACAGAACAAGCTGGGATTCTGGGAAGACCGTGGCTACTCCGACACCGCCCACCCCTGGCGAGACGACCGCTACAGCTGAAAGCGCCGCCACCGGCCCCTGGGCCAGCTTCAAGGCCTTCAAAGAGAAGCATCACATCGCGTTCGAGATCGGCTTCTTCTTCGCCGGCTTTCTCTTCGACGTGGTGCTGCTGCATCGCATCGACTCGACGCCGCTGCTGATTCACCAGGCCTGCTATCTGGTGCTGTCGGCGCTGCTCATCTTCATCGACCATCGCCTGCACGTGAGCGGCAAGGAGCCCGAGGGCTTTCTCGGCAAGCTCGCGAGCTTTCGCCTCTGGGTGATGCACTTCTTCCTGGGAACACTGCTCAACGCGTTCATGGTGTTCTACTTCCGCGCGTCGAGCGGCGTGCTCTCGTTCGTCTTCCTGGTCGCGTTGGCGGGGCTGATCGTCGCCAATGAACTGCCGAGGTTTCGGCAGCAGGGGCCGGTGGTGCGGGTTGCGATGCTGTCCTTCGCGACGACCTCGTTCCTCGCGTACCTGTTGCCGGTGATCGTCGGTGAGCTCTCGAGCTGGCAGTACTACGTCTCGATCGTCATCGGCGCGGGAGTGACCTTCGGGTTGTGGAAGGTGTTCACGCGCTTCACGCACGACCCGAACTGGACGTTCAAGCGCGCGGTGGTCCCCGGGCTGATCGTGCAGGGCACGTTGTTCGTCTTCTACGTGTTGGGCGCCATTCCTCCCGTGCCGCTGTCGCTGAAGCACATCGATGTCTACGCAGGCATCACGCCGCGAAAAGACGAGACGGGCGTGCACTACCAGCTCGCGTATCAGCCAGCGCCTTCGTGGCAATTCTGGCGAAAGCACTCCTCGGTGTTCATCGCCTCACCAACCGGCGTATGTCTGAAGCGCAAAGAGCACTACGCGCCGTCTGAGATTCCCTGTGAGAATGACGACCCGTGCAAGAGCCTGGGCTACGTCTGCTCGGCGAAACGCGCGTGGGTGTTCACCCGCATCTTTGCGCCAGCGAAGTTCCGCGATCAGGTGAAGTTCGCCTGGGAGATGGATGACCCGAAGAAGGGGTGGACTGAGCGTGGCGCGCCCTTTGCGGCAGGGCTCAGTGGTGGCAATGAAGAGGGCTACCGAACCTTCGCCTACACCACGATCAGCGAGGCGACGGCGTACCGGGTGAGAGTGCTGACTGAAGACGGTCGCGAGATCGGCCGTCTCACCTTCGACGCGAAGCTGGGCGAGCAGCCAGCCACCGAGCTCGAGACCGACTAACGCGCCTTCTTCCAGGTCGACTTCATCCACGCCTCGACGGCGGTCGCCTCGCTGGGAATCGAGGCCGAGAGGTTCTTCATGCCCTTCTCGGTAACGAGCACGTCGTCTTCGATGCGAATGCCGATGCCGCGGTACTTCGCGGGCACCGTGAGATCGTCGAGCTGGAAATAGAGGCCGGGTTCTACGGTCAACACCATACCCGCCACGAGCTTTCCGTAGCGATACACCTGCTCACGGGCCTTCGCACAGTCATGCACATCGAGCCCGAGCATGTGGCTGACGTTGTGGAGCGACCAACGCTTGAAGAAGAGATGCTCTGGTTTGAGCGCCTCTTCGACGCTCATGGGCAGAATGCCGAGATCCTTGAGTCCCTGTGCGAGCACCTTCGAGGCCGCGAGGTTGGGCGCCATGAAGTCGTTGCCTGGTTTGACCTCTTTCAGCGCTGCCTGCTGGGCGTTCCAGACGAGCTCGTAGATGGTGCGCTGCTCTTTTGAGAACTTGCCTGAGATGGGCAGGGTGCGCGTGATGTCTGCCGTGTAGAGCGCATGCCCTTCGATACCGGCGTCGACCAACAGCAGGTCCTTCTTCTTCAGCGCGCCGTGGTTGCGAGTCCAGTGGAGGATGCAGGCATTGGCGCCGCTCGCTGCGATGGTGCCGTAGCCAACGTCTTGCCCCTCGACACGAGCGCGAAGGTTGAACGTGCCCTCGACCTCGCGCTCACTCTTCGCCCTGGGGAGCGTGCGAATGATGTCTTCGAAGCCGCGCTTCGTGGAGTCGATGACCTTCTTGAGCTCTTTGATCTCGAGGGTGTCTTTGACGAGCCGCTGCTCCGAGAGCGCCGTGGCGAGCTCGTCGTCAGGTTTTCCCTCGTCACGTTTCGGAACGGTCGCGTCGACGAGCGGTGAGAACCCACGGAGCACGCGAGCCGAAGCGTGCTGCGTGAGGAACGCCTTCAGGCCCTCGAGGGGAAGGGCGGCCTCGACACCGTAGTGGGCGCGGCTCTGCTCGACGCCGAGCCGTGCACCGACCCAGAGCTCTCCCTTCTTTCGGTCCGTGTAGAAGGTCTCGCTCGCGCGGCCCGGGTTCGGCTCGACGAACAGCTGCGCGTCGTGACCGCCCTCGCGCGGCGTCATCACCAGCACGCAGTCAGGCTCGGTGTTGCCAGTCAGGTAGAAGAAGTCGGAGCCGGGCCGAAACCGGTAGTACGTGTCGTTCGCGCGAACCTTCTCGTGACCGGTGGGAATCACCAGCGTCTCGCCGGGAAACCGGGCCGAGAGCGCAGCGCGTCGGCGAGCGTGAAAGTCGACCGCCGCGATCGCCTTCGGCAGCGGCTTCGACTGCGGCTTCCACTCCGTCATCATGAAGCGCACGAGGGCTTCCGGGTTGTTCGGATCCTTCGGCTTCTCGGCGGGCTTCTGGTCGTTCTGGAACGTCATGGCGTCTCCATCGTGAGTGTTGGGCGCAGGGCAGACAGGACTGCGGGAATCGCGACCTCACCGCGCAGCACGCGCGGCCCCAGCGAGATCGGCGCGAAGCCGTAGCGCGCGAGCAGATCGACCTCGAACGGAACCCAGCCTCCGTCCGGTCCGATCGCGACCACGAGGCGCTGATTGGCAGGCATCGCGTGGGCGAGGACGACGGCGGTGGGGTGGGGCACGAAGCGCAGCGCTCCAGCCGGAGCCCAGGTCGAGAGCTCGTCTTCGATGAACGGCTTGAAACGTTCACGAATCTCGATGCGCGGCGGAATGGTGTCTTTCGCCTGCTCGAGGCCGAGATCGATCAGCGCGTCGAGCGCCTCGGCCGTCAGCACCTTCGCGTCGAAGTAGCTCTTCTCGACCCGCGCCGCGTTGATGAGCACGACGCGATCGACGCCCAGTGACGCGATGGCAGGAATGACGCGCTTGAGCGCCTTCGGCCGGGGAATGGCAATGATGAGATCGATGCCCGGTCGCGGTGGAGGAGGCTCCGTCGCCGTGACCTTCAGCGTCAGCTCGGTCTTCGATTGAGCCACGACCGCGGCCGTTCCCAATGAGCCTCCGCGAATGCCGACCCGAACCGTGTCGCCGTCGCTCACCCTCAGCACTTCGCGCGCATGCACGAGGCGGCGGTCGCGGAGCACCGAGACGCCCGAGGCGTCGACTTCGTCATTCCGAAGGAGAAGCAGATTCACGTCAGGGACAGGACCAGGGGGCGATTGAGCGATTGAAGTTGTTTGAGTTTGCGTTGTCGTGACTTGCCCTCGGCCAGACAGCAGTCGAGTCGAGGCCTTGCGGGTCTGCCAGCACTGCGAGCACGTTGCCGGTG
>JBEOKA010000066.1:0-6197 GCA_040275325.1 Myxococcaceae bacterium | reverse complement strand
CGAGTCTGCACGACGCTCGAAGAGCAGTGCGTGCCCGAGCGCGCGAGTCGGGCGAACGAACACCTCGGTCTTCGTCACCGTTGCGTTCACGAGTGGCTCGAAGTCGCCGACGCCGCGGTAGAAGAGGTACCGCTCCCACGCTTCCGTCTGCTTCGTCGTCACACAGTGTCGCTCGGTTCCCCGCATGAACTCGAACTCACGCTGCTGACAGCCGGCTCCGCCGATCGAGAAGTGCTGACCGCGTACGAGCACCGGAGCCGCGTCGACCTCACGGGCTGCGTAGTAGTGATTGGGCGCAGTCTCTTTCGGGAGTGTCGGGTTCTTCGTCGGGTCGACGCGAACGGTGCCCCAGTCGAGCAGGTGCGGCGTCGAGTTCCAGACCGCGGGGTACCACTCCGTCATTCGACCGGTGGGAAAGCCGACCTTCAGCGCCACGTCCATCGGAGCCGACGTGTAGAAATAGATGACGGGCGTCTCCATGCGCACGAGCGCGCGCATTCTCGACTTCGACTCGAACGCCTCGATGCAGGAGCGCAGGCCGCGGCAGCCACTGAACTGCGACTGGTACACGAACGACGGCAGATCTTCGGAGCGCGCGAGCCACTTCGTCGCCACCCCGTTGCCATCGGAGATCGAGGTGAACGTTCCCCACTCATGCACTTCGAGCTCGGGCGCTGCGAGGGTGGTGCTTGCGACGAGACACAGCAGAAGAGACTTCATGTGCGGTCCTCCCGGTTGAATGCTGGGAAGTCGCGCGGCCAGGAAAAGCGTGAACCGGCGTTAACGTTTTCCCCGCTGGGCCGTCGTGGTGGGCATGGGCGAGAACGTCAGTCGTCGTGCGGTGTTGCAGGCGGCGCCGGCGGTCGCGTTTCGGCCCGGTTCTCACGAGGCCGCGATTCAGAAGGCCGTCGAGCGCGCCGGTGGCTTGCCAGTCGTTCCGGCCGGAGGGCTCGTCGTCCTCAAGGTGAACTCGAACTCGGGCGATCCCGCGCCGTACTCCTCGAGCCCCACGCTCGTGAGTTGGGTCGCGCGCGCGTACGTGAAGCAGGGCGTTCGCGTGCTGGTCGGTGATCGATCGTTCTGGGGCGACACAGACACGGCGGGCAATCTCGAGCGCAACGGCATCGCGCCGGCTGCGCGAAGCGCGGGAGCGAAGTGCGCGGCCTTCGAGCACGACACGGTGACGTGGAAGGAACTCCCTGCGGAAGCGCTCCCGTCATGGGTCGCTCCGATTCGCGTGCCGAGCGCGGTCTTCGAAGCGAACGCCGTCATCAACCTCGCCTGCGCGAAGACGCACTTCATCACCGGCGTGACCCTCGGCCTCAAGAACACGCTCGGCTTCGTGCACGCTGACGATCGCGCGCGGCCTGGAAATCTGCGAACCCATCATCGAGAACGAATTCACTCCCAGATCGCAGAGCTGCATCGCGCGCTACCAATCACCTTCACCATCATCGATGGCTACGACGCGCTCGTGACCGGCGGGCCCACGCCGTCGAGTGGAGCGCCTCCCACCATCGTTCGCACCGGCGTCGTGCTGGCCTCGAAAGACGCACACGCCGTCGAAGAACAAGGCCGGGCGCTGCTCGCGAAGTGGGCTCCATGACCCTTGTGTTGCTGCTCGGTTCGTTCGACACCCCTCGCCGCGTGGCGACCTTCGAGCCCTCACGAGCCGATCTCGACGCTGCCCGCCGCGGAGATCGCCTCGCCTTCGCGCGCTTGTTCGAGGGCTTCGCGCCGATGGTGCACGGCGTGTTGATCGCACACGGGCCGTCCTTCGAGGTCGACGACCTCATGCAGGACGTCTTTCTGACCGCGCTCGAACGTTTGAGCTCGATGGATTCCGAGCGCGTGGGCCCGTGGCTCGCCGCGATCGCGCGCAATCGCATGATCGACAGCCTTCGCCGCCGAGCACGGCTCGTCGCACTGCCCACGGAAGAGCAGGGCGCGACCGATCCCGAACGGGCCGAGGCGAATCAGGTGCTCGCGATCATCAGGACCATGCCCGACACCTACCGCGAGACGCTCGTGCTCAAGCTCGTCGAAGGGCTGAGCGGGAAAGAGATCGCCGAGCAGACCGGCCTGACGCCCGACTCGGTGCGCGTGAACCTGCATCGCGGCATGCGAATGCTGCGCGAACGGCTCGGCCTCTCACCCGAAGGAGATCTCGATGAGTGATCCACTCGAGTCCCTCAAGTCGCTCAAGTACCAGCCGAAGCCCGGCCGGTGGGAAGCGCTCGCCAGTGCTCCTCCGAGGCGCAGTCGCCGGCCGTTCGCCATCGCAGGCGCGTTGCTCGCTGCATTGCTCGCCATCGGCGTCTTCGTCGGCACTCGCGAGCACGGCCTTCCGATGGAGCTCGTCGTCGACGGCGTTCGTCGCACGACGTCGCTCGGCAAAAGCTGGCTCGAGACGAAGCCGAACGAGTCGGCCACTGTACAGATCGCCGATATCGGCCAGGTGACAGTCGAGCCCGGCTCGCGCGTGCGGCTGTTGAACACCGGACCCGCCCAGCACCGCCTCGAGCTCGCGAAGGGAACGCTGCACGCCCGCGTGACGGCGCCTCCCCGGTTGTTCGTCGTCGAGACGCCCACGGCTTCAGCGATCGATCTGGGCTGTGCGTACACGCTGAAGGTGACGGAGGAAGGCTCCGAGCTCACGGTGGAGTCGGGTCTGGTCTCGCTCGCAGGCAAGGGCAGGGAAGTGACGGTGCTCGAAGGCATGCGCGCGGTGTCGAGCACGAGCCGAGCACCGACGACTCCCGTGGCGATCGATGCCTCACCGGCCTTCATCGACGCGGTCGCACAGTTCGATCGAGACGCAACCGGAGTCGATCAGCTGCTCGTGCTCGCGAGACCGGCCGACGCCGCGACGCTGTGGCACCTGCTGCCAGTGGTGCCTGCCGATCGCCGCGCCGCCGTGTTCGGCATGCTGCGCGCGATGGTGCGGGCTCCCGAGTCAGTCACGCCCGAAGGTACGGCCGACGCGAACTCACCGGCCATGCAGCAGTGGTTCGCCAGCATCATCGCCAGCCGGTGACGGCTCATCCCAGCTCTTGTCGTGCAGCCCAGCGGCCTTGCCGGCCTCCATCAGCGAGGCGCAGAGCCGATTGAGCGCGACGACCTCTTGAAGCCGGGCCTCGACCGCTTCAGGCGACATGTCGATCTCAGCCTTCTTCATCGGGCCTCCCAGAAACGACACAGGCCGTGCCCACCGAAGCGGACACGGCCCGTGAACGATGCAGCATGAAACCGCTTACGCCTGCGCGGCCTCGCCCTGCACGTTGACCGTCACCTTCGAGTGAACGTCGCGGTGGAGACGGAGCTCGACCTCGAACGTGCCCACCGTACGAATCGGCTCGGGCAGGTGAATCACGCGGCGGTCGAACTTGTGACCCTGCGCCGCCAGCGCCTCGGCGACGTCGAGTGCGGTGACCGAGCCGAAGAGCTTGTCCTGCTCGCCGACCTTGCGCGTCACGGTGACCGTCACGCCGTTCAGCTTCTTGCCGGCCTCTTCAGCGACCGACTTCAGCTTGGCCTGACGAACCGCGATCACGGCCTTCTCGTGGTCGAGCTGGCGAATGTTGGCCGCCGACGCGAGCATCGCGAGGTTGCGCGGCAACAGGTAGTTGCGCGCGTAGCCGTCCTTCACGTTCACGACCTCGCCCGAGTTGCCGAGGTTGTACACATCCTCACGGAGAATGAGCTTCATGGGGTGTGTTCCTTTCAGGCCGCGAGAACGAGGTAGGGGATCAGCGCGAGGCCGCGGGCCTGCTTGACCGCCTTGGCGATCGCACGCTGGTGCTTCGAGCAGTTGCCCGAGATGCGGCGGGGAATGATCTTGCCGCGCTCGGTGACGAAGTACTTCAGGGTCGACTGATCCTTGAAGTCGACGATGATCTTCTTGTCGGCGCAGAAGCGGCAGACCTTCCTGCGCGCGAAGCCACGACCACCGCGCTTCTCTTCGCCGTCTCCACGGTCGCCACGATCACCGCGATCGCCGCCACCCTTGCCGCTCTTCTCTCCGTAGTTCTTTTCCATGGTGTCGAAGTCCTTTCGGCTCAGCCGGGGGTGATGTCGTCGTCGTAGCTGCCATCGACGTCGGCGTTGAAGTCTTCACGCTCGGCACCGCCGAACGGCTTGTTGTCGTCGACGTCGCCGGCGAGCTTCAGGTCTTCCTGCGCCTGACGCGACTCGGGGTCGATGTGATCAGCGAGGCGCTTCGACATGTAGCGGCTGACCTCGTCGAAGTTGCGCAGGTTGCGCTCGACTTCGGCGACCATGCTCGGCTTCCCGAGGTAGTGCGCGTGCAGGTAGATCGCGCGCGGCTGCTTCGCCACCGGGTACATCGTCTTCTTCTTGCCCCAGATGGTGAAGCGCAAGAACTTGCCGCCTTCACGACCAACGATGCCGCGAACCTTCTCCTTCACCTTCTCGACGGTGTCGTCGGTGAGATCCGGCTTCACGAGGAAGACGGTCTCGTACTCGCGCAAGAAGCTTGCGCTCTTCGATGCTTCGGCCATGTGTTCTCTCCCCACGGGTTCTGCCCACCGGGAAACCCGATGAGCGGGGATAACGGAGCGCCTTGAGGGCTCCGGTTCTGTCGGAAGTGACAGAGGCCGGTGCGCTTATGTGGGGCTCCCCCGGGAGTCAACTGCGGCGCCGGAAATGTCGGTTTCCCGGTCTGGGCGTCTTTTTCGCGACGCGTTGGCAGGGCCCGTGGAGTCGTCAGGACCCACGTGGTATCGGCGCCGCACTTTGTCGTTCCTGGGAGGGAATCGTCTCATGCACGCACCTCGACTCGTGGCCTTCGCGGCCGCGCTGACGTCGCTCGTTTCCTTCGCGCAGACGGATGACGGCGGCATGGCTGTGGCTCCGGCCGCGGCCAACCCTGGCGGCGCCGACGCTCCGGGCGAGATCATTCGGCAGGGGTTCGATGGCCCCGACGCTGGCGAGCCCGTTCCCGAGCCGTGGCAGCAGACGACGCCCGCACCCGCGCAGCCGGTGACGCCTGACGAGCCGACGAAGAAAGAAGAGACCGCCTCGGGGCTCGACATCACCGCCGCGCTCGCCGCCTCGGCGCGCATCTCGTACCAGGGAGCCACGCCGTTCCCGTTCGACGACAAGAGCTCGCCCACCACCGTCGCGCCGCTCATGACGCGGGTTCGTGTGACGCCCGAGATTCACCTCAAGGGCTTCGGGCTCATCGGTGAGGCCGACACGGCGAGCGGCGCCATCATCGGCACGCCCTCGAAGACGCTGGTCGGCGATCGTGTTCCGTACCCGGCCATCTCGGCGCTCGACTTGCGCAAGCTCTACCTCGAGTACAAGTGGAACTCGGGCGCCTTCCGGGTCGGTCTGCAGACGCAGTCGTGGGGCCTGGGCATGCTGGCCAACGACGGCGCGAAAGACCCCGAGGCCGGTGACTTCGGCCAGCAGCAGTTCGGCAACACGACGTACCGCGCACTGCTCGCCGTGCGCCCGCTCTTCAACCTCGGTGGCGCCTTCAAGGCGTTCGAGACCGCGCTGGCGGCCGATCTCATCAACCGCGACAACTTTGGTGAGTTTGCGCGGGGCGATCGCGCGTTTCAGGGCGTGCTGGCCCTGCGCTTCGCAAAAGACGCCGAGAACACGCTCGGCATCTACGGCGTCTACCGCAGCCAGCGGAACATCAACGTCACCGACGGCGGCAAGGCGACCGACGTGGTGGTGGTGGACGCGGCCGGCAAGTGGGAGTTCTTCAAGCGTCGCAACCGCGTGCTGAAGGTCGGCTTCGAGGCGCTGACGATCAACGGCACCACCACGCAGGCGCGCAACGAGAACGCCGCGCTGCTTCGGGTGCAGCAGTTCGGCGCGGCGGCGAAGGTCTCGTACAAGGCCAACCGCCTCACGCTGCTCGCCGACTGGGGCTTTGCCTCGGGCGATCAGAACCCGGGAGACGATCGCGTCGAGAACTTCCGCTTCGATCGCGACTTCAAGGTGGGCCTGGTGCTCTTCGATCACGTGATGGCGTACCAGTCGGCGCGTTCGAGCGTGCGCGCGTCTGATCCCAACCTCGTGGGCATCGCTCCCGAAGGCGCCGATCTGCTCGGCACGGCGGGCAGCATCACGGGTGTCTGGTACCTGTTCCCGCGCATCAAGTACGGCCTCTTCGACTGGCTCGACGTGTACGGCGGCCCGTTGTTCGCCTTCAGCACCGC
>JBEOKA010000065.1:0-8274 GCA_040275325.1 Myxococcaceae bacterium | reverse complement strand
CTGAGCTCGAGCGGCTCACCCGCGAGATGAACGGCGATGCAGTCGCCTGACGAAGCGAACCTCTCCCGAAGTTTCCACACGCAGGACGAAGGACCGACATGACCTCGACGAAGGCAGAAGTTGAAATCGGCTACGACATCTCGAATGAGTTCTTCCGGCTCTGGCTGGACGAGCGCATGCACTACACGTCGGCGGTCTACGACGAGCAGCACACGACGCTCGAGCAGGCCCAGCGCAACAAGAGCAAGTGGCTGGCCGACTTCGGCGAAGTGACGCCCGACTCGCTCGTGCTCGACATCGGCTGCGGCTGGGGCGCGAACCTCGAGTACCTGGCGCTGGAGCGGAAGGTGAAGAACGCGCACGGCATCACGCTGTCGAGCGCGCAGTTCGAAGAGATCAACGCGCGCAAGCTGCCCGGCGTGCAGGTCTGGTGCGTCGACTACCGCGACTTCGCGCCCGCGCAGAAATACGACGCGCTGATCAGCATCGAGATGATCGACCACCTCGTCTCGCCGGCCCAGCAGAAGGAAGGCCTCGCGGTGCAGATCTACCGTGAGTACTTCAACAAGGCGGCGACCTGGGTGAAGCCGGGCGCGTGCTTCGGCTTCCAGGCGATTCTGCGCGACCGCGTGCCGCGCACCCGCAAGGACCTCGAGGATTTGAAGTTCACCGCCGACGTCATCTTCCCGGGCGGCCTCAACCCCCGCATGGAAGAGCTCGTCGAGGCGTGCGGCCAGTCGTGGGAGATCGTGCAGCTCAACACCCGCCGCCAGGACTACGGCAAGACGACGGCCGAGTGGCTGCGCCGCTTCCGCGCGAACAAGGAGAAGATCATGGCCTCGGGCTGGGGCACGAAGGTCATGTCGAACGGCGAGACGGTGTGGACGAACTACGACCGGTACCTGTCGACCTGCGTGAAGGCGTTCGCGAATCACTGGTCGAGCGACGTGCAGATGAAGCTGCGCAAGAAGGACTGATCAGTCGTTCGCAGTGAGTGCAGTCGCGCGAGGTGCGGTCTTCCACGACGGGAGCCGCACCTCGTGGCGTTTCGAGCGCCTTGACGCCTCCCGAGAGGAGCCCGTACAGGGCCGCATGCGCGCTCTCTCACTCGTGGTGGTCCTTGGCTTTGCTGCAGCCTGCGGCATGACACCGCCTCCTCCGTCACGATGTGACTCGACGAACTGCCGTGGGTGCTGCGGGGCCGATGGCGTCTGCAACCCGGGAAGTCTGTCGAGCGCGTGTGGCATCGGCGGTCAGACGTGCAACGCGTGTTCGTTCAGTCAGGCGTGCATCAACGGGTCCTGTAGTTCGGTCGGCACTGGTGGCGGCTTCGCCTCGGCGGGCGGCTCTGCGTCGGCTGGTGGAACTGCGGCGGCTGGTGGAGCTGCGGCGGCCGGTGGAACTGCGTCGGCCGGTGGAACTGCGTCGGCCGGTGGAACTGCGTCGGCCGGTGGAACTGCGACGGCTGGTGGAGCTGCGACGGCCGGCGGAACTGCGGCGGCTGGTGGAACTACGACGGCCGGTGGAACTGCGTCGGCCGGCGGAACTGCGTCGGCCGGTGGAACTGCATCGGCCGGTGGAACTGCGACGGCGGGCGGAACTGCGTCGGCCGGTGGAACTGCATCGGCTGGCGGAACTGCGACGGCGGGCGGCGCTGCGGGCGGGATCACGGGGACTGGAGACTCGTGCCAGTCGCCCAGGTTGCTGACCTACGCGTCCTCCGTACAGTCCACGACGACCGGGCGGCCGAACAACTTCCGGTTTCAGACCAGCATGGGGTGTCGCCTGACGGACACCGCAGGCGACGTCGTCTACCGCCTCGACATTCCGGCCGGCGGCGCGGCGCAGGTGACGGCGAACGCGACGTGGGACGTCGTGATGAACGTGGTGCAGGCACCCGAGGCGAACTGCGGCTCGTTGGTCGGTGGCATGTCGCAGGGAGCCACCTGTGTCGCGAGCTTCGACATCGGCACCTCTGGCAATGAGTCGGGCCTCATCACCAACTCGACCGGCGCGACCGTCACCTACTTCATCATCATCGACGGCTACACCTCGAGCATGTCGGGCAGCTTCACGCTCAGCGCCGAGCTGTTCCTGCGGCCTGCGGGCCCGACCGAAGTCGAACCCAACGACACGCGGGTGCTCGCCGACGCCACCGGACAGGTGCTCGCTCCCGGCGCTTCCATCAACGCGACCCTCGCGACCGGCGAGGCCGACCTGTACCGAATCAACGTGGCGACGCCTGGCGCGCTCAGGCTCACCGCAGACGGTTTTGGCTGCCAGGGTTTCGGGTCGATTCGCATGTCGTTGCTCGACTCGACGGCGACGGTGCTGAGCTCGGTCGACTACTCGACGCCGTCGGCGTGCCGCCTGCTGGTGGCTCAGGTGCAGCAGGGCACGTACTACGTGTCGGTGGCGCGCACTGCGACGGGCACGCAGCCGTTGCCCTACTGGGTGACCGCGACGCTGCTGACGGCACGGACGAGCGAGGTCGAGCCGAACGACACCACCAATCAGGCGACGCTCTTCACGGGCACTGACACGGTGGTCTGCGGAGCCCTCGGCATGACGACCGACTTCACCGACGTCTTCATCTTCACGCTCGCGCAGCCGGCGCGGGTGCAGGCCGAGGTCATCGAGTCGATGGCTGGAGTCATGCCCAGCTGCGAATCGAGCAGTTTGAGCTCGCGGCTCGAGCTGCTCAGTGGTGCAGGGCTGAGCATTGCTTCGGACACCAACGGAGGACGCGGAGCCTGCTCGAGGATCGACGAGGCGGTGTCGCTGATGCCAGGCACGTACTTCCTGCGCATGACCGAGGTGTTCGCCACCACCCGCCGTGGGTTCCCGTACTGCGTGGCCGTTCGGTTGCGCTGAGGGCTGATCAGCTCGTGGCGTTCTATGGTGTCAGCGTGCATCGACTGTTGCTCGTCGCGCTGATCATCGGACAGACGAAAGCTCAACGAGCCTCGCCCTTCGTGTGGACTGCGCCAGTCGACCTCGGCGCGCCGTGCACCAGTGATGCTGGCGTCTCGTTCCCGGTCTTCTGCAGTCGGCCGGTCGGGAACATCATTCAGCTCTGCATCGATGACCGTCCTGAACTGGCGAGTCGCCAGTACGAAGAACTCTGCAACGGTCACTGCACATGCCAATTCGGAGCGACCTGTGTTCGCGACTCGTCGATGCTGTTCTGTCAGAAGCGCTGCTATGCGCAGAGCGACTGTGCGCGTGGGCAGTTTTGTCATCGCTTCTGGAACTCCGAGGTGAGCGCCTGTCTCGGGCCCGAGTTTGGGTGGCTCCGGCGCAGCGACTGGAAGCCCGACGAGCGCAAGTACTGGAGCCCGACCTACCGCTGGCTCGAGCCGTACCGCTACGAACCGCCGTCGCCCGCTCAGCGTGTGAAGGAAGCTGCTGACGACGAGCGTCGGCGACGTTTGTTGCCGACGCGTTGATTGGAGCACTTCGTGTCTGATCAACCCCTCCGTCGAGTCTGCTGGCCCCTTCCGTTGAATGTCAGACCTGCGTGATACTGAAACCGAATGACCAACGACGACCTCACCATCAAGATTCTCCAGGGCATTCGGGAAGACTTGCAGCAGTCGAATCGCGACAACGCTGCGCGCTTCGAGCAGATGACCGCCACGATGAACGAGCGCTTTGAGCAGGTGAACGAGCGCTTCGAGCAGGTGAATCAGCGCTTCGAGGTCGTCGAAGGCGTGCTCCGTGAGATGAGCGAGCAGATGGTGATGCAGTCGCGAGGCATCAAGGTGGCGATCGAGGCGCGCACGAACATCGAGAAGCGCGTCGACGACCACGAGCGGCGAATCGCTGAACTCGAGCAACGCGAACACTGACCTTCAGCCGTCGGCGTCGAGCCATGACGTCGAGGGGCGCGCGAGCGCTGCCAGCACCTGTTCGGCCGCGCGCACGCCATGCCAGTTGGCCTCTTCGAACAACGCCAGCCCGCCGAGGTCGGAGTGCGCGAAGTGCAGCGACCCGGCCAACGACGCCTGCGCCGCGCGCCGCGCTTCACCCCAGACGAACCCGGGCACCGGCCGAATCATCGCGTGGCCCCAGCGCATCACCTCGATGGACTGCACCTGCTCCTCGAGGCGCACGTGCGCGGGATTCAGGTCGCTCAGCACCAGTGTTCGCCAGTCATCGGCCGTCGTCGAGAACAGCTTCTTGCGCTCGGCCACCACGTCGCTGCCGTCGTGCGGGTAGTACCACGTCAACACGGTCGGGCCCTTCGCGGTCGCGCGCAGCGCCTGGTGCGTCGCCACCACGTAGCCGAGGCTGCGTGACTCGTGCAGCACGTTGTCCCACGCGAGGGGAAAGCCGCGGCTGTACGGCTTCGCGCTCAAGGTGAGGTTCGCCACCGTCCACGGGCCGGTGTGAAACGCGTCGAGGAACGAGGGGCGCTCCTTGCGCCACGCCGAGATGAGCCGGGCCGCCACGAAGCGCGGCGTCGCCAGCACCACCTGCTTCGCCCGCAGCCGCAGCGGCGCCTTCGTCTTCGCGTCGAGCGCGTGCGCCCACCAGTCGGTCGACTCGGGCACCTGCTCGAGCGTGTGCACCAACGTCGCCCGCTGCACCCGTGACGCGTCAACCGACTTCGAGAGTTGCGTGATGAGCCGGCCGTTGCCCTCGGGCCAGCTCAAGAAGCCTTCGTTCTTCTCGACGCCGCTCTGTCGCGCACAGAAGTACCAGAGGCCGGCCCACGCCGAGGTGTCGCGCGCGGCCGCGCCGTAGTCGTCACGGCACGCGTAGTCGACGAGCCAGAGGAGCCGCTTCGAGCTGAAGCCCTGCTGCGACATCCACTCCGCCATGCTGAGGCGGTCGAGTGACGTCCACTCCGCGTCGTCGCTGCCGAGCTCGATGGGCACCGCGAACGCCTTGCGGCCCTGTCCGTCCTTCGCGGCGGCGAACCCATCCATCAGCGACTCGAAGCGGGCGAGCTGCGCGAGGTCGTCGGCCGAGGCGCCTGCGCGCAGGTAGAGGCCCTCGTACCAGGCGCCGCGGTAGTAGAGCCGCTCCTCGGGCTCGTGAATGAGCGCCGCTTCGTCGTACGTCGGAGCGCCCTCGCCATCGACGCCGGTGAGCACGCCGAACTCGCGCAGCAGCCGCGGCACCGGGCCCTTCGTCGACAGCGGCGCCGGCAGGTAGTGCGCGCCCCACGGGAACTTCGAGACCGCGTTTTCTCCAGACTTCGCCGTGCCACCGACGACGTCGTCGACTTCGACCACCAGCACGTCTTCGAGCCCGCCGCCCTTCAAGCGCCACGCAGCCGACAGCCCAGCCGCACCACCACCCACCACGAGGCAGTCGATGACGCGCGTGTCGGTCGTCGCCAGCGCAGGTGGCGCTTCACGCAGCAGGTGCCCCGTCTCGTGCACGCGGTCGACGAGGGTGGTGGGAATCTCGCGAGGAGCTGTGGCTCCGCGACGGCACGCGGCGTTCGCAGCGGCGAGGCCGAGGAACGAGACGAGCAGGTCTCTGCGCCCGACGAGCTGCTGCCTCACCCGCCGCACACCACCACCACTTCCAACACCAGCACCGCGACGTGCGTGGCGCGCTCGTCTTTCTGCGGCGCCGTCGGGGGAATCGTGCTGCGGGCGTTGAGGGCGGTCTGGCCCTGAGCGCCCTGAACCCACGCCGAGGTCGCGGGCCTGCGCTGGGCGGTGGTGACGACGCGGTCGAGGTCGAGCTGCACGTCGTCGCGCGTCGTGAGCCGCTGGCTCGTCACCTGCGCCGTCGCCGTCCCACACGTCTGTGCAGCGAGCTCGCTGATGCGCACCGCACGCTCCGCGTCACCTGCAGGAAGCCCGTCGACATCGACCGTCATCACCGCGCCCGACGGCTGCCGGGTGATGGTGACGCCGCTGGTGACGCACCCGCAGAGCAGCATGAAGAGGAGCACACGCACGCACTCCGAGTCTGCCATGTCGGCGCTGTGTCTGGTGGATCCACCGAGGGCATCGTCTACGCTCCCCGGAGTGCTCGGCGCTCTGCTGCTCACCCTGGCCGCGACCCCCGAGCTTCCCTTCGAGCCCGTGGGGCCCCGCGTGCTCGCCGCCGGGCAGACGTATGACGTGACGGCGGCAGCCTCGCCGACGACGCCCGTGTCGCTGGTCGTCTGGACGGCGGTGGGCCGAATGGGCGTCGACGTCTCCAGCATCTACGCCGCGCGCGTGCAGCCGAGTGGAAACGTCGACGACCCCGAGGGCCTGCTCATCTCGGAGCCCTTCGGCCGAGACCCCTCGGTGGCCTGGCTGCCCAGCCTCAATGCGTGGGTGGTGGCCTGGGAGTTCGACGGCACGACCTTCGTACGCGTGGTGCAACTCGACGGCTCCTTTCACCCGGCCACCATCACTCCCGTGAACTTCGGCGAGGGGCGCGCGCCGCAGCTCCTCGCAACGAACGGTGGGTACTTCGTCACGGCCGAAGCGTCGTCACCCAGGGTGCGCTGGGTTCTGCCGCCGGCGCAGGTTTCAGTCGAGCGAACGCTCGCCACTCCGCCGCTGCGGTACGCGACGCCGGTGCGGAGCTTCAACTTCGCGCCTCCGGGGCCGAACCTCATGGCGAGCTGGGTCGACGGCGCGACGCTGTGGACGCAGATGGTGACCAGTACGAGCGGCACGCTGACGGTGCTCCCTCCGGCGAGTCGTTCCATGCCACCGCTGCGGGTCGACCTCGACGGCGTCGTCGGCACTGCCGCGGGCACAGGGTACGCGCTGTATCGCGTCTCTGACGGCGGCATCAGCTCGCTGTACGTCACTCGCCTCGACGACCCGAGCCCCGCGACGTTCAGCCTCGACGCCGGCGCCTTCGTGACCGACAACGCCGCCCTCGCCGAGCTCTCCGACGGCACCTTCGTCGTGACCTCGACGCAGGTCGACGGTCGGGGGCTTGGGTGGCGGTTGCTCAGGGACGGAGGCTTCGTCGGCCTCGGAACGGTGGCGACCGGGACGAGCAGGGTCGCGGTCTCGGCGTTCGCGTCGGCCGTCGGCGACGCGCTGCTGCTGTCGGCGACGTACAACAACGGCGTCGTGGCGCAGCCGGTCTCGTCGTCGTTGGTGCCGACGGGCACGCCGGCTCAGCTGAGCCAGAGCCGCGCGGGTCACCGGTTCTCGCAGGTCGCCCCGTGGCGTGGAGGCGCCATCGCGGTGTGGCAACGCCTGACGACGCTCGAGGCCGTGCACGTCGTGTGGCGCGTGCTCCCCGACGGTGGGCATGCGGCGGCGCCCGACCTCGAGCTGGCGGCCTCGCGTCTCGACTCACCTTCCGTGACGGCTCAGAACGGCGGCGTCGCGCTGCTCTCGGGGGGCTCGCTCCATCTGCTCGACAGCGCGGGGTGGGCGCCGCCGAGGACGCTTCCACGACCGCTCACCACCGGCCAGGTGACGACTGACCGCCTCGGGCGGGTGGTGGTCGTGGGAATGCAGGAGCAACTGAGCGACGAAGAGGCGTGGGCGCTGCGGCTCGAGCCCTCGGGTGCTTTCACCGAGCGACTGCTCTTCCCGCTGGCGTCTCCAAAGCCCCATCGGCCCAGGCTGGCAATGGCGCGAGATGGAGGCTTCGGGCTCGCCGTCATCAACCCGGCGCAGGAGGTGTGGGCGACGCGGCTGACGAGCGACCTTGGAGCGCGTGACGATGGTGGCTTTCGCATCTCGGGGCGCACGTCGGTCGACCCCTTCGTGGTGAGCGACGAGTTGGGCGGGTTTCTCGTCGTCTACACCGATGGCTTCAACGTGCTGGCGCGGCGGGTGGTCGACGCGAGCGCAAGCGCCGAAGCCCTGCTGCTGCACGGCGACTGGGACGTGGGCAGCCTCGTCGAGGTGCCCGGAGGTGCAGTGGCCAGCGCGACCTCTCGAGCGAACGGCGAGCTGGTGACGTTGTTCCTCACGGTCGACGGTTCAGGCTCGGTGACGTCGTCGACTCAGCCCATCATTGGCGCCGGCACGCCCACGAACAGCGCAGGCCTCGCGATTGGTCAGGACTCGCTCACGTGGGTGTTTGGCCGGTACGAGGCCGATGCAGGTGCTGCGACGAGCCGCTCCGTCACTGCGAGCCGAGCCGCCGGTGCGCCGTGCCAGGCGGGGTGGCAGTGCGCGTCGGGTGTCTGCTCCGGGGTGGGAAGCTGTCGGCCGGTGGTGGTGCCGACCGACGGTGGCCTGCTTGTCGATGCAGGCGCGTCGGTCGATGCGGGCTCGGTCGATGCAGGCTCGGTCGATGCAGGCTCGGTCGATGCAGGCTCGGTCGATGCAGGCTCGGTCG
>JBEOKA010000064.1:0-20680 GCA_040275325.1 Myxococcaceae bacterium | reverse complement strand
GCGAGCAGCTCGGCCTGGCAGGTGCGCTCCATGGTGATGAACCACCACGCCGCAGCTTCGACGGTTTCTCCGACGGTGATCAGGCCGTGGTTCGCGAGAATCGCCGCCTTCTTCGTGCCGAGCGCCTGAGCGATTCGTTGGCCCTCGTCGAGCTCGACCGCGACGCCACCGAAGTCTTCGAAGAGCGCGTGATCGCCGTAGAAGGCGCACGAGTCCTGGGTGATCGGCGAGAGCAACCGATGCAACGACGAGAACGCCTTGCCGTGAAGCGAGTGCGCATGCGCCGCGGCGATGACGTCAGGTCGCGCGTGATGAACTCGCGAGTGAATGACGAAGGCGGCGCGGTTGACCGGCAGCTCGCCTTCGACCGTCTCACCGTCGTGATCGACGCGAATGAGATCGCTCACCCGAATGCGACTGAAGGCGATGCCAAACGGGTTCACCCAGAACGTCTCGGGGTGCTCCGGGTCACGGCAGGTGACATGGCCTGCGACGCCTTCGTCGAAGCCGAACTTCGAGAAGAGCCGGAAGGTCGCGGCGAGGCGCTGTTTGCGGTGCAGGCGCTCCTCGGCGGGTGAGTTGAACGTCGGGGGTGCGAAGGAGAGCTTGAAAGGGCCAGCGTCCATGCGGGGAGCTTGGCTGGCGCGCGCGAGTCGCCCAAGCTGTTTCGGTCATGAACAAGCGGGTGAAGGAACTTCGGAAGGCACTCGAGGAGAAGCCTCACGACCCGGCGCTCCTGCAGGAGCTGGCCTTCGCCCTGCTGAAAGCTCACGACCACGAAGGAGCGGCAGCCGCCTATGCCCAGCTCGCCGCCGTTCACGAACGCGACGGGTTCCTGCTGAAGGCGGTGGCGATGCTCAAGCAGGCGCAGAAGCTCAGGCCACGCGCCGCGGTCGTGCTGGCGCTGGCTCGCGTTCACGCACAGCTCGGCCTCTCTGGCGAAGCGCTGGCGAATCTGACGCAGGTGCCCCCGAGCCTGGAATCACTGCGCCTCAAAGCCAGTCTGCGATCGTGACACGCACCTGCAACTGGCCGAGCTGCTTCTCGATGTCGGCGACGAAGCGGGAGCTGCCGCTGCGGTTGCGCGCTTTGGTGTCGAGCTCGAGCACCTTCGAGAACGACGCCTGGCGGCGCTCACCCGAGGGCTCGACTTCTCACGACCGAACTGACTCAGTTCTTCACGGGAGCCATCGACAGCAACGCCTCGGCCTGCGCGAGCTTGAAGTGCACCTCGGCGACGCCGGCCTCGAGATCCTTCCGATGCAGGCCCAGCAGCTTCACGCAGCGCTCATCACCCTTCTGCGCGAACGCATCGACGCCTCCGGTGACGAAGGTGATCTCTGAGAGGACTGCGGCCAGATGCAGCGCGGCGAGTGGCTTCGACTCTGGCCGCAAGTGTGGCTCGTGATGAAACCGGATCAGCTCGACGAGGGCGGGGCTGAAATTCCACGGCTCTGCGAGGCGAGCGCCGAGCTCTGCATGATGAACGCCGAGCACCTGCAGCTCGGCTTCCAGAAATGTTCTGCCCTGCTCCTTCACCACGCGCTGGATCTCGGCCGCAGCCGCTTCGACGTACTGATTCAGCACCGACTTACCGATGTCGTGGAGCAGCCCAGCCGTGAACAGCAGGCCACCAGCGACCTCGAGCTTTGCCGCTCGTGCGAACTGTTCTGCGAGCAGTGAGGTCGCGACGCTGTGCCGCCAGAGGTTGCCCTCGCTGAGGTGGTAGCCGGGCTGGCTCGCCGCGAGGAACGGAGCCGAGGCCGAGGCGAAGACGAGCTCACGGAAGCGCGAGTTGCCGAGCAACCCCAGCGCCTGCTTCAAGTCGTCGACCCGTCGCGCGCGCGCGAACGCAGCCGAGTTGGCCGCCTTGAGCACCGCCGCGGTGACCCCCGCGTCGAGCGAGATCACGTCAGACAACTTCCCCGCGCTCACCATCGGGTCGTCGAGCAACGACAGTGCCTGCTGCGCGACCTTCGGGAACGGCTTCACCGCAGAGGCCGAAGCGAGAATCTGTTCGACGCGAGTGCCCACGATCGAACGGTAAGAGGGTCACCCTCCTGCCGCAGCGGAACGGGCTCGCTCTTGCGCTCGATCAACCACCAACCGGCGAGTCGGACGTGTTGACGCCAGATGCTCTCATTGTCACAACGTTTCCGTGCCTGCGCTCATGAACGAAGACGACACGACGGCGCGACGCGCGAAGGTGCTCAGCGCTGCGCGGTGGTGCTTCCTCAACTTCGGGTTCCAGAAGACCTCGTTCGAGGACATCGCCAGGCGCGCCGAGCTCTCGCGCACCCTGCTCTACCGGCTCTTCACCGACAAGAAGGACATCTACCGCGCGGTGTTCATCGACTGGCTCGTCTCGCGCCACGAAGACGCCAGAGCGGCAGTGAAGGGGCCAGGCGCGCCAGCCGCGCGGCTGATCGAGTTCTGCCGTCAGATGGTCGCGGAGCCGTGGGCCGAGATGATCAGCGCTCCGATGGGCACCGAGTTTCTGGCGACGTGCCATCGCGTCGACCCGAAGACCGAGGCGCTCCACCTCGAGGTCCTGAGGCAGGGCGCGACCTCGATTCTCGGTGATGCTGCGAGCGCCGAGGTGTTCCTGCTCGCCCTCGATGGCCTGCTCGCCGATGAGCCCAGCGCTCCCGTTCTCGAGAAACGAATCGCGCTGCTCGTCGAGCGCTTCGCTGCCGCCGTGAGGAGACGCTCGTGAAGGTCATCGTCTTTGGCGCGACGGGCATGGTGGGCGCCGGCGCGCTTCGTGAGGTGCTCGCGGCTGCGGAGGTCGAACGCGTGCTCAGCGTCGGACGTCGGCCGAGCGGCGTCGCGCACGCGAAGCTGCAGGAGCTGGTCATGCCCGACCTCTTCGACGTCGCGTCGGTCCAGGCGCAGCTGACCGGGTACGACGCCTGTCTGTGGGCCGTGGGCATCAGCTCGTTTGGAATAGCCGAGGCGGACTACGCGCGCGTCACCGAGGAGCTCACGCTGAGCTGGGCGCGTGCGTTGCTGCGACTGAACCCGACGATGGGCTTCTGGTACTGCTCTGCTGGAGGCGCTGGTGGCCCCGGCATGTGGGCGCGGGTTCGACGGCAGGCGATGCCCTTTCGCCACGTCGGCGCCGTGCGGCCCGGCTTCATTCGGCCAGGTCCGGGCATCAGCAGCCGCACCCGTGGGTACCAGCTTGGCGTCGTGCTGATGCGACCCGTGTTCTGGTTCACGCCGCTGCTCCTGCGAGTCGCGCCGATCCTCTTCACGACCTCGGAGCGGCTGGGCCGGGCGATGCTCCGCGTCACCGAGGGCAAGGCTGATCGCTTCATTCTCGAGTCGGCCGACATCAACCGGGTGGGCGCATGAGGCGTGTCTCGCCGCGGGTGGTGCTCGTCGCGATCGTCGCGCTCGTCCTCGGAGCCCTCTGGTACCTCGGAGTCTTCGCGAGTGTTCGGGAGCCGCGGCTGCTCGCCCAGGCGCTCGTCGCGCAGGGAGCCTTTGGCTACATCGCGTTCGTCCTCGCCTACGCGCTGCTTCACCCGTTCGGCGTTCCAGGAACGATCTTCGTCATCGCGGCGCCGCTCGTCTGGCCGTGGCCCATCGCGTTCGCGCTCTCGATGGTGGGAACGATGGCGGCCAGTGTCATCGCCTTCGGGTTCGCGCGCTTCATGGCGCGAGACTGGGTGTCGACGCGCATTCCGGCTCGGCTCCGTCGCTATGACGAGGCCCTCGCGCATCAGGCGCTCGTCACGGTGATCGTGCTGCGAATGGTGCTGTGGATGCCGCAGCCCCTGCACTGGTTCTTCGGCGTCTCGAAGGTGCGGTTCTCGACACACTTCTGGGGTTCGCTCATCGGCTACGCGCCGCCGCTTCTGGCGGTCAGCTACCTGGGGAGTGAGCTCTTCGATTCGGCGGGTCACCTGCAGCCGCGCGCCTGGCCGATCATGGGCGGCTTTCTCGTCGCCTCACTCATCGTGGCCGGCCTGGGTCGTTGGTACGGACGGCGGGATTCAGCGTCCAAACGGGTCGGCGCCAGCGAGCATTCTGATGATTCGCGCTTCGAGCATTGAGTCGACGAACCGTCTCGAACTCGTAACCCGGAAAAACGAAGGCCCTGACTCCGTTGGCTTTCGCCTCGAGAATCAGGGCCTTCAAATGGTCGGGGCGACTGGATTCGAACCAGCGACCACTTGCACCCCAAGCAAGTGCGCTACCAGGCTGCGCTACGCCCCGGGAACTGCAGGGTACCTCGGTGAGACGCGCGCCTTCTGCCAGTCTGACCAGAGACCGTCAACAAGCATCGCGACCACTCGACTCATTCGTCGTCTTCTTCGACGTCCGCGTCCGGGTTGTCGTCGAGATCTTCAGCCGAGATTTCGCCCTCGGGCACGAAGCCGTCGTTCAAGTCGGCCTTGAGACCGGTCGAGGGAACGAAGACCACCACGCGACGCGCCGTGATCTCGATGGGCTGGCCCGACTGCGGGTTGCGGCCCGGACGTGAGCGCTTGAAGCGCGGCTGAAAGATGCCGAAGCCGACGATCTTCACTTTGTCGCCGCGCTCGAGCGTCTCTTTGACTGTGTCGAAGACCATCTCGACCAGCTCCGCCGAGTCCTTCTTCGAGAAACCCACGCGCTCGTAGACGTTCTCGATGATGTCCGCCTTGGTCATGAACCGAAGCGTACCCGCGCGCACAAGGGTGTCAACATGCCGACTTTCCTGAACTTTTCGGCACCCTGCGTCAGAGGGGCTCCCGAGGCGGTAAATCGGCCCCGGAAGCGCTTCCAGAAATCGCCCAAAGACCTCAACGACGACGGGCTGTTACGCGCGCAGCGCCCCACCCAGACGCTTCGTGACCTCGGCCACGATCTTGTCGTGGGCTTCGGTGACTTCGGTGTCGGTGAGCGTCTTCTCAGGCGAGCGATAGCGCAGCGCGTACGCGAGGTTCTTCCGCCCCGCGCCGACCTGATGGCCTGAGTACACGTCGAACACCTGCGCGTCTTCGACGAGCGGGCGACCGACCTCGAGGATCACCTGCCGCACCGCTTCGCTCTGCATCTCGGAGGGAACGACGACCGCGAGATCGCGAAGCACCGCGGGGAACTTCGACAGCCCCTTCGCCTGCGGCACGAGCACCGACGCCGACTGCAGCGCCTCGACGTTCAGCTGGAACAAGACGATGCCCGAGGGAGCATCGAGCTTCTTCATCACGCGCGGGTGCAGCTCACCCAGCGTGCCGAGAACCGTCTGCCCCTTGCGAACGAGCGTCGCGGAGCGCGGGTGGTACCAGGGCGACTCGAACGACTCGGTGGTCACGCCATCGATGTGCAAGGCCCGCAACGTCGACTCCACGATCGCGCGCGCGTCGAAGTAGTCGGCCTCGGCATCCTTCGCGGTCCACGTGCGCTGGCCGTGACGCATGCCCCACACGACACCCGCGACCTCGAGCACTTCTTTCGCGACCGGCACGCCGTCCTTCCCGCCAGCCTGATCGGGCGAGTAGCTGCGCGCCCACTCGTAGAACCGCACGCCCTGCGTCTGGTGGCGCGAGGCTCGAATGACGTTCTGAACGAGTGAGGGGAACAGCGTGGTGCGCATCACCGACTGCTCGACCGACAGCGGGTTGCCGACGGCGATCGCGCCTTCGGCCGCGCTGAACGCCGCGAGCTCGGCTGGCGAGACGAACGAGTAGTTCACCACTTCGTCGACGCCCTGCCCCGCCATCGCGCCACGAACGAGCCGCTCGACGCGCATCGCAGGTCGCTCGGGCTCGAGCTCTGACAGGCCGCGCGGCAACGCCTCGGGAATCGCGTCGAACCCACGCACGCGGGCGATCTCTTCGACGAGATCTTCTTCGATGCTCACGTCGACGCGCACCGACGGCACCTCGAACGTCGCCGTCACGTCGTCACCCGACAGCTTCTTGAAGCCGAGGCTCGCGAGAATGCGTTGACAGTCTGCTGCAGACACGACGACGCCCAGAACGTCGGCCACCTTCTGCGTGCGCAGCGTCACCTGACGAGCGGGCTTCGGCGCGGGGAACACATCGACCCGGCCCTTCAGCACCGTGCCGCCGCCGAGCTCGGCGATCAGCGCGGCCGTGCGATCGAGCACCTCGGGCACCACGTTGAGATCGGTGCCGCGCTCGAACCGATGCGACGACTCCGTGTGCAGCGCGTGACGCTTCGACGACCGCCGCACGGTCGTGGGCTGGAACGTCGCGCACTCGAGCAGCACGCGCGTGGTCTTCTCGGTCACTTCACTCGACGCTCCGCCCATGACGCCGGCGAGCACGAGCGGCGTGTCACGATCGCAGATGAGCAGATCATCAGCGTGGAGCGGGCGCTCTTTGCCATCGAGCGTCGTCAGCTTCTCGCCCCCCTTCGCCGTGCGCACCACGATCTGCGCGCCACCGATGCGATCGAGATCGAACGCGTGCAGCGGCTGGCCGTACTCGAGCAACACGTAGTTGGTGATGTCGACGAGGTTGTTGATGCCGCGCATGCCGGCCGCCTTGAGGCGATCCTGCATCCACTGCGGAGAGGGCTTCACCGTCACGCCTTCGATCACCCGCGCCGCGTACCGCCAGCAGCGCTCGGCATCATCGATGCGAATGGCGATCTTCGTCGACGCTTCCGTTCCCGACTCCGCCAGCTTCACCTCGGGCTTCTTCAACGGAACGTTGAACAGCGTCGCCACTTCACGCGCGATGCCCAGGTGCGAGAGCGCATCGGCGCGGTTCGGCGTGACGTTGACCGTGAAGATGACGTCATCGAGCCCCAGCGCTTCGGCGATCGGCTGACCGACCTTCGCGTCAGCGTGGAGGACCAGAAGGCCAGAGCTCTCTTCCGTGATGCCGAGCTCTTTCGAGCTGCAGAGCATGCCGTGGCTGTCGACGCCGCGAAGGGGCGCCTGCTTGATCTCCACGCCATTGGGCAGCTTCGTTCCCACCGTCGCGAGCGGCACCTTGTCGCCGACCTTGTAGTTCTTCGCGCCACAGACGACCTGCAGCGGAGCGGCTCCACCGAAGTCGATCTTCGTCACCGACAGCTTGTCGGCGTTCGGGTGTTTCTCGCTCTCGAGAATGCGAGCGACGACGACGCCCTTCAGCGCCTCGGCGGGCCGCTCGATGCCTTCGATCTCCAGGCCGGCCATGGTGAGCCGACTGGCGAGTTCATCGACCGACGCGGGCAGCGCGACGTAGTCCTTGAGCCACTTGAGCGAAATGCGCATGAGAAGAGTCCTGGAAAGAAGTGGTGTGGATCAGAACTGCGCAAGGAAGCGCGCGTCGTTCTCGAACATGGTGCGCAGGTCGTCGATGCCGTACCGGAGCATCGCCAGGCGCTCGACGCCCATGCCGAACGCGAAGCCGGTCACCTTCGACGCGTCGTACTGCGCGTGCTTGAAGACGTTCGGGTGCACCATGCCGCTGCCGAGCACCTCGAGCCAGCCGGTGTGCTTGCAGACACGGCAGCCCTTGCCGCTGCAGAAGACGCACGAGACGTCGACCTCGGCCGAGGGCTCGGTGAACGGGAAGAAGCTGGGGCGGAAGCGCGTCTTCGTCGAGGCTCCGAAGAAGGCCTTCGCGAACGCCGCGAGCGTGCCCTTCAACTCGGCGAAGGTGACCTTCTCGTCGACGAGCAGGCCCTCGACCTGGTGGAACATGGGCGTGTGCGTCTGATCGCTGTCTTTGCGGTACACGCGGCCCGGCATCACGCCGCGCACCGGCGGCTTGTGCGCGAGCATCGTGCGGATCTGCACGGGTGACGTGTGCGTGCGCAGCACCACGGGCCCCACGCCCTTCGGCAGCCAGGCGGCGTCGACATAGAACGTGTCCTGCATGTCGCGCGCGGGGTGATCGGCCGGCACGTTGAGCGCTTCGAAGTTGTACCAGTCGAGCTCGATCTCAGGCCCCGAGTAGACCTCGAAGCCCAGCCTCGAGAACACGCGCACGATGTCTTCGAGCGTCTGCGAGACGGGGTGACGGCGGCCGAACTGCGCGGCGCGGCCAGGCAACGTCACGTCGAGCTTCGGGCCCTTGAGCTCTTCTTCGAGCGCGGCGTCTTCGAGGCGGGTCTGCGCGGTGGCGAGCAGCTGCTCGACCTCACCCTTCACCTTGTTCGCGATCTCTCCGACGGCCTTGCGCTCTTCGGGAGCGAGCTTGCCCATCGACCCGAGCACCGCCGCGAGCTCACCCTTCTTTCCGAGGAAGCGGCCCTTGAGCGCCTCGAGCTGCTGCGCGTTCTGGGCATTCGAGATGTCGGTACGAGCGGCCTCAGCCAGCGCCTTCAAGCGGTCTTGCATGTCGTCGGGCATTACCCGAAATGACGCGTCGCCTCTACGGCACTGACAGTCCAGAAACGACTCGGGGCCGCCCCTCCAGTTGGAGAAGCAGCCCCGAACGAATCACGAAGACTGAAACTCAGGCCTTCGCGAGCGCGGCGACGGCGTTGAAGCCGGCGGGATCGTGAACCGCGAGGTCCGCGAGGATCTTGCGGTCGATGGCAACCTTCGCCTTGTTCAGACCCGCGATGAGGCGCGAGTACGAGAGGCCCGTGAGGCGAGCCGCGGCGTTGATGCGAACGATCCACAGGCTGCGGAAGTCGCGCTTCCTGCGAGCACGGTCACGCGAGGCGTAGTCGAGCGCGCGCTCGACGGCCTGGTTCGCGCGCTTGTAGCAGTTCTTGCGGCGGCCCCGGAAACCCTTGGCCAGCTTGAGGATTGAATTGCGGCGACGACGCGCCTTGACGCCCTTCTTGACGCGCATGACTCAGTTCGCTCCGTAGGGGAAAAGTTCTTTGACGACCTTCTTCGCGTCCATGTCGCGGAGAAGACCGGTGCCGCGGTTCCGGCGGCGCTGGTCCATCGACTTGGCGTGGGTGAACAGGTGCTTGCCGAACGCCTTGGCGTGCTTCACCTTGCCAGACTTCTTCACGTGGAGGCGCTTCTTCGCCCCACTGCGGGTCTTCAACTTGGGCATGACAGGATTCCTTCAAACTTCGGAAAAGGACGGCGGCACTACCGCCAAGCTCCGAAGCTGTCAACTGGTGAAGCTCAGGCCTTCGGCGCCTCGGCGGCGGCAGGCGGCGGAGGAGCGACCATCGGGGCTTCGGCTGCGTCGCCCTCACCACCCGAGCGAGGAGCCGACGGCGCGACACCCTTGCGCTCGGCCTTCTCCTTCTCGGACTCGATGAGCGCCTGACGGTGCAGGTCGCGCGCGCGCTGAGCGATCTTCGGGTTGGGCCCGAGGACGATGAACATCGTCTTGCCCTCGAGGCGCACCTGCTGATCGACGACGGCGATGTCCTTCGTGTCGGTCATCACGTCATCGAGAATCGCAGTGCCGAGCTCACGGTGGGTGATCTCGCGGCCGCGGAACATGATCGTGATCTTCGCCTTGTTGCCCTCTTCGATGAACTCGCGCACGTGACGCAGCTTCGTCTCGTAGTCGTGCTCTTCGGTCTTCGGGCGAAGCTTCACTTCCTTCACCTTCACCACGACCTGCTTCTTCTTGGCCTCGTTGGCCTTCTTCTTCTCTTCGTACTTGAAGCGGCCGTAGTCCATGATCTTGCAGACCGGAGGACGGGCCATCGGGTTGACTTCAACGAGGTTCAAGCCTTCGGCCTGAGCGCGCGCCAGCGCCTGGTCGGTCGGCATCACGCCGAGCTGTTCACCCTGTGATCCGACGACACGGACTTCACGGGCTTTGATGCGGCGGTCGGTTCTCTGGTCGCGTGCGGTAGCGATGGCACTGTCTCCAAAAGCAAGTGGGTACGGCGGTGAGGCGCGCGCTTCATCAGCGATCGACCCCCCGAAGTCAAGAATGCCCAGCCGTTCCATCACCACACCGCGACTGTTCACGCGGTGGGCCTTGTCGAAGCGATGAAACAGGCTCCATTCTTCGAGTTGTTCGAACATCGGGTACCGGCATCGGGGGCAGTATGGACATCACCGACGTGAAGATCTTCCCGGTCGAGGAAGACAAGCTGCGCGCGTACGTCACGATCACCCTCGACGGGTGCTTCGTCGTCAGAGACCTCAAGGTGATCAGCGGCGCGGCGGGGCTGTTCGTCGCGATGCCGGCGAAGAAGCGCAAAGACGGCACCTACAAAGACATCGCGCACCCGCTGAACGCCGAGACGCGCGAGCGGTTCGAGAAGATCGTGCTGGCCGAGTACGAAAAGGCCACGGTGGTGTCACGGCCGAGCGCGCGCGCCATCGAGGCCTACGCCGACCCAGATTGATCCTTCGCGCCCACATTGAAGCCGTCAAAGTGATCGGGTACTCCGCGCGTCATGCCCGTCAGCCACGACTTCAAGGTCTTCTCAGGTAACTCGAACCGTGCGCTGGCCGATCGCATCTGCGAGTACCTCAAGCGCCCGCTGTCGAAGTGTGACGTCAACCGCTTCAGTGATGGCGAGATTCAGGTCGAGATCGGCGAGAACGTGCGCGGCTTCGACTCGTTCGTGATCCAGTCCACCTGCCCGCCGGTGAACGACCACATCATGGAGCTGCTGATCATGTGCGACGCGCTCAAGCGCGCGAGCGCGGCGTCGATCACGGCCGTGGTCCCCTATTACGGCTACGCGCGGCAGGACCGCAAAGTAGCGGCGCGCACGCCCATCACCGCGAAGCTGGTGGCTGATCTCTTCGAGACCGCGGGCGTGACGCGCGTGGTGTCGATGGACATGCACGCCGGGCAGATCCAGGGGTTCTTCAACATCCCCACCGATCACCTCTACGCGTCGCCGGTCTTCCTCGACGATCTGCGCAAGAAGTTCCCGAACACCGACGAGCTGGTGATCGTCTCGCCCGACGCGGGTGGTGTCGAGCGTGCGCGCGCGTACTCGAAGCGGCTCAACTGCCCGCTCGCGATCATCGACAAGCGCCGCCCTCGGCCGAACGCGTCCGAGGTGATGAACCTGATCGGCGACGTGAAGGGGCGCGACGCGATCATCGTCGACGACATCATCGACACCGGCGGCACGCTGACCCAGGGAGCCGCGGCGCTCCGAGAGAAGGGTGCACGCCGCGTCTACGCGTACATCGTGCACCCGATCCTCTCGGGGCCGGCGATCTCGCGCGTGAACGAGTCGGCGCTCGAAGAGCTCGTGGTCGCCGATACGGTGCCGCTGTCGAAGTCGGCGCAGGCGTGCTCGAAGATTCGCGCCGTGGGCTCCGAGCGGCTCTTCGGAGAGGCGATCGCCCGCATCTACCGGGCGGAGTCGCTCTCGAGCCTCTTCGTCTGATCAGCGCCCCTTCGGGCGGCCGCTGAAGAGCACCTTGCCGCTCCCCTGTGGAGCGTGCCCCGACGAACCGCCACCACCACCCCGCCCCTGCGATCGGGCGCCACGACGCTGCTGACGAGGCGAACGCGGGCCACCGCTACCACCACCGTGCGGCCGGTTCTCCTGACGAACGGCGTGGCCGGGCTGGCTCCGGAACGAGGCGTCCTTCGCGACGGCCTGCTTGAAGCCGTCTGACTCGCGGGGAATCGACCGACGCGGCACGGGGCCGCGAATGAGGCGCTCGATGTCCTTGAGCAGCGGCATCTCTTCAGGCGAGCAGAAGGCCGAAGCGTGACCAGTCGCCGAGGCGCGGGCCGTGCGGCCGACGCGGTGCACGTAGTCTTCGGGCACGTGGGGCAGGTCGAAGTTCACCACGTGACCGATCTCGGCGACGTCGATGCCGCGCGCGGCGATGTCGGTGGCGACGAGCACGCGGTAGCGGCCCGACTTGAAGCCCTCGAGCGCCTGCTGCCGCTGGTTCTGGGAGCGGTTCGCGTGAATGCGCTCGACGGTGTACCCGTTGCGCGCGATGGCCTTGGCCAGCACGTCAGCGCGGCGCTTGGTGCGGGTGAAGACGAGGGTGCTCTCCTCTCCCTCCGACAGCAGCGCGATCAGCAGCGGCGACTTCTCGTTCTGGCCGACCTCGTACACGCACTGGGTGGCGTTCTTCGCCGTCGTGCCCGAGCGACTCACCTCGACGCGCACGGGATCTTTGCTGTGCTGCTTGGCGAACTGGGCGACCTCTCCGGCCATGGTGGCCGAGAAGAGCAGCGTCTGGCGGGCCTTCGGCAGCCTCGCGAGGATCTTGTCGAGCTGCGGCTTGAAGCCCATGTCGAGCATGCGATCGGCCTCGTCGAGCACGAGGATCTCGACCTTCGCGAGGCTGGCGTGGCCCTCCTGCAGGTGATCGATGAGGCGGCCCGGCGTGGCGATGACGAGGTTGGCGGTCTTGAGCGCCTCGATCTGCGCGCCCATGCCGACGCCGCCGATGAGGGTGGCGACCTTCACGTGATGAGGGCGGCCGAAGTCGTGGGCGTGTTCGGCGATCTGAAGCGCGAGTTCACGCGTCGGAGCGAGCACGAGGCCGGTGATGCCGTGCTTGCCACGCAGGCGCTCGACCATCGGCAGCATGAAGGCGGCGGTCTTGCCGGTGCCGGTGGCAGCGCAGCCGATGACGTCACGGCCAGCGAGCCCGGGAGGAATCGTCTGCTGCTGAATCGGAGTGGGCTGCGTGTAGCCCTTGGTGGCCAGCGCCTGAAGAGACAGGGCGTGCAGGCCGAGCGTCGAAAAACCAGTCGAGGAGTCGTTCACCCGCGGGCCCTTACCCCGCGGAGAGATCCTGTCCAGCCCGGTGGGTCAACTCGTTGAAAGCAGGCGGATGAAATGCCAATTCGCTTCGAGCGTTGAGCGAACTCCTGTACTCACCGCAGTACAGCAACGTCTGGGTGCGGCGCGTCGCCGCAGGTTTCACGGGTGGTCGGGCCGCCACCTGCCGGGAGTCACCGGCAGGGAGCCACATGTCGACCACGTCACTTCCACCCGAAGCCTGGGCGCCCCTCATGCGGGCTGCGCGACTCGCCACGCGGCCGCTCGAGCGGTTTCTGCGCATCGAAGCCGCGAGCGGCATTCTGCTGCTGGTCGCGGCCGCCGTCGCGCTGGCGTGGGCGAACTCTCCATGGAGCGAGGCGTACCTGCACCTGTGGCACGCGCCGGTGGGGTTGCGGGTCGGCGGCTTCGCCATCGAGCGCAGCGTGGAGTGGATCGTCAACGACGGGTTGATGGTCATCTTCTTCTTCGTCGTCGGCCTCGAGATTCGGCGCGAGCTGCACCACGGAGAACTCTCGGAGCTTCGGCGCGCAGCGCTCCCATTGGCGGCGGCGCTCGGCGGCATGATCGTGCCCGCGCTCTGCTACCTCGGGATCGCGGGAGCACCCGAGACGCGCTCGGGCTGGGGCGTGCCGATGGCGACCGACATCGCCTTCGCCGTGGGCATTCTCACGTTGCTGGGCGCGCGCGTTCCTCCTGCGTTGCGGGTGCTGCTGCTCGCGCTCGCGGTGATCGACGATCTCGGCGCCATCGTGGTGATCGCCCTCTTCTACTCCGACGGCATCTCGGGGCTGGGGCTAGGCGTCGCCGCGGTGGGCCTCGCGATCATCATCCTCATGCAGCGCCTCGGTGTGCGCGCGAAGGCGGCCTACGTCGCGCCAGGCGTGGTGCTCTGGGCCGGCGTGGCGATAGCCGGCGTTCACCCGACGATCGCAGGAGTGATCATCGGACTCATCACCCCTGTCCAGGCGTGGCTGGGTCCGACGGGCTTCCTCGACGACATGCGCAAGGAGCTCGATCAGCTCGAGCGCTCCCGCCCCGAGAAGCTCTCACCCCACGAGCTCGCGCAGACGCTCGGTCACGTCGCCGTGGCGAGGCGCGAGGCGATGTCACCCGCCGAGAGCCTCATCGAGCTGCTCCACCCGTGGGTCGCGTTCGGGATCATGCCCTTGTTCGCGCTGGCCAACGCGGGCGTGGTGGTGACGGGGGTGACGTTCGACGAGTCCTCGTGGCGCGTGCTGGCTGGAGCTGCCGTCGGCCTCGTCATCGGCAAACCACTGGGCGTGTTGCTGGCGAGCGCGGTGGCCCTTCGCCTCGGGCTGGCCGCCTTGCCCACGGGGCTCTCGACGCGTCACCTCGTCGTGCTGGGAGCGGTCGCCGGTGTCGGGTTCACGATGTCGCTCTTCATCGCGAAGCTGGCCTTTGCCGACGGCGCGATGCTGGGCCCCGCGAAGCTGGGCGTTCTGGGAGCCAGCGGCGTCGCGTCGGTGCTCGCGCTCATTCTGGGCCGGGCGTTGCTCCCACTGGCCCGTGTACCGGCCGCAGCAGAGACGGCCGACGAGGCCGAGAGCTCGACCTCGAAGTAAGGAAACGATCACATGAACCTGATGATGCTGCTGGGCGGAGGCGTCCTCCTCTACTTCGGCGCGGAGTGGCTGGTCGGTGGCTCGTCAGGCCTGGCGCGCGCGCTGGGCGTGCCGCAGCTGCTGATCGGACTCACCGTCGTCGCCTACGGAACGTCGGCCCCCGAGGTGGTGGTCGGCGTGAAGGCGAGTCTGGCCGGCTCGGGCGCCATCGCGCTGGGCAACGTCATCGGCAGCAACATCGCCAACCTGGGACTGATCCTCGGGCTCACGACGCTGCTCAAGCCCGCGCGGGTCGACGCTGCGCTCGCCCGTCGCGAGGTGCCGGTGCTGGTGCTCGCGACGATCGCAGTGCCGTTCGTGCTGTTCGACGGCGTGGTGAGCCGCGTCGAGGGCGGCGCGTTGGTGGTGGCGGCCGTCGCCTACAGCGGGTGGATGGTGACGTCTGCCCGCCGCTCCATGAAGCAAGCCGCCGCGAGCGCGGGCGAGATGCAGACTGCCGCCGATCTCGCCGGAGCGCCCGCTCCTGGCAGCCGGCTGCGCATGGGCATCACGGCGATCGCAGGGCTCGCCTTCCTCGTGATCGGCGGCAGCCTCTTCGTCGACGGAGCGGTGGGGCTGGCGACGTCGTTCGGCATCTCGCAGCGCCTCATCGGCCTCACCATCGTCGCGGTGGGCACGTCGCTGCCGGAGCTGGCGACGAGCCTCATCGCAGCGTTCCGTGGGCACTCCGACATCGCGGTCGGCAACGTGGTGGGCTCGAACATCTTCAACGCGCTGCTGTGCCTCGGAGCCGCGGCCCTCATCACTCCGGTGCAGGCGCCGTTCGCGTCGGTGCAGCTCGACGTCGCCGCCATGGTGGTGCTCACGCTGGTGGGTGCCGTCTCGATGAGCCGCGCGCGCGTCATCACGAGGCTCGAGGGAGCCGTGCTCGTGGTCGGCTACGTGGCTTTCCTGATCGCGCTCAGCGCAAGCTGACGACTACTCGGCGTTCCAGTCAGACGCGGGGAGGATCTTCCACCCCGTATCGACCTTGCCCGCGCGGAACCGCACCACCCGAATCGGCCACTCGCGCGGCGTCTTCGCAGCGCCTTCCTTGCTCAGCACCACCCACCGATGCACCTCGATGGAGTACTTGCCCGACCCCGTCGCCTTCGCCACCACGGCGCGCATCGGGTTCTTCGGGTGCCAGTACACCTCTTTCCCGACACGCATCACGTACGACAGCACCGGGTGCGCCTTGGTGAACGCGGCGGCCTTCTCACGCGTGGGGCCGAGCAGCTTCGTCGCGTCGGCCTGCGAGACCTCGGTCATCTTCAGATCGTCTCCGACCTGGTCCATGCCCATCAGCTTCGTCAGCGCCGACCGCCCGGCCTTGTCGAGATCGTTCATCGACTGCACCGCGTGCACGAGGTCAGCCTCTTCCTTCTTCACGGGGTCCTTCGACTTGAACTCCCAGTTGTCGAGGCTGAACAGCTGCGCGTTCATGGTCACGCCGCCGAGGAGCAGATCCTTCCCGGCCTCGTCGCCCGCGCCGGTCAGCGCGTTGAGATAGGTCTCGGCGACCTTCTTCGCGTCAGCGTCGTCCTGCGCAGCAGCCACACCAGCGAACAGCGCCACACCCAGGGTCAGCAATCGGGACATGGCCGATGGTTGTAGCACCTGCGCGGGAATGTCGGAGACCCTTGCGTCGTTGCGCGGACTGCGTATCTCCAGCCCATGATCCACGCGCTCGTCGCCACCCTGTCGCTCGTCTCTGGAGATCTCCAAAGCCGCCGAAGCCCCGTGGTGCAGGTGGTGGAGCAGGTCTCTCCCGCAGTCGTCTACGTCGGCACCGTGCAGATGGTGGAGCGCAGCTTTCGATCACGCTCGCTCTTCGACGATCTCTTCTACGGCCCGAGTGAAGAGCGGCGCGCGGTCGAGGGCCTCGGCTCGGGCGTGATCGTCGACGCGTCCGGCATCGTCATCACGAACGATCACGTCATCCGCGGAGCCTCGGAAGTGCACGTGGTGCTCGCCGATGGGCGGCAGCTCGACGCAGAGGTGATCGGCGCCGACGCCGACGCCGATCTCGCGGTCTTGAAGATCGTCGGCAAAGGCCCCTTCCCCACCGCCAAGCTGGGCACCTCGTCGGATCTCATGATCGGCGAGACCACCATCGCGATCGGCAGCCCGCTCGGTCTCAAGAAGACGGTCACGGTCGGAGTCGTCTCGGCGCTCGGCCGCACGATTCGCAACGAGGGCCGCACGTTCAACGACTTCATTCAGACCGACGCGTCGATCAACCCGGGCAACTCGGGTGGGCCGCTGCTGAACATCGACGGCGAGATCATCGGCATCAACAGCGCGATCATCGCGAGCGCGCAGAACATCGGCTTCGCGATCCCCGCCGACAAGGTGCGCCGAATCGTCACCGAGCTCACGCAGTTCGGAAAAGTGCGGCCCGCGTGGGTGGGCGCCGACGTGCAGGCGCTGACGCCGGAGCTCGGTCGCCAGCTCGGGTGGGATCGCACGTACGGCGCGGTCGTCACGAACGTCGAGGCGGGCAGCCCGGCCGAGAAGGCGGCGCTCCAGCGCGGAGACATCGTCACGCAGGTCGGCACCACGCAGGTGGAAGACGCCGACGACTTCCAGAGCCGCGTGCGGGGCTTCACCGCGAAGTCCCCCATTCGGCTGCAGCTCTTCCGAGGCGGCGGCGTGGTCGAGACCGTCATCACGCCGGTGGAGTTCCCCGCCGAGCTCGTCGACTCCACCGTCTGGGAGCGCCTGGGCGTGCGACTCAAGCCGATGGCGAACGTGGGCATGGTGATCGGCGCGGTGCGGCCGGGCTCGGTCTCGGCGCAGGTCGGCCTTCGCGCGGGAGACGTCATTCGCAAGGTGAACAACCGCGCGGTGCTGAACGCGAACGAGTACCGCGAGGCCGTCATTCAAGCGCGCGCCTCGAGGAGCGTGCTGCTGCTCGTCGTGCGCGGCCAGCGCGGCTACTACCTGACGCTGCCCTTCTGATCCGTCAGTGGCTGGCCCAGAAGAAGTGCACGTCACCACTGGGGCGAAGCAAGAGATGCCCCGCGCCGACATCGCCCAGGTTCACGTCGAACGGCTGGCCGCACTCGAGCTGAAACAACTGCTGCGTGAACGTGACGGAGCACTCCTGCACGAAGGTCGGAAAGCCACCCAGCTTGTGCACGTTGCGCGCGGCCTTGCCTGAGGCCTTCGCCCACGAGCGATAGGTGAGCCCATCGTCTTCGGCGCCAGCGAGGAGCGCCTCGATCACCTCACACGCTTCATGCTCCACCTGCTCGCGGAGCGGATCCTCGAGTTCGGGCGGCAGCTCCTCGAACTGCGTCCACCCGATGATCGACGTCGGCGTCCCCCGGCCACGCGGACCCTCGCGCAACACCCCAGCAGGCGAATGCCGTCGCGCGAGCCACCCGTCGAAGATGCACGCGGCGCTGGTCGCTTCCTCATTCGTCCACGCTTCACATGTGAAGAGCTGAACGAGTTCCTTCGCGCGCAGGGCCTTGTCGGGCAGCCGTGATCGATCGAGCTCGAGCACCGCCGAGAGCGGCCGCCCACACGAGGGACACGCGGGCCACGCCTCGTGCTCGAGCAACGTCATCGCGCCACGCACGCGACCGTGCACCTCGGGGCCATCACCGAAGACGGGCGCCCACGCCAAAGCCACACGCGCCTCGAACCGCTTCCGCCACGCCGCCGCCTGACGATTCACGCTCGAGTCAGGATCGTCGGCGATCGGAGCGACGACTCCGCTCTCGACGAAGCCCTTCTTCACCACCTTCTTCACCTCGTCGGCGATGAAGGCGTCACGCTCGCCCACTGACGCGAAGCTGCGGTTCCGCGCGCGGCCGTTGGTGCCCCACGCGCCCGACGAGATCTCCACCTCGCCGCCTTCCCACGACACATCCCAGAAGCGCTTCTTGCCTGCCTCCTCGATCACGAAGCTGCGTGTCGGCATGCGGGCACTCTGCTCCAGCTCGACGTGATTGTTGACCTCTGACCGTCTCCGCCTACGGTCCAAGCCATGCGGCCTGTCCGGTATCAGGTACTTGGGCCACTGCATGCGGGGGAAGGGTCTCGCGCGCAGCTGGGCCTCGCCGTCTTCGACGACGGTCGGGCAGATCCGTGCGTGGTGGTCTTCGTGCCCGACGAGGCCGAGAAGGACGCCACGCTGCTCGCGAAGATCCGCCGCGAGACCGAGCACGCGGCCCAGCTCGATCACCCGAACATCGTCACCGTCTTCGGCTTCGCCGACCTCGAGAAGAAGCACGCCCGCGTCGTGGAGTTCGCCGACGGTGAATCACTGCGCCGCGTGCTGAACCTCTCGAAGACCGTGCCGCCGCGCATCGCGACCCGCATCATCATCGACGCGTGCACCGGCGTTCACTACGCGCACCTCGCCGGCAACGACGACGGCACCGCGCTCGTGCACGGAGACGTTCGCCCCGAGACGCTGCTCATCTCGTTCGCCGGCATCACGAAGGTGACCGGCTACGGCGCCCTCGCCTTCGCGCCGCGGGAGATCGGTGGCCAGCGGGTGAAGGGCCGGCGCGTGCACTCCTCGCCCGAGCAGATCATCGGCGGGCGTGACGCGATCACAATTCCGAGTGACGTCTATCTGCTCGGTCTGTCGTTCTACGAGCTGCTGACCGGCATCGTGCCGTGGGCGGATCAAGGCGAAGGGTTCGACCAGGCGGTGCTGGCGTATCCGCTGCCGCCCGCGACGCCCGGAGCCATTCCCGACGCGCTGTGGCCCATCATCGAGAAGGCCTGTCAGAAGAAGGCGTCGCAGCGGTACCCGACGCCGCTCGCGATGCGCGAGGCGATCGAGCAGGCCGTCGGCTCCGAGGTCGCCACCGTCGAGGAGCTCTCGAAGTTCCTCGACTCGCTCTTCCCGGGGAACGGGGAGATTCGCGCCGAGCGCAAGCGCACCATCGACGCTGGCATCGCCGAGTTCGCGCGCAAGCAGTGGGCGAAGCGCGACACGAAGCAGATCCCCGTCGTGCAGGTGCCGACGCCGTCGGGCCCGTACGAGCCAATCGACCCGATCTCGGAGCCCGTGCGCGCGATTCCGCCGCCGCCTCCGCCGCCGTCGGGCGCCTATGCGGCGCTCCCAGCGAAGCCGAAGCCGCCGCCTGCGATCGCGAAGCCTCCGCCCCGTCCCGTCGAGCCCCCCGAGGACGATGACGAGCCGAAGAAGGACGGATCGTCGGCGCCGTGGGTGATCTTCCTGTTGGTGATCGTCGTCGCGGCCAGCGGCTACTTCGCGTGGTCGCGGGCGAACGCGCCGTTCGAGCCGGTTCGACAGGATCCAATCGTCGACGCCGATCCCACGCCGGAGGTCGACGCAGGGGTCGTGCTGGAGCCCGTCGATGCAGGCGTGATCGCCGACGCGGGCCTCGAGCCGGTCGACGCGGGAGTCGTGGCTCCGCCTGCGCCAGTCGACGCCGGCCCTGCCCTGCCTGCGGAGCTGTCGGTCACGATCGACGCGAACCCGAACGTGGAGCTGTCGATCGACGGCACGGTGGTGGGCAAGACGCCGTGGACGGGACCGCTCTCGATGGGCGCGCACAAGCTGAAGCTCGAGAACAAGGACCTGCTGATCAACGCGGGGCGAACGATCACCGTGCAGGGCGAGCAGGCAATGAGCCAGACGTACACGTTCGCGAAGGGAGCGGTGGCCGTGACGGCTCCGGCGGGCGCGGCGATCTTCATCGACGGGAAGAAGCAGGGCGTGGCGCCGCTGCCGGGTGAGCTGCAGATCTACGAGGGCTTCCACCGCATTCTGGTGAAGGTCGGCCAGGCGCAGTGGACCGAGACGTTCACGCTCTTCGAAGGCCAGCGGGTGAACTTCAACGTCGAGCTGGAATGATCGCGACGGTGATCGTCACGGCGCTCCTCGCGGCGCCGTTGTCATCGGAGCAGCTGGCGCGGGCCGAGCCTGGCGAGGTGTCGGCGGAGTTGCAGCGGGTCGACGCGGCGTTGCTGAAGGTGCAGCCGGTACCGGCGGGTCAGGTGTTCTCGAAGGCGGGCGAGCGTGGGGGCGTGTTCCTCGCGGTGGGCATGATCCCCGGGCTGGCCGTAGGGCTCCTCATCTCGAGCGGCGGCAGCATCGGGCCGAACGACAAGCTGGCGATCGCCCTCGGAGTGCCCGTGCTCGTGGCGGCCGGCGTCGGCCTGGTGGCCTTCATCGGGTCGCTGCTCGAGTACCTGTTCGTCGAAGGCCCCGAGCGCTCGGCGCAGCGGGAGCAGCTCACCGGGTATCGCGCGCAGTTGGTGCAGCGCCTCGGCCGCTGAGGTGGCCTCTGGCGTCGATGCCTTCGATGCGCTGCGACGCGATGGCGTCGCGACGTGCGAGTGCGGGTGACGGTCGACCGGTCGTCATCGCGATCCGTGCGAGGCGTTCCGCGCGCGCCTCTGGGGTCAGCCGGATTGCGTCGAGCGTTCGCGCAACGCCCAACCGCTCGAACTCGAAA
>JBEOKA010000063.1:0-54467 GCA_040275325.1 Myxococcaceae bacterium | reverse complement strand
GCGGCTCCACGGCGGGCGGCTCCACGGCGGGCGGCTCCACGGCGGGCGGCTCCACTGCAGGCGGCTCCACTGCAGGCGGCACGGCAGGTGGCACGAGCGCTCCGACCGGCTGTGCCGACGGCACGCGTGAAGGCCTCGTCAACCTCACCACCTTCCCCGACGTCGCAGCCTGCGAGGGCACCTGGTCGGGGTGGATCGACGAGCCCTCGGCCTCGGCCGTCTGCGCCTCTGGCTGGCACGTCTGCCGCGGCACCGACGCCGCCATCGGGCGCGTCACCTTCCAGCAGGCAACCTCCTTCCTCGGCTGCTTCGCCTTCGACACCGCGCACGACTGCGGTGCCTGCTACCCCACCTGTCGCGGCTCCATGGGCGTCTGCCGAACCTGCTGCGTACCCAACACCCCGACCGACCCCGACATGGGCGGCATCGGCGCCAACTGCATTCAACTGCCCGTCGGCACCGGCAGCTCATGTCTCGCGACCGGCCGCGTCGACGCCTCACAGAACTCCACGGGTTGTCAGTGGAACGCGATGATCACCGGCGTCGCCTGCTGCCGGAACTGACCCGCCGCCCCTTCCGATTGCGCTCAACGGCGAGATGCGGTTGAAGGCCCCGGAAAGAGGACCGCCATGGGCACCCACGACGCAGCCACCGTCAACCGCGACTACTACGAGCGCACCACCGCAGGCCGTGAAGACTACTGGAAGAAGATGGCGGCACCGCGGCACCGCGTCGAGGTGATGAAGCAGGTCGTCGCCGAGCTGAACCCCAGCGCCGTCGTCGATCTCGGGTGCGGCAACGGCGTGCTCATGAGCGAGCTGCGCGAGGTGGCGCCGAACGCGAAGTGGAGCGGCCTCGATCTCTCGCGCCCGCAGGTCGCCGAGAACGTGAAGAACCTCACGTGGGCCACCTTCCGCGACGGCAACCTCGAGCAGCCGTTCCCCGCCGACTTCGACTGGCTCGGGCAGTTCGATCTCGCCATCGCCACCGAGGTCGTCGAGCACCTCGATTCGCCCGGCACCTTCCTCGAGAACGCGGGCCGATTGCTCAAGCCCGGTGGCAGCCTCGTGTTGTCGACGCAGTCGGGCCCGATTCGTCAGACCGAGCAGCGCGTCGGCCACCGGCGCCACTTCAGCCAGCGCGAGATGAACGAGCTGCTGCGCGCCAACCGGTTCGAGCCGGTGCGCGTGTGGAACACCGGCTTCCCGTTCCACGATCTCTCGAAGTGGTACGCCAACCTGAACGCCGACGCCTCGATGTCGCAGTTCGGCGAGGCGGCGTACGGGCTGAAAGAGAACGCCATCTGCGCGGCGCTGCGGCTCGCGTTCAAGTTGAACTCGTCGTCGGCTGGTGCGCAGCTCTTCGCGATTGCACGGAAGGCGTAAGTGACTTCGGTCGGGGCTCTGCGGCGAAAGCAGCTGCGCCGCGGCGTCGGGGTCTTCACGGCAGCGTGCCTGCTGGCGGGGTTTGCTGTTCGCGCGTGGGCGGGCTGGCACGGCTACTTCGCCGATGACGAGTCGCTCTTCTGGGCGACGGGCGTGCAGATCGCGCGCGGCGAAGCGTTTCCCCTCGTGGGTCCACCGATCAGCGGCTCTCCCGCGGGTCTGCCGGGGCCGTTGTTCTACTGGGTGAGCGCGCTGCCGGCGTTCGTGTCGTCGCACCCGTACGCGCAGAGCCTGTTCTACGCGGCCTTCGCCGAGCTCGGCGTGCTGGCGTTCGCGTCGGCGCTGCGCCGCTGGTGGGGCGTGCGCGCGACGGCCCTCTTCCTGGTGCTGAGCATCGGGCTGCCCTTCCTCGTCGCGTACTCCGACCGCATCTGGGCGGGGAACCTGTTCTTCACGCTCGCCGCGGGCATCGTGTGGCTGACGTCGCGGCTCGTCGCCCGGCCCACGCGCCGCGCCGAAGCCTTCGCCCTCGGAGCCCTCGCCGTCGCGATGCCGCAGCTTCACCTCTCGACGGTGCACCTGGTGCTCGTCTCGGCCCTCGCGCTCATCGCCTTCCGCAAGTGGCCCTCGTTCAGATGGCTGCTCGCCGGCGCGGTGGTGGGCGCGCTCTTCTACATTCCGTACCTGGTGCACGAGCTGCGCACCGACTTCTCGAACACGCTGGCGATTCGCGCGCATGCGGCGTCAGTGCCCGAACGAAACGCCGCGGCGCTTGGCAGCCTGTACCTCTCGTTCTTCGGCCTGGGCACGACCGACATCTCGTACCTGTTCGCGCGCGGCTATTGGTACGGCTTCAACCACTTCGACTTCTGGCGTGGTGGTGGGGTGAACGCGATGAAGCAGGTGTACACGCAGGCCGGCGTGGCGCCGTTGCTGTGGCTCGCGCACGGGCTGACCTGGGCGTTGCAGGCAGCGGGCCTCGCGGTGCTGCTGGTGCGCGTGGTGCGGCGGCGAAAGGCCGATCTCTTCACCGTCTTCCTGCTCGTCGCGCTCGCCGACATCACCGCGCTGTACCTGCTGTCGGGCAAGGCCGGGTACGTGCACTACACGACCATCGTGCTGCCGCTCGCGTTGCTGCCCACGCTCGCCGTGTTCCGCGCGCTGCCGCGGAAGATCTCGCTCCGTGCCGCGCCCGTCGTGCTGGCCATCGTGCTCAGCGCGTGCGGCGTCATCCTCCATCACTTCTATCTGGGCCTCGAAGGCACGATTCCCGATCAGGTGGCCATCGTGCGCCGCGTGCACCAGGAGCGCGCCGGCCGGAACTTCGCCTTCTTGAGCGGCTCCCAGTGGATCTTCGGCAACGCCTATGCGCGGCTGTCGGTGCTGCTGGAGCAGACGCCCTGGGCGCCGCAGCAGCAGGCCGACCCGAAAGACACCTTTGTCGTCTTCACCCGCAAAGACTGGGAGCAGTCACCGCGCCAGGGGCTCGAATTGCTCGAGGCGTTGCCGCACCTGGTGCTGACCCGCGTCGCGCGGTGAGCGTCAGCGGCGGCCCCACACCTTGAAGCCGTAGCGGTCGAACAACTGCATGAACTCGGCGGCCAGCCGCGGGTGCACCTGCGGGTGTTTGCGCGAATCGACGACCACGACCTCGGAGGCTGCGATCTGCGCGTCGAGATCGTCGGGCACGACGGGGGCCTCGCAGGGCGTGAAGTAGAGCGGCTCCCAGCGGCGGTTGAGCTCGAGCGGCGTCATGCGTTCCGTCGCGCAGACCATCACGAGCACCGTCGGCGTGTCGCTCTGTACGCGCGCCTTGTCGATGGGGGCGATGAACGAGCCATCACCCAGCGAGGTCGCGCCCGCACCGCTGAGCTGCGCGAGCCGGTAGAAGACGACGTCGTCTCCAATCGCCGAGAACGCGAGCGGCGTGCCCAGCCAGTAGAGGTGGGTGACGCCCAGTTGCTCCATGAACGCGGCGGCGTTGCGGGTCGAGCCGAGCAACGCCCAGTTGATTCCACCCTGCCGGCTGACGTGATCGCGCACGGCCCGGCGACCGAGCCCCAGGTGCAGGTGTTGATCGTGAATGAGCACCGAGGCGTCGCGCGGCAGCAGCTTGCGGGCCCGTGAGATGGCGAAGTGCTGGGCGATGAGGTCGTCGGGCGCTTCGCGCTTCGACGAAGCGATCAGATCGACCAGCGCGTGAATGGGCGCGGCGTGCAGCATGCCGTGGGCGGGCAACGTCCACAGATCGGCGGTGTGGAGCAGTTGAAACCCCATCAACCCGAGCAGCACGGGCCTCGCCAGCGTCGAGCGGCGCCACACCCCGGCGAAGACCACCGCGACCACTACCGCCGCCCAGGGGACGAGCGCTTGAAGGTACCTGTCCTGATGCTGGGTGAGGAACCAGATGGGTACCGCGAGCCACGTCGCCAGCGCGAGCGCTCCGATCGCCCGTCGCCTCGTCACGAACGGCAGCAGCGCCACCGCGATGAGAAAGAGCGACCCGAACACGGGCCGCTCACCATGAAACGTGTCCCAGTCGTGGGCTTCGAAGCCGAACTTCGCCGTCGCCAGCGCCGCGTCGGTGAGCTTCTCGCGAAGGGTGCCCTTCGGGCGCCACGCCTTGTCGGTGAACGACGTGTCGATGCCCTCGACCATCGGCGTCGAGGGGAAGACGTTCGAGAGGTGCGGGTAGACGGGGTTGTGGTGCCAGACGGCGTTGAGCAGCCAGTGCGGCGCCGAGACGACCGCCGCAACGACCGCGACCCACACGAGGCCCTTCACGAACGCGCCGCGGCGTCTGACGAGCGAGGCGACCAACCCGAGGCCGAGCGCGAGCGCGGGCCCTGCGAGCAGAAACGCGGCCTGATATTTGGTGAGCGCCGCCGCTCCCGCAAACAGCCCGACGAGCACCGCAGACGAACGAGTGGGTTGCCTCCAGAACCGTCGCAACGAGAGCGCGAGCGGCACCGCCCAGAAGGCGAGCACGTGATCGGCGCCGCACCCCAGCGACGAGTCGTAGACGAAGATGCCGGGGAACAGGAAGAACGCCACCCACGAGGTCTTCAGGCGTGGTCTGGGCAGCATCAGATCGATGAGCACCGGCAGCGACGCGAGGGTCGCGACGAAGAGCACGAACTCGAGGTGCGCGGCGAGCACGATGGCGTCGAACACCTCGTTCACCGGCGACAGAAACGCCCACGTGTAGAGGTAGCTCGCCAGGTGCGGCATCACCCCGTTGAACCAGCCCTCGTCGAGGCGGAAGATCGCGCCGACGGCCGCGTATTGCTCGGCGAGCGGCAGGTGGTACCACCAGGCGTCGTACAGAATGTTGCGGGGCATCAGCAGCGGCAGCCAGACGCCGAAGACGCAGATCGCCCCAAACGCCCGCACGGCCCATTCGACCCACGACGGTCGAGCCACCCGCAGCCGCCGCTTCAGGCGCAGCGCCCTGCGAAGCGCTCGCACCACCCCTGGCCCGCCCAGCGCGGTGAGCCCGAGCGGTATGGCGAAGAACGTGACCCTGCCGAGGGCATGCGCAAGCCCGAGCACGACGATGAGCAGCGCCCAGAGAGCGACGCCGGCCCCGAACGAGAGCACCAGCCGTTCTCGCAACGAGATGCGGCGAAGGCCGAGCCGCCCGAGCACCCAATGCCCTCCGGCCAGCGCGCTCACCGCGAACACGCAGGCCTGCCCCATCACCGAGAGGTACCGCCAGCTCAGCCACGCGCCGAGCGGGTCGTGTTTGCCCACGGTGGTGACGAGCACCCACGACCCGAAGAGCGCGACCACCGCGGGAACGACCTGGAGCCACCGAGTGCGCAACATGTCGCCCCCAATACACCCAAAAGTGAGCCTCGAACTTCGCTGGGAATTGCTTCTCACCAGTGACTGCGATTGAAGGTCGACCGAATGGCGGCCCACGACTCCACGACGGTCAACCGCGACTACTACGCGCGGATGTCACCGGGCCAGCGCGACTACTGGCGCAAGATGGCAGCGGCCCGGCATCGCGTCGAGGTCATCACCAAGTCCGCCGCGCAGCTCGCCCCCGGCTCGTTGATTGACCTCGGCTGTGGCAACGGCGTGCTGCTGGCCGCCCTGCACCAGGCGCTCCCGACGACGAGCTTCGCAGGCATCGATCTCGTGCGGGCGCAGGTCGACGCCAACGCGCTCTCGTTTCCGTGGGCCCGCTTCCTCGAGCGCGATCTGCAGCAACCCCTCGAGCCGTCGTTTCCATGGGAAGGGCAGTTCGACGTCGCCACGGCGAGCGAGGTGATCGAGCACCTCGACGACCCGGCCAGTCTGCTCCGCAACGCGCGGCGGGTGCTGAAGCCAGGCGGTCGACTCGTGCTGTCGACCCAATCGGGGCCCGTGCGAGAGACCGAGCAGCTCGTCGGCCACCGCCGCCACTTCAGCAGCCGCCAGATGCGCGAGCTCTTCTCGAACGAGGGCTTCGTCGCGGAAAGGGTGTGGAACACCGGCTTTCCTTTTCACGACCTCTCGAAGTGGTACGCGAACCTCGACCCCGAGGGCTCGATGCAGGAGTTCGGAGAAGCGGCGTACGGCTTGAAGCAGAACGTCGTGTGCGCGGCCCTGAGGCTCGCTTTCAAGCTCAACTCCGAGGGGCGTGGCGCACAGCTCTTCGCGGTCGCGCGTCGGCCCGCCTGACCGTCACTGGTGCAGCTTGACGGCCTCGAGGTGGAGCCACGTCTTTCGAGGCACCCGCACCCGCACGTAGCGGGCGGTCACCGGGTCGAACGAGGCGCGCCAGATCGAGAACATCGACTCGCGCCGCGCCACCTCGCGAAACGTCGTGCCATCGTCGCCCACCTCGAGCAGCAGCGGCACGGCCCGCTCGGGGGCGTCATCGGAGCGGTTGATGATGGTGGCGCGAGTGAAGGTCGTCGGCTGACCGAGATCGATTCGGAACCAGGGACTGTCGTCGTCGAGCGTGTGAAAGACGATGCGTGAGGTGAGCGGGCCACAGCGGCCAGCCCTGGGTGTGCAGTTGGCCCATGACGAGCTGGCGACCCACGGCTTGCCCTCGGCGAGATCGGCCGGCTCGAGGCGACGCTGCCCGAGGGTGTAGCCGGCGACGCAGAGCACCATGACGATCAGCGCGGGGCCGACGAGCGCGATGGGTTGCGCCCAGCCCCGGTGCTCGCGACGAAGGCGCTGGGCCTCGCGATCGCCGAGCAGCTCCTTCGCCTCGATGCGCAGCAGCCTGACGGCCTCTTCGAGCGCGTCGTCTTCGACGGCGGTGGGGTCGAGGGCGAGCAGAAACTCGAGGCCCGCGCGCTCGTCGTCTTCACGAACGACTGGCGAGCCCGCCCGCAGCAACGACACGGCCTTCTGGTACCCCTCGAAGGCGGTGCGCGACGCTGACGTGGCCGCGTTCTCGGCGACCGCAGCCTGACGAAACGCCTCGTGCGCCAGAGCCAGCGCCTGGGCTTGCTCGGAGTCCATGACCGCGCCGTAGCGCAAGGGGTGAGCCGCACCAAGGGCCTTCTCGAGCGTCGAGCGGACGAGGCCGAAGTCCGTGCCAAGCAGGGAGGGCCGTGCTAGCCGACGCCGCGTGTTCGTGAAGGCTGCCCGAGCAGGACTGGCCCTCGGCGCGATCGCCGGCGCGGTCGCATACACCGTCGCGAGCGAGTTGATGCCCATCGCGCCCTCGTTCTTGCGCGAGAACCTGATCGAGCCGCACAAACGAACGCAGCTGCTCGCGACGACCGCGGTCGCGATGGTGGCCGTCGTGCTCGTGGCCTTCGTGAGCTGGCTGCGAAACCGGCAGAACGCGTGGATCGGGCTGAGCTGGCTCGCACGGGCGATGAGCCCCCTGCTGGTGTCACCGCTGGTCGCGGCCCTCTTTCGCAGAGACTTCGCCGACGCGCCGCAGGCGGCGATTCTGCTCGGGTTCGTGGTGGTGCTGACCGAGCGCCTCGTTCGAGTCTCGCTCGAGGCGATGAGTGAACGGCCAGAGGTGCAGCCGCTCGCCGCCGTCAGGGCTCGGCTTCAAGCGGCCCTCGCGCGACCGGCGCTGCCCCTCGCCATCGTCATCGTCGCGGCCATCGTCCAGGGCGTCTACATGAGCCTGTTCGCCGTCTGGTCACACCAGCGCTTCGGCACCTTTGGCTACGACCTGGGGCAGTACCACTCGATCTTCGCGAACACGCTCGCTGGGCGGCCACTGCACGTGCCCGCGCTGGGGTGGGACTACGACTGGGGCGAGCTGCTGAACGGTCACGCCGATCTCGGCACGTTCTACATGCTGCCGATCTTCGCCCTGTACCCGCGGGCGCCGACCCTGCTCGTGATGCAGTCGACGTTGATCGCCTCTGCCGCGATTCCGCTCTTCCTGCTGGCGCGCAAGAACCTGTCGCCGGGTTGGGGCGTCGTGCTCGCGCTGGCGTGGCTCGGGTACCCGCCGCTGCACGGCGCGCAGCTCTACGACGTGCACATGCAGCCGTTCGGCATGTCGTGGGCGATGTGGGCCGTGTGGGCCGTCGACGCGCGCCGCTTCAAGAACTACTGGCTCTTCTTCACGCTGGCGATTCTGTGTCGCGAAGACGTCTCCATCGGCCTGTGCATGCTGGGCGCGTTCCTCTGGCTCTCGGAGCACCGGCCGAAGACGGGCTTCTTCACGGCGCTGTTCGCGGGCTGCTACTTCCTCGTGCTGCGCTTCAGCATCATGAAGAGCTCGTACTTCGCCGACGCGTTCAAAGAGCTGTACCCGCTCGGCGAGCACGGCTTTGGCGCGGTGCTGAAGACCATCGCCTCGAACCCGGGCTACTACGCGCGCTCCCTCATCACCTGGGAGAAGCTGCGGTACGCGCTGCAGGTGTTCGCGCCGATCGCGTTCCTGCCGCTGCGGAGGCCTGCGATGTACGCGGTGCTGGTGCCCGGCTTCCTCTTGACGCTGACGACGACGGCCTACGCGCCCACCATTTCGATCAGCTTTCAGTACGTCTGCAACTGGGCCACCTATTCGTTCGCGGCGTCGGTCGCGGTGTTGACGCTCTATGGCGCCGACGCGCTCGGCCAACGACGGCGGCTCGCCGCGGGCGTGGCGCTGGTGCTGGGCATCGTGCTGGCCAACCAGCAGTGGGGCGCGTGGACGCCCAGCCCCGTAGTGCACGGCGGGTTCCTCGACGTGGCCTTCGCGCCTCCGACCGCCGCCGATCTGCAGCGCGACGACGATCTGCAGACGCTCATGAAGCAGGTGCCGCCCGACGCGAAGCTGTGCTCGTCGGACAAGACCCAGCCGCACGTGACGTGGCACCTCGGCAACTGGTCGCTGCGCGACGCGCTCTACGACTGCGAGTTCCTCATCTTCACCGACGTGGTGGGCGACCTCGGCAACGATCGCGGGCGCAGCGCCATTGCCAGCGGCCAGTACGCGGTGGTCGAGACGGTCAGAGGCGTCACCCTCGCCCGCCGCGTCTCGCCACCAGCGCCCTGATCACGGCGACGGCTTCAGCACACGGTAGAGCCGCCACGCGCCGCGTTCGCCGACCAGCTCGAGCACCCGCGGCTCGACCGAAGGCAGAAAGTCGCGCGACGGCGGGGTGATGAGCACGTAGTCGTAGTGCTGGGCCATCGCCGACGTGTAGGTCGCCTGCGGTTTGTACCAGTCGGGGGTCGGCGGCTGAACGTGGGGCCGGTAGAGCAGCGGCATGGCGCTGTGATCGAAGAGGTGGGGATCGTACGAGTGTCGCGCGGCGGCGGCGTAGCCGTGCAGCTGGCCGAGCGAGGGCTCCCGAAACCCGGGGAAGAAGATCTCGAGATCGAGCGGCAGAAACCGGCTGCCCTCGGGCATCTGCTCGACGAGCTCGAGGTAGGGCCGCACGTGCGCGCCGTAGAGCCTGAACTGCGAGAGCCGAACGGCCGACAACGCGAGGGTCACGGCGAGCGCAGCTCCCACGAGGCCCCAGCGAGCGCGTGGCGACGGCATCACGTTCGGCACCAGCAGCAGCGCGCCCAGCACCAGCGTCGCGAAGCGAGGGTACGTCCACCAGTGGGGGACGGGGCCTCGAACCTCGAACGGAAGAAACAGATAGAGCAGCAGCGGCGTCGCGACCACGGCGAGCACGAGCGCCGGCCTGGGGGCATCGCCTCGCGCGAGCAGGGCGCCCGCGAAGAGGCTCACGCCCACGATCACCAGGAACACCACGCTGACGAGCCCCAACCCCGGCTGGTCGACGAAGTAGCCGAGCGCGTGCTCGAAGACCTTGCCGATGCGCTCGTTCACCGGAGGCGAGACGAACGACATCGGCCCGCTGCCCGGCTTTGGCTTGAGCACCTCGCTCCAGAGCCACGGCGTCAGCACCAGGAAGCCCAGGCACGACACCGCGTGCAGCGCGGCGGAGCGGAACGGGCGCGCGCGGCCAACTGCAGTCAGCAACGCGCCGAGCGTGAGCAGCACCACGGCGTGGGCGTGCGTCAGCGCGACGAGGGCGGTCAGCGGAATCAGCCGGGCCGCGGCCTTCCACGAGTCGGCCTCGATGAGCAGCGCGAGCGCCCAGACCGCCAGCGACATGCCGAGATGAAAGGTGACCCAGCCCCAATACAGGTTGAGATCCCACGCGAGCAGAAACCCGAAGGTCACCACCGCCCAGTCTCGACCCAACGCCCGAGCCAGCCGCAGCAGCGACAGCGGCATGGCGATGACGCACACCGCGACCAGCGCTTTGGCCGCCATCACCGGGCCCACCACCAGCCCCACGAGCGCCAGAAAGACGTAGCCCGTCCAATACGGGACGAGGTTCGGGTTGACGAAGTAGAGGTCAGCGATGGGCGCCTTGCCGAGCAGCGCGTCGAGCAACAGCCCCGACGCTCCGACCGTCGAGCCGAGATCGGTGAGCGGCACGATGGGCGTCACCGCGAGCGGCGCCAACGAGACCAGTGACAGCACCAGCACGACCGCGTTTCGACCGTCATGCGCGAGCAGCCAGCGCTTGAACCACTCGAGCCACTTCACGACGCCAGCTCCGGCTCGGGCCGGCGCGGGCAACACGCCACGGCGAGCACCACGAAGACCAACGCGTAGTAGTAGTAGTTGCAGAACGCCTGGCGCGCGAAGAGGAAGAACCAGACGTGCACGGTGGCGAGGCCCCAGCTCAATCGAGCGAGTGACGAGCCCGCCCGCAGGTACACCCACGCCGCCGAAGCCGCTGCCAGCGCGAGCGTCAGCAGATTGAACGGCCCATAGAGCGCCCGCAGCGGCTCGTTGCCCTGCCCGCCCAGGCCCTCGAGCTCACCGCGCAGCGCGACCAGCGTCAGCGCATCGGCGCGGGGCGCCTGATCGGCCCACAGCCCGAACATCGAGTTCCAGAAGGCCGACGCGTCCATCACGACGAAGGGCAGAATGAAGGCTCCCGCCGACGCCGCCGCGCCGATGATGAACCGGCGCGCGCCCTTGAACCCTTCGGCCTTGAGCACCCACAGCGCAATCAACCCGACCGCGACGATCGCGTACGTCTTCACGGCGAACGCGAAGCCCAACGCGACGCCAGCGAGGGCGAGGCGACGCTCCTGCAGCGCGAGCACACAGCCCACGAGCGCCACCATGAGGAGCGGGTCGACCCACGACTGCTCGAGCACGAAGAGGCCGATGGGGTTGGTGGCCCAGACGAGCGCGATGGCGCCGCCCAGCGCCAGATCCTTCGTGCGCCGCCACGTGATGGCGCCGAGCCCGACCGAGAGCAGCACCTCGGAGATGAAGAGGCCGACCCGCACGTCGTGTTGCCCGCCGAAGAGCTTCGCCCAGAGCGTCGACCAGAGCAGAAACGACGGCCCGTACGGCATGCCCGGCTTGTAGTTGTACGCGCCCGCGTAGATGTCGACGTACTGCTGGGTGTACGGGTTGCGCCCCGCGAGAATGTGATCGACCGCCGCGACGCTCGAGGTCCACACGTCGATGAACGGCTGCGGCGAGGCCCGAATCACCAGCGCCTTGCCGAAGAGCATCGCCCCGAGCGCCACCACCACGAAGAGCGGCGCGACGAACCGCGCCCAGGCGAACTTCGAGAGCCGCTCCTTGTTCGTCTGCGCCAGCAGCGCGAGCACGATCGCGAAGACCGTGATGAACAACGAGGTGCGCAGGCCTTTGAGCGGCTCGACCTCGCGCGCGTAGATCATCTGGTTGCCGGCGGTGATGATCGCGAGGTTGATGAGCGAGCAGCCCAACACGACGGCGGCGTCGAGGCTGCGGGGCTTCAGCCCGTTCCTGCCAACGCCCAACAAGACCAGGCCAGCGCTCGTCACCAGCACGACCGGCCCCGCGGCGTAGTGGCCGTGCGAGACGACCAGCACCATCGACAACCCCAGATAGAGAACGAGCGCGATCACGCGGGCAATGTACCCGTTCGATCAGGTTGCCCAACGAGTTTCGCCGCCGGTGGTGTGAACGCCCGAGCCGGTGTAGCGAGCCTGCGCATGGAGAACGTCGTCTACCAGGAGCTGGCGAGCCTCGACGAAAACGACTGGTGGTGGTTCGTGGGCCGGCGGTCGATCATTCGAGAGACGCTCGAGCGGCACCTCACGCCGCGGGCTGCTCGCCGGGTGCTCGATGCAGGCTGCGGCAGTGGTGGCAACCTGCCCATGCTGCGTCGCTTCGGCGCGGTGACGGGGCTCGAGCCCTCGCCCATCGCCGTCGAGGCCGCGCGCAGACGGTGTGGTGACACGGTGCGGGTGCTACAGGGCACGCTGCCCGATGGGTTGCCGAGCGACGAGTCGTTCGAGCTGATCGGCCTGTTCGACGTGCTCGAGCATCTGGAGCAGCCGGTGCCGACGCTCGTCGCGCTGAAGGAGCGCCTCACGGTCGACGGGCAGCTCGTGGTGACGGTGCCCGCGTTTCCGTTTCTGTGGAGCAAACACGACGAGATCAACCACCACTTCCGCCGGTACACGCTGCGCACGCTGACGGGGGAGTTGGCGCAGGCGGGGTTCAAGGTCGACTTCTCGACGCACTACAACATCTCGCTGTTCCCGCCGATCGCCGCGGTGCGGCTGCTTCGAAAAGTGTTGCCGGGCACTGACAGCGACAACGAGGGCTCGTTGACGGGCGGGCTCGCGAACGCCGTCTTGACGAAGACGTTCTCGGCCGAACGACACCTCGTCAGCCGCGTGCGCTTCCCGTTCGGCGTGTCGTTGCTGGTGATGGCCTCGCGCGCCTGAGCGGGGCCGACGAGACAGAGACGAGCGAGCGAGTGAGTCAGCGCCACTCGAAGAGCCAGAGCTCTCCCTGGGCGAGCTGGCCGAGCCGAACGGCGCCAGCCTGCTCCAGAATGCCATCGGGCCCGCCCGCCGCGACGATGCTGAAGCGCGGCTTCTTCGCCTTCACGCGTTCGACCAACGTGCCGAGCTCGGGCCTCGAGCGCACGTAGACGAGCCGAGTGCGCAGGTCCCACGTGAAGAGCTCTCCGGGGAACGGCACGGTGTCGTCCCACGTGACGACGTCGCCCGCGGCGAACTTCTCGTTCATCAACCGCAGCTGGGCCTCGGGCCAGTTCCACGGGGCGACCTGCTTCGTCGCGCGCTCCACCGTCGTCCACCCCGGCGCCTGCGTCAGCATCGCCGGCCACGCGTAGTTCACGTTCGTCGAGAGCTCGCGCAGGCAGAAGAAGACGCTGGTGAAGAAGAACGCCGTGGTCGCGAGCGAGAGCGCCACCTTCGCCGCCCGCCAGGGAGCCCAGGCCCAGACGAGGCCGATGGCGGCGACTCCGGCGATCGACGTGCCCATCGAGTAGCGCGGCCAGAACGCCGACGGCACGCCGATGGCGGCGACGACGAGGAACCACAAGCCCAGCGGCTGCCAGCGACGCTCTCGTGACACCACCGCGCCCAGCGCCAGGAACAGGCACGGCAACGCGACACAGGTGAAGGCGATGCCGAGGTACCCGTCGCGCAGGTCGGGCCAGTAGACGGCGCGATTCCACTCGGTGAGCTGAAAGACGAACCGCTCCCACTCGCCGGGAATGCCGAAGAAGGCCGCGCGCCCGCCAGCCGGCCCGCCGTACTGCGTCGAGGCGTCGTTCTCGCCGGGCAGCGCTCCGAAGAGTGGCACCGTCATCTTGAACGGCCACGCCGGGTTCCCCATCACCAGCGCGTTCTGCAGGTACTTGTGGCCACCGAGCAGCAGCAACAGCGCCGCCGAGCCGACCTGGTCGAGAAAGACCGCTCCGCGCGAGGTCGAGCCCTTGAGCTCCCACAGCGCGCGGCCGACGAGAATCGGCGCGTACATCGCCAGGTGGAACGAGCCCGTGTGCTTGGTGCCGAGGTACAGCCCGAAGGCCATCGCCGACGCCCAGCGATCGCGCTTCTCGAGCGAGAACGCCGAGAAGTACGCGCCCGTGCCGAGCAGCGCCGCGCACGCCACGTCGACGTGCACCGACGGCAGCTGCAGGAAGACGGGCGAGAAGCACAGCCACGCCGCGCCCAGACCCGTCGCGAGCGCACGCGAGGCGCCGAACCTGCGCGCCCACGCCGCCGAGACCAGCATGCCGATGAGCCCGAACGGCAGCTGCGGAGCGTCGTCGAGGGCGGTGTTGCCGAGGAAGAAGCCGCTCCACGCGGCGAGCAGGTGCACGTTCCGCGGGTAGCCGCGCGCCTGATGAAAGCCCGTGTCCATGAAGGCCAGCGAGCCGTCCTGCACGATCGTGTTGGTGATCGTGGTGTGGAACATCAAGACGTCCCACCCCCACGATCGGAAGAACAGCACCATGAACACGCACCAGCCGAGGATCAGCAGGGCCGGGATGATCAGGAGAACCGTGGGCTCTTTCGTCTCGAGCGTGTCGGCCCACAGCCGCTTCGGCACCCGCAGATCTTCTCGCAGCTGCGCCAGCACCTCGCGCAGCCCCGTGCCCTTCACCGACAACCACTTCAAGACGCCGATGGAGCCGATGGTCGAGATGAGGAACAGGCTCACCGGGCCGATGGGGCGCAGCTGATCAGCCAGCAGGAAGGTGACGACGATGAGCGAGACGAAGCTCATGATCGCGACCAGCAACCGATCGAACACGCCACGGTCGCGGAAGAACCGCACCGAGAGCGCGTAGCCCGCCACGGCCGGAACCAGCGTCGCGACCAGCAACCAGAGGCCCCGCAGCACGTCGATCATCGCGTCGGGCACCGTACACAAAGCGCTCCATGGGAGCGCGCTGAAACCATCACCCTTCCCTTGGAAGCCCGAGGGCAAGAGGGTACATGGCGCGCACTTTCCAAAGCTGGAGTCGAACACCATGCGCGTCGAAGTCCTTCAGTGGCTGCAGTGCCCAGAGACGAACGAACCGCTCGAGCTCGCGGCGGGCGCCGAGACGGCGTCTGACGGTCACGTGATGCGCGGCGTGCTCACCACGAAGAGCGGCAAGCGCTACGACATCGTCGACGGCGTGCCCGTGCTCATTCCCGGCTCGACGACGACGCTCGAGAAAGAGACCGCCGACCGCTTCGCCGAAGAGTGGCACCGCTGGAGCGAGCTGCGCGACTACTACGAGAAGCAGTTCCTCGACTGGGTGGCGCCCGTCTCGAAGGACGACTTCAAGGACAAGGTCGTCTTCGAAGGCGGCTGCGGCAAGGGCCGGCACACGCACGTCGTCGCGAACATGGGCGTGAAGGCCATCGTCTCGGTCGACCTCGGCACCTCGGCGTACGTCGCCTTCCGCAACACGCGCCACCTGCCGAACGCGCACGTGGTGATTGGAGACCTGCTGCAGCCGCCCGTGCAGCGCGTGTTCGATCTCGCGTTCTCGGTCGGCGTGCTGCACCACCTGCCCGACCCTCGCGCCGGCTTCCTGTCGCTCTCGTCGAAGGTGAAGCCCGGCGGCCGCGTGGTCTTCTGGGTGTACGGCCACGAGAACAACGAGTGGATCACGCGCTTCGTCGACCCCGTGCGCAAGCAGCTCACGGCCCGCCTCGACTCGAACGTGCTCCGCGCGCTCTCGGCCGTGCCGACGGCCGGCCTCTTCGGCCTCATCAAGGTGGCCTACGACAAGAAGCGGAACCCCTTCGTCGGCAGCCTGCCCTACGGCGAGTACTTCGCCTCGATGCACGACTTCCCGTTCGATGAGCTGCACAGCATCGTGTTCGATCAGCTCGTGACGCCGGTCGCCTACTACCTGCGCGGCGACGAGGTGCGGGCGTGGTTCGAGGGCAAGCCGTTCTCGAACGTCGAGGTGCGCTGGCACCGCAAGTACAGCTGGACCGGCACGGCGCAGATTCCGAGCTGACCGTTCGTCTGCCCGCCTCGACCGTTCGTCGACGCAGCGGATCGTTCCAAGTGGCACCGGGCACCTCGCGCGGACCTCGTCTTCGCACGGAGCCCGCATGCGTCTCGTCGTCACCCTCGCTTGTGTCACCACCTTCGCCTGCAATGGGCTCGTGCCGCTGCAGTCGGACTTCTCGACCCCGGAGAGCCCAACGAACGACCCGGCCCGCGTCGAGCTCGGCCGGCGTCTGTTTCACGAGAAGGCGCTCTCCGGCGACGGAACGCTGTCGTGCGCGAGCTGCCACGACCTCACGAAGTACGGCGTCGACGGCAAGAAGACGTCGGTGGGCATCGGCGGCCGGGTGCTCAGGCGGAACTCGCCCTCGGTGCTGAACGCAGCCGGGCACCTCGCCCAGTTCTGGGACGGGCGGAAACCAGATGTCGAGGCGCAGGCGTTGGGGCCCATCTTCTCTCCTGACGAGATGGGAATGGCTGATGAGGCAGTGTTGATCTCAGCCCTCGAGCGCGCTGGCTACACCGACGCGTTCCGGGCGGCGTTCGCCGGAGAGGCGAGTCCGCTGAACGCGAAGTCTGTCGGCCTCGCCATCGGAGCCTTCGAGCGAACCCTGGCCACCCGTGCGCCCATCGACGACTTCCTCGAAGGCAAGGCCGAGGCGCTGACGGCGGCGCAATTGCGCGGCTTCGATCGGTTCAACCAGCTGGGCTGCGTCAACTGCCACGCGGGTCGGCTCGTCGGTGGCGATCGCTACCGCAAGCTCGGTGACGAACTCGCCTGGACCGACGAGCGCGACCTCGGCCGGTACGAGGTGACGAAGAACCCAACCGACAGGCAGGTCTTCAAGGTGCCCTCGCTGCGCAACGTGGCGAAGACGGCGCCGTACTTTCACGACGGGAGCGTCGAGACGTTACGTGAGGCCGTGACGCTGATGGGCCATCACCAACTGGGGCTGACGCTCAGTGACGACGACGTCTCGAGCCTGGTGGAGTTCCTCGACGCGCTGACGGGTCAGACGTCGCAGCCCGCGCCGTGACGGCTCACTTCCAGCCGTCGGCGTCGCTGGTCTTGAACCACTCGGCGAACCGGGCGAGCCCCTCATCGATGGGCGTCGTCGCCTTCCACCCGAGCAGCTTCTCGGCCTTCTCGGTGGCAGCGCAGGTGAGCGGCACGTCGCCCGGCTGATCCGGCTGGCGGTCGAGCTTCGCGCTCTTGCCCAGCGCCCTCTCGATACCGGTCACGAGATCGCTCAGCGTCACGGGCCGCGAGCCGCCGAGGTTCAGCACCTCGAACTGCTTCCACGAATGATCGAGCGCCGCGATGACGCCTCGGGCCGTGTCGTTGACGAAGGTGTAGTCACGCGCCGTCTTGCCGTCGCCGAAGAAGGGCACGGTGTCTCCGCGGCCGATGAGGCGCGCGAACTTGGCGATGGCGAGATCGGGGCGCTGCCGCGGGCCGTAGACGGTGAAGAAGCGCAACGCGCAGGTCTCCAGGCCGTACAGGTGCGCGAACGTGGCGCAGAGCATCTCGCCCGCGATCTTCGTCGCCGCGTACGGAGACACCGGCCGATCGATTCGATCTTCCTCCGAGAACGGAGCGTTCGACCGCGCGCCGTACACCGACGACGACGACGCGAACACGAAGCGCGACGCCTTCGCCTTGCGCGCCGCCTCGAGCATGTTCGTCGTGCCGTCGACGTTCACCTCCGAGTACAGCAGCGGCTGCGCGATCGAGGGCCGCACGCCTGCACGCGCCGCGAGGTGAATCACACCCGCGCCCTGCCCTGCCGCCGCGAACGCCTTCTCGACGTCGCCCACGTTGCGCAGGTCGCCCTCGACGAAGGTGACGCCCAGCTTCGTGAGCCGCTCGGCCGTGCGGCGCTTGATGGCGGGGTCGTAGAAGCTGTCGAAGCAGTCGAGCACCGTCACGCGATCGCCGCGTTTGATGAGCCCTTCGGCCACATGGGAGCCGATGAAGCCTGCGCCTCCGGTCAACAGCACGTTCATGACGAGGTCCCCTTGCCGAGCCAGCGCCGGCGCCACAGCTCGAACATCAACAATGCCCACAACGGCTTGCGGTGATCGACCCGGCCGTTGACGTGTTCATCGATCATTCGTCGCACGACGTGCGGCTCGAAGAAGCCAGCCTGCGCCACCGCCTGCTCCGAGAGCAGCTCTTCGATGAGCGGCCGCAGCGGGCCCTTCAGCCACGCCGCCACCGGCAACGCGAAGCCGTGCTTCTTGCGGTACAGAATCTCGGCGGGCAGCAACGGCTCGAGCGCCTTCTTGAGCAGCCACTTGCGGGTGAGCCCGCGCATCTTGAGCGTGAACGGCAGCCCCATGGCGAACTCGACGACGCGCGTGTCGAGGAAGGGCGCGCGCACCTCGAGTGAGGCCGCCATCGACGCGCGGTCCACTTTCACGAGGATGTCGTCCTTCATGTAGAAGTGAACGTAGAAGCGCTCGGCCAGCTCGACGCCCGTCTCTTTGCGGCTCGCGGCGAACGCATCGAGCGGCGCGTAGACATCGGCGACGCCGTCACCCGCGGCGCGCCACTGCGGCGTCAGCACTTCCTGAACGGCTTCCGGAGTGAACGACGCGATCCACGCCTGGTGCCGGTGATGCGAAGGCCGACCGAGCCCACCCAGGAACTGGCGGGCCCGGAAGTCGAGGCTCATGTAGTTGCCCGACTTCGGCAAAAGCGACGTGAGCGCGCTCGCCTGGTTCCACAGCGCCCGCGGCAGCCGGCCCAGCGCGACGCCGAGTGGGTGCGCGAGGAAGCTGTCGTAGCCCGCGAAGAGTTCGTCGGCGCCGTCTCCACCCAGCGCCACCGTCACGTGCCGTCGCGTGAACTTCGAGAGCAGGTACGTCGGCACGTACGAGGGATCGGCGAAGGGCTCGTCGAGCTGGTCGGCGATCTGCGGCACGAGGTCGACGCAGGCCTGCGCCGAGAGCGTCTCTTCGTGGTGATCGGTGCCCAGCTGCTTCGCGACGAGCCGCGCGTAGCTGCTCTCGTCGAAGCTGGCCTCAGAGAAGCCGATGCTGAACGTCTTGAGCTTGCCGCGAGGAACTTCCCGAGCAGCCAGCGCCGTCACCGCGCTCGAGTCGATGCCACCCGAGAGAAAGACGCCGAGCGGAACGTCGGAGACGAGGCGACGGCGAACCGCGCCCGTCAGCTCGTCGCGCAGGCGCCCGCACGCGGTGTCGATGGAAGACGGCAGCTGCTCGAACACCGAGTGCGGCGGAGCGTCGGGCACGCGGTAGTACTGCTCCACCCGCAGGCGGCCCTTCTCGTACACGGCGAGGTGGCCTTCGGGCAGCTTGCGCACGCCATCGAGAATCGAGTCGGGCGACGGCACGCAGTCGAACGCGAGGTACCGGCGCAGCGCTGCTGCATCGACGCTCCGTGGACACGATGGGTGCTCGAGCAGGCCCTTGAACTCTGACCCGAAGATGAGCCCGAACGCGCCTTCGGCCACGTACAGCGGCTTCTTGCCGAACCGATCGCGCGCCAACACGAGCCGCTGGTGCTTCGCGTCCCAGATGGCGACGCCGAACATGCCGTGAATGCGCTCGAACACGGCGGTGCCCCACTCGAGGTACCCGCGAAGAATCACCTCGGTGTCGGACTTGTTCGCGAAGACGTGGCCCTTCTGCTCGAGCTCCACCTTCAGCGGCTGGAAGTTGTAGATCTCACCGTTGAAGACGATCGTCGCGTGCGCCGCCGACATGGGCTGGTGCCCGCCCGAGAGGTCGATGATCGAGAGCCGGCGAAAGCCCAGCGCGCACGGCCCATCGAGGTGAAACCCGTCATCGTCAGGGCCGCGGTGCGTGATGGCCTTGGCCATCGCCCGGACGATGCGCTCCTCTGCTTTGGGTTGAGAGGTGACGAAGCCGACGATGCCGCACATGGGTCACTCCCTGCGTTCCGGCGCCTTCGTCTCACCCTTCTCGATGACGGAGCCCACCAGATACGGCCGCTTGTTCTGGCTCTCGTAGTACGTGCGAATGAGCACCTCGGCGAGCAGACCCGTGAGCACGGCCTGAATGCCGATGAGCGCCGCGATGCCCGAGAAGAGCGGTAGCGGCGTGCTCACGAAGTCCTTCAGGCCGGCGAGCTTGAGCCCCACCGCTGCGATGAGCGCGAACATCGACAGCACCAGCGACGCCATGCCGAAGCCACCGAACACGTAGATGGGCTTGGTGAGGTACTGGAACAGGAACTTCACGACGATGAGGTCGAGCACCACGCGCGGAATGCGGCCGAAGCCGTACTTCGACACGCCGGCCACTCGGGCGCGGTGGTTCACCACCATCTCGGTCACGCGGGCGCCCTGCCAGTGCGCGTAGATGGGAATGAAGCGGTGCATCTCTCCGTACAGGCGCACGCCTTCGATGACGTCGCGGCGGTAGGCCTTCAGGGTGCAGCCGTAGTCGTGCAGCTGCACGCCCGACAGCCACGAGATGAGCCCGTTGGCCACCTTCGACGGCAGCACGCGCAGGCCCGAGTCCTGGCGGTTCTTGCGCCAGCCCGAGACGCACTCGTAGCCCTCGGCCATCTTCGCCAGCATCTTCGGAATCTCGGCGGGGTCGTTCTGCAGGTCGCCGTCCATGGGGACGACGACGTTGCCGTTCGCGCGCTCGATGCCGGCCGCCAGCGCCGCGGTCTGCCCGAAGTTGCGGCGGAACTTCACCAGCACCACCGTGTGGTCGGCCTTCGCGATGCCTTCGAGCACGCCGTACGTTTTGTCCGTCGAGCCGTCGTCGACGAAGATCATCTCGTACGCACGCCCGAACGTCTCGAGCACGCCTTTGAGCTCGGTGTAGAGCGCTTTGGCGTTGTCTTCTTCGTTGTAGAACGGGACGACGACCGACAGGTCGATGGACGCAGGCATCGCGTGGCGACCTAGCAGAACCCGCTCGCAGATCGAGATGATTCCGGGCGTCAGATTCCCGCTGCCACCTGACGAAGCACGGCCGCCACGTCGCCCTCGACGAGACCGCCGTGCGAGGGAATGAGGCGGGTGACGCCCGGCAACGACGCGAGCTCGAGCAGCACTGACTTCACGGCCTCACGATCGCGCTGAACGCGGCGGCGCACCGGCTTCGGCAGCTTCGGCGATGGGCCGGTGAAGCCGACCAGCCTCATGACCAGGCCCATCACGCCGGTGCCATGCGGCGCGTTGGTGACGAGGTCGGCCGTGAACAGCGTGTCGCCAAAGAGCAACACGAACTCTCTGGTGACGAACCCCTCGACCGTGATGAGCCGAAGGTCGGGCCCCGCCGGAAACGCGCTGACGGGCTGGCAGGCCACGCGGCTCGCGAGCGCCGACACGGCCACGTCTGGAGCCCACGCCGTCACGCCGAGCCGCTCGACGAACGCCGCCGCATCGAGCGCGTGATACTGGTTGGGGAGCAGCAGGTGCGCGGGGGTGCCGAGCGCCTTCACCTGCGCGAGCGTTTCGTCAGCCACCGGTATCGCGTTGAAGAAGACGAGGCTGCCGTCGGAGCGACGAATGATGCTCATGCGGCGGTCGGCGCCCGGCAGGCCCGGTACGTCGTCGTCCACCGTCCACACCGAGGGGCTTCGCTGGGTGAGCGGCCGGGGGCGATACACGGACCACGGGCGAGGGGCTGTCATGGCGCGGCAGCTTCTCCATTCGGTGAGGCCACGTACAGCAGAGGCTGCGGGCCTGCGTCGAACTCGCGAGGTCGTGTGTTAGGTGCGCGCCATGTTTTCGCTGGGCATCGATGGCTTCTCTTTCGACGATCTCTACGCTCCCGCTGGCCTCGAGCGCCTGTACGGCCGCTTCCTCATGGAGCTGCGCGCGCTCTCACCCGACGTTGCGATTCAGTACGACCGGTACCGCAGCGCGATGCTGGCCGGCACGCCGCGCGGTGGCCTGCCTGGACCTCAGGAGTCCGACCTGCTCGTCGCCGTCGCGGCCTTCACTTCGAAGTTCGTGAGTCGGCTCTTCCGCCTCGAGAAAGAGCTGGGCGCGCTGTCGAGCTCGCTCACGAAAGAGCTGGGCCTCTTCGAGTTCAAGCGAGAGTTCGTCACCCGCCGCGTCTTCAAGAAGGGCGCGGTCGATCGCCCGACGCGTGACGAGCTGCCGGCGCTCGATACACGCATGGCGCTGCTCTTGACGCTGGGGTTTGGGGCGCAGCTGCCGACTTCGCCTGGCGTCGATCACGAGCGCGCGCTGGCCGAGGTCGTGCTCTCGCTGCTGCAGATCGAGCGGCACTTCGGCGGGCACAAGAGCTCAGACGCGGCGGTGACTCGCTGGACTGCGCTTCGAGCCGCTCTGCTCTCGACGAAGGCGGGCACCGACGCCTTCGGCTCCACGCTCGTGGGCGACGATCTGACCCAGGTGCGCGGCCTGCTCTCGCTCGCCGACCGATGGACCTGGGCGCGCGCCAGCTTCACGCACACGTTCCACGGCTGGAGCACCATTCGCCAACCGCTCCCGCTCATTCCCGACAAGCTCGTCGAGCTGAGGGTGCCTGACGCGTCGCGGCCTCATGCCTTCGAAGGGCCTGATCAGCACCTGCGCCGCCGCGACGGCTTCGCGCTCACCGACGAACGCTTCGGCAAGCGCGAGGTGATGAACGAGGTCGACTATTGCGTCGTCTGCCACGAGCGCGAGAAGGACTCGTGCAGCAAGGGCATCAAGGACAAGGAGCCCGGCGCGAAGCACACGTTCAAGAAGAACCCGCTCGGCACACCGCTCGCTGGCTGCCCGCTCGACGAACGCATCAGCGAGATGCACCTGCTGAAATCGCGTGGAGACTCGCTGGCGTCGCTCGCGATGGTGATGCTCGACAACCCAATGTGCCCGGGCACCGGTCACCGCATCTGCAACGACTGCATGAAGGCCTGCATCTTCCAGAAGCAGGAGCCGGTGAACATTCCGCAGATCGAGACGAGCGCGCTCACCGACGTGCTCGCCTTGCCGTATGGGTTCGAGATCTACGGGCTGCTCACGCGGTGGAACCCGCTCAACGTGAAGCGGCCCTTCGCGGCGAAGGCGAACGGCAAGAACGTGATGGTCGTGGGCCTGGGGCCCGCCGGCTACACGCTCTCGCACTACCTGCTCAACGAGGGCTTCACCGTCGCCGGCATCGAGGGCCTGAAGGTCGAGCCGTACGCCGACGAGTTGACGGGGAAGAACGGCAAGCCGCTCACGCCGATTCGCGACTGGAAGACGATCGCGACGAGCCTCGACACGCGTGTGCTCGAGGGCTTCGGCGGCGTGAGTGAGTACGGCATCACCGTTCGTTGGGACAAGTCGTTCCTCTCGCTGATTCACCTCACGCTCGCGCGACGCGAGGGCTTCAAGGCGTTCGGCGGTGTTCGGTTCGGAGGCACGCTCACCATCGACGACGCGTGGAAGCTGGGGGTCGATCACCTCGCGATCGCGGCTGGTGCAGGGAAGCCGACGCTCGTGCCGATGAAGAACAACCTGCTCCGCGGCGTTCGTGCGGCGAGCGACTTCTTGATGGCGCTGCAGCTGACCGGAGCCTTCAAGAAGGACTCGCTGGCCAACATGCAGGTGCGACTGCCGGCCATCGTCATCGGCGGTGGGCTCACGGGCGTCGACACCGCGACCGAGTTGTTCGCGTACTACCCGGTGCAAGTCTCGAAGGTGCTCGAGCGGCACGAGACGTTGACCGGTTCCATCGGCGAGGCCGCGGTGTTCGCACGAATGACGGCCGAAGAGCTCGTCATCTACAGAGAGTTCCTCGAGCACGGCCGCGCCATTCGCGCCGAGCGTGAACGCGCGAAGCAGGCGAACGAGCTGCCCAACTTCGTTCCGTTGGTCCGCAGCTGGGGTGGCGTGTCGCTTTGCTATCGACGCGGCCTGACAGACGCTCCGGCGTACCGGCTCAACCACGAAGAGGTCGCCAAGGCGTTGGAGGAGGGCATTCGTTTCGTCGAGCACGTGACGCCCGTCGAAGCGCACGCTGACGAGTTCGGCGCGGTGAAGGCGCTCACCTTCGAGCGCATGACGATGGTCGACGGAAAGCTCGTCGGCAGCGGCACCTTCGACGAGCTGCCGGCGCGCACCGTCTGCATCGCGGCCGGCACGTCACCCAACGTCACCTACGAGCGCGAGTACCCGGGCACGTTCAAACTCGACGCTCGCAACGCGTACTTCCGCAACCACGTCGTCGACGAGGCCAACGACAAGCAGACGCTGCGCGAAGTGCCCGCCATCGATGACATCGGCAAAGAGGCCGGCTTCTTCACCTCGTACGAGAAAGACGGGCGCTTCATCTCGTTCTACGGCGACAACCACCCGACCTACGCCGGCAACGTCGTGAAGGCGATGGCGTCGGCGAAGGACGGCTACCCGCACGTCGTGAAGATCTTCGAGACTGAACTCTCGACGTTGAAAGAGAGCGACCAGCCACAACGCGACGCCGCCCGCGTGAACTTCTTCGCGAAGCTCGACTCGGCGTTTCTCGCCACGGTCGAGGCCGTGAACCGGCTGACGCCCACCATCGTCGAGGTCGTGGTGCACGCTCCGTACGCGGCGCAGCACTTCCAGCCGGGGCAGTTCTATCGCCTGCAGAACTTCGAGCGCACCGCGCCGGTGGTCGACGGAACGCGGCTCACGATGGAAGGGCTCGCGCTCACCGGTGCGTGGGTCGACAAAGAGAAGGGCTTGATGTCGACCATCGTGCTCGAGATGGGCGCGTCGTCTCGCATGTGCGCGATGCTGAAGCCCGGCGAGCGCGTGGTGTTGATGGGCCCGACGGGAGCACCCACCGAGATCCCCCACGTCAAAGAGACGGTGCTGCTCGCGGGCGGAGGCCTCGGCAACGCGGTGCTCTTCTCCATCGGCCAGGCGCTGCGAGCCGTCGGCTGCCGGGTGCTCTACTTCGCGGGCTACCGGAAGCACGACGACGTCTACAAACTCGACGAGCTCGAGCGGTCGGCTGATCAGGTGATCTGGGCCGTCGACTCGGGAGACCCGTTGCCTGCGCGGCGGCCGCAGGATCGCTCGTTCGTCGGCAACATCGTGCAGGCGATGGTCGCGTACGCCGAGGGCAGGCTCGACACGCGCGAGTTCGACTTCAAAACGGTCGATCGCATCATCGCCATCGGCTCCGATCGCATGATGAAGGCGGTGAAAGACGCGCGCCACGGCGTGCTGAAGCCGTTCCTCAAGCCCGAGCACTGCGCCCTCGGCAGCATCAACTCTCCGATGCAATGCATGATGAAAGAGATCTGCGCCCAGTGCCTGCAGCGCCACGTCGACCCGCGCACCGGCAAGGAGTCGTTCGTCTTCTCCTGCTTCAACCAGGACCAGGCGCTCGATCTCGTCGACTTCACCCACCTCGACCTGCGGCTCAAGGCCAACTCGGTGCTCGAGAAGCAGACCGACCTGTTCTTCACCCACCTCACGAAGAAGCGCCCGGACCTGTTGAGGATCTGACGCTGCAGTGAATCGAAACGCTCGGAGCCCGTCTGTCGACGCGTGCTCCGGCCGTTCCCGTTGGTGATGCTCCTGGGTGCCTGCGCCCTGCGGCAGCCGGGGCTCGAGACGATGAAGGAGCGCGTGCTTCAACAGGCCGCGGACCCGCGCTGTGGGCCGGTTGGAATTCGCCGCGCCGCGCTCGGCAGTCGTTGGGGCGAGTACCTGCGCGTGAACGTGAACGCCCCCTCGGCCATCACGGGCGAAGCGCGCCTGCACATCGGCTCTCGGCCCGTTCCGCTGAAGTCGTTCACGGTGACCGGCAATGAGCTCGTCGTCGAGGCGAGCTGGCCCAACGAGCGGCTGAGCGTGCCCTACGGCCTCGAGAAGGGCGCGGTGCTCGACCTCACCTTCGTCAACCTGCACGCGCCGAACGGTGACTGCGGGAAGATCAGCTTCGACGTCGAGCAGGGCGCGTACAAACCGAACGTCGACGAGCGGAAGTGGATCGCGCAGCTCGTCGCGCGGGGTGGGCCCGATGTCGAGGCGTGGAAGGAGCAGCAGCGCCGCCCACCTCCGCCGCCGCCGATGCCGAAGCTGCAGAAGGCCGTCGCGACGCGAGGCATTCCCGGTGACGAGAAGGAGTGGGCCGCCTGGCACGGTGAAGAGAGTGCGCCCGATCCCTCCCGAGGCTGGGCGCAGTGGCCGGTGACGAGCAGCGCGGCACTGGTGGCGCTGGGCTCCTCACTCGCGAAGGGCAGCTGGGTGGCGCTGATGAGCCAGCCGCCGAGCGCACGGGTCGAGGTCGATCGGCTCGCCGCGCAGTACGGCCTCAAGCCCGTATCGACGCCACAAGAGCTGGCATCGCTGGTCGACAAGGTGCGGGTCGACGTCGAGACCGATGACGCGGCGGCGCTGATGCTCTTCGCGGGAGCCTCGGCCACGAAGCTCGCGATCGCACGCGCGGGCGTGTTCGCACCGCTCGATGGCCTCTCGCGCGCCCTGCCCGCTTCACACCGTGACGCCGCCGCTCCTGCCGAGTTCGCGCTGCAGTTCACCACTGCCTTCGGCCTCGACTGGCCAGTGCCGATGTCGACGCGCGTCTCGTCGCCCTTCGGCAACCGTGTTCACCCGACGCTGGGCTCTGTGAAGCTGCACACGGGGATCGATCTCTCGATGCCGGTTGGAACGCCGGTTCAAGCAACGGGCAAAGGCACCGTGGTGCGCGCCGCAGAAGACTCGGTGAACGGGCTCTACGTCGTCGTCGATCACGGCCACGGCGTCACCACCGCGTACCTGCACAACTCGAAGCTGCTCGTCGTCGAGGGCCAACAGGTCGTGCTCGGAGACACGGTCTCGCTCTCGGGCAACACGGGGCGAAGCACCGGCCCGCATCTGCACTACCAGCTCGAGCTCAACCGCACGCCGATGGATCCGCTCATCTTCCGTTCACCCGGCGCGAGCCAGCACACCAACGAGCTCGTCAGCGCGCTCCACTGATCAGCCCGGCTCCCAACCGGGTGGCGCGAGCTCGAAGCCCTTGAACTCGAAGCCCGGCGCAACGGTGCAGCTGACGAGCGTGTACTCGCCCGTCGTTCGCGCGGCCTGCCAGCTGTCTTTCGGAACCAGCCCCTGCGGGCGCTGACCTGCCAGCAGCTCGGGGCCGAGCATCACGGTGCGTTTCGTCTTGCCGTCGTCCGACAGGCGCAGCTCGAGCGGAGCGCCCGCGTGAAAGAACCACGTCTCGACCGCGTCGACGCGATGCCAGTGCGACGACTCTCCGGCCTTCAGCAGGAAGTAGATGACCGTCGAGCGCGCGCGACCATCAGGCCCGGCGACGTCACGAAACGTCTCGACGTACCAGCCACCCTCGGGGTGCAGCTGCATGCCGAGGGTGCGAATGAGCGCGTCAGCCTCCACAGTCATTGGTGCAGTCTCCTGAACACGAGGGCGTCGCGGTGACCGTCGCGTAGCCGAGCACGGGGCCGTTCTCGCCCGCCTGCGCCCAGCTCTCGAACTTGAGCGCCTGCCCCACGATGCTGAGCCCCGCCGGCGTCGGGCACAGCACCACGCGAGGTGAGTAGTTGCTGTCGAAGCCGGCGTCGCTCGCAGAGAACGTGACGGGCTGAACACCTGCCCCAACCAACACGCCGTCGCTCGCTCGTACCGCCCGCGTCGTCATGATCAACTCACCGGGTGTCTGCCCCTTCACGCGAAACGCGATGAAGACGTGACGCCCTCCACCGCCCTGCAGGCCCGTCGCGAGCGTGAAGTCGTTCGTGAGCGGCTTGAAGTCGCCCACGCTGTCGTAGCCCGTGGTGCCGATGAGCAGCGAGCCGGCGTCCCAGCTGGGCGTGCCCGAGGGAATGGGAACGCCAGTCACCATCGTCGGGCGCGGCGTGGGCGTGGGCGTCGGTTGAATGCAGCAGGCCGACACGATGACGCCAGCGGCCAGCACTCCCAGGAATACTCTCATCTCAACCTCCGCACTCGGCTTCACAGCCGCTGCACACGGGATCGAACACGATGCTCGTCGCGCCCAGCGGCAGGCTGCCCTGCACCAGCTCGGCCCACACCTCGAGGCGCAGCGGCGTGCCCGGAATCTGAACGCCGGAAGGCGGAGGACACACGATGACGCGCTGGCGAGCACCGGTCTCGTATCCACCATCGGTGGCGACGAAGGTCGTCTCCTGGCGCGAGTTCGAGAGCAGCACGCCGTCACTGGCGCGCACGAGCCGTGTGTTCATCACCAGCTGGCCGATGACCGAGTTGGTGACCCGATACGAGACCCACGCATGACGCCCGCCACCGCCCTGAGCTCCACGTTCGAGCTCGAACGTGCCCGGGTTCGCGCGGAACCCGCTCGCCGTCTGCGTGCCGATCTCGATGATGCCTCCGTCCCACTGGGTGACGATGTCTGGTTCAGTTGGGGTGAACGGCGTGAACGGCGCAGGAGTTGGAAGAGGCTCAGGACACCCCAGAAGCAACGAGCCGACCGCGAGCCACCTCACCATGGAATCTCCACCTGCGAGCGACGAGGCAACCCTGCGACGGCGCCGAGCTTCGTCACCGCACGAGCTCCGACGACACAACCGAACTTCGCCACGCGGGCGACGTCGTCGATCGAGAGCTGCTCCAGCGCCCGCCGGGTGCCTGCCAACGCTGAGAGCCCCGTGAGCAGCCCCGACGTGAAGCCGTCTCCAGCGCCCGTGGTGTCGACGACCTTCACCTTCGGAGCCGCCACTCGCCGCGTCTCACCGCGAAACCGAAACGCCGCGCCCTTCGCACCGCACGTCACCACCGCCAGCGCCACGCCGCGCCGCTCGAGCCGCAACAGCGCCTCGTCGACGTCCTTCGTACCGGTGACGAAGTGAATCTCTTCGTCCGACAGCTTCAGCACCGCGAGGTTCGCAACGAGCTCATCCAACAACCGGCGAAGCACCGACGGGTCGGGCCACAGGTGCAGCCGCAGGTTCGGGTCCGACGAGGTGATGTGCCCGGCCGCGTGCGCGCGCTTCACGGCCGCCTTCACCGCCGCGCGGGCCTTCGGCTGCAGCAACGAGTTCGTGCCGACGTGGAGAATCTTCGTACGCGCGATGGCCTTCGCCGCCGCCTTCGTGTCTCGCTCGTCGAGGAACGTCTCGGCTGCCCGCGTTCTGTAGAACGTGAACGAGCGCTCGCCCGTGGCCGTGAGCGAGAGAAACGCGAGGCCCGTCTTGCCCTCGCTCGTGTGCCGCAGATACGCCGTGTCGACGCCTTCGTTCGCGAGCCCCTGCTGCAGGAACCACCCGAACTCGTCGTCGCCGGTGACTCCAACCAGCGCGCTCTTTCCACCGAGCCGCGACACACCGACTGTCACGTTCGCCGGAGCCCCGCCCAGACACGGCTTCCACGTCGCGACGTCACGCACCTTCAGCCCGCGGCGATCGGGCAGGAAATCGACCAACGCTTCGCCGAGACAGATGACGTCGTGGCCGCTCAATCGGCACCCACCTGTTCCATGAACTCGACCGACTTGAGCTTGCGGCCCAGGTGGTGCGCGATGAACACGTTGAGCATCTCTCTCGCCCGCGCGCGCAGGGCTGGCTCCATCGGCGTGCGCTCTCCGGCCTGCAGCCGCGCCAGCGCCTCGACGACCTGCGGCGACACGGGAAAACCATTCGGCACCCGCGGCGAGCAGGCGAAGCAGACGACACCACCGTGCTCGGGGTCGAAGCGCGGCCGCTCTCCCGTAGGTTGGCCACACAGCGCGCACGGAGAGAAGTTCGGCATGAAGCCGGCCTGCGCGAGGGCGTCGAGTTCGAAGAGCAGCAACGACGTCGGCCCTGCCTGCTTCGCCTCGAGCTTCTGGAGGTAGTCCTTGAGCCCGTCGAACAACACCGCGTGCGGCTCATTGTCGCGGGTGAGCTCGCGAATCAGCTCGAGGCAATAGAGCAGCCTCGCGATGCGCGGCAGGTCGTCACGCAGCCGATGAAAGCTCTGCACGATGTCGACGCCATCGAGCCTGAACGTCTCGCCACGCCGCTCTGACAACCTCGCGCGCAGGTGCGTGCCCGCCTCGAGCGCGCCGGCGAACCGCTTCTTCGACTTGCGTGCGCCCGCCGCGAAGGCCGAGAGCCGGCCGCGCTCTCTGGTGAACAAGGTGACGATTCGATCGGCCTCGCCGTAGTCGACGCTCGAGAGCACGAGCGCCTCGTCGACGATGGGAGAGCTCACCTCGCGCTCCACGCAGCGCGCTGCGCGAAGAGCCACACGGTCTGCAGCCAACCACCGAGCGCCATCGTCAGCAGCACCGCCACCGTCACCAGCACCGCCGAGATCGCGTGTTCGCGCCGCTGCTGCTCCAGCGCTTTGGGGTCGAAGTCGGAGTCCTTCGGAGCGTCGGGCAGCCCATCGAAGCGCGCCAACGTCTCGTCGACACTCAAGCCCACCGCGCCCGCATACGAGCGCAGCGCGTTCACCACGAACACCCGCTCGGGCCACTTCTCGGTCTCACCGTCTTCGATGGCGCCGACGAGCAGTGAAGGCAGCTTCGTCACCCGCACGAGCTCGGAGCGCGAGAGCCCCTTGCGCTCACGGTGCGCGATCAGGAACTTTCCGAACTCCAACCGCGCCTGCTCGGCGTCGGGGCTTCGGGAAGAGGCGTTCGCCACGGCTTACTTCTGCTCCTTCAGCTTCAGGCAGAGGTCCTTCAGATCGAGGTTCGTGGCCTTCTCGACGCACGTCGCGAAGCTCTTCTGGGCGTCTTCCGTCTTGCCGGCGCGCAGCTGACAGAGGCCGAACTTGTGGTGGCCATCGGGCGACTCGGGGCAGGCGTCGCGGAACCGGCCGAACTGCTTGCACGACTCGTCACCCTGCCCGTCGACCTCGTAGAGCTGCCCGAGCTGCGAGTAGCCGAGGCAGTACTTCGGGTTGATGGTGACCGCGGCCTTCAGGTGCTCGACCGCGTTCTTGGTGTCGCCCTTCTTGAAGTACGCCCAGCCCATGTTGCCCTGCGCGATGAAGGGCGCGCCGTAGAGCACGTCGTTGAGCGCCTCGTTGTAGAGCGCGATGGCGTCGTCGTACCGCTTGAGGTCCATGTACAGGTTGCCGAGGTTCGTCGTGGCTTCCGAGAACGGCGTCTTGAGCGTGCGCGCCTTGTCGTAGGCGGCCTTCGCCTCGTCGAGCTTGCCGAACGAGTGGTGGAGCAGAATGCCGCGCAGGTGCCAGGCCTCGGCGAACTCGGGGTTCAGCTCGAGCGCCTTCTCGTTCTCGACGTACGACTGCTGGGCGTTGCGGCTCACGAGGCCGAGGGCGAGATCGTACGCGCTCTGCGCTTTGTCGCGGTTCTCCTGGCTCACGTAGTGCGCGCACGACGAGAGCAGGAACGTCAGACAGAACGCAGAGAAGAGCTTGCCGATGTTCACCACGCCGGCCTTCTGACCCGTGGGCGGCTTCTGACCGGCCTGCAGCGGAACACCGGGCACGGCCGACGGCGCGGGCGGCTCACGCTGAAACACGGGAGCGGTGCGAATGAACGTCTCCTGCTCGTCGGGCGGGCGGCCGCGGAAGTTCAGGTTGTCCATGATGAAGCCCATGGACTCGACGAAGCCCAGGGCCTCGGCCTCTTCGGCCTGGTACTTGTCGGCGGGCACGGTGCCGTTGGTGGGCACGTACACGGCGCACTCTCCGGCCTCGCTCAGGTACAGGTACACGAAGACCGCGAAGCCGCTGGGGCCGCGCAGCCCCAGCACGTAGGCGGTGGCGGGGCCGGCGCTGCGACCGGGCACGGCGAGGTGGGGTTGATTGAGCGACTGGTAGAGCTGAACCACCTGCTCCTTCACTGCGGGCAGGCCCTTGAGGCGCTCGTCGATCGTGTACACGTCGTGACTTCCCTTTCCTCTTCAGCGCGTGGTGACGCTGAACTCCTGGCGAACGTCGTTCGAGTCCGCCGCGGTGCGCTCGAACTTGATGAGCGGCATCTCGATGGTGACCTGGTCGGCCGTCATCGAGCCTTCGCCGACGATGACGCGGAAGAAGTGATCGGCCCGCGTCGACTTCGGCTGATCTTTGTGGGCTTGCACCTTGCGCGCCTGCAGCAGCACCGAGTTCTTGCCGGGCGCGAAGTACTTCGTGATGTCGCTGACGATCTGCTCGTCATCGCTGCGCAGCGTGCGAACGAACTTGCCGTTGATGTACAGGTCGATGTCGTACTCGGTGCGGCCCAGCACGTTCTGCTCGGTGACGACGAAGTACTTCTTGGTGATCAGCCCCTCTTCCTTCACCGCCGCGTTCGGCTTCTCGTTCGCGATGGTGACCTTCTTCACCGCGTAGCCGGGCGCGTCGATGTGCACGTTGCCCTTCTCGTCGATGACGACGTTCACCTTGGTGAAGTTCTGGTTCACCAGGCCATCGACGTTCACGCCATTGACGAAGACGTCGGCCGCCGAAGCGACGGTCGCGACGAGGAACACCACGAGCAGGGTCAGACGCATCATTCGATCTCCGGTGCTCCGGCCAACGCGGTCGGGTCTAGCGCAAGTGTAAACCATTGGCATGTGAGGAAGATTTCGGCTACCGGACGCAGCCCCTCATGAGCTTCTTCACGCGCCTGAAACTCGCGTTGTCCTTCCTGTTTGGAGGCGATTTACCGGCCTCCGCGACGCCCCCGGCTCCCGCGTTGCCGGCCCCCGAGCCGAAGCCCGCCCTGCCCCCGCCCGCCCCGGTTCTGACCGCCGAGCAGCAGCACGGCGCGGCCTTGTTCTTCCTGGGGTTGTTGCAGCGTGAAGGCCGGTTGATCGACTTCCTGCAAGAGGACATCACCTCGTTCTCCGACGCAGACATCGGTGCCGCCTCGCGCGTCGTGCATTCAGGCTGCAAGAAGGTGTTGGCGCAGTATCTCGCGGTCGCTCCCGTGGTGAAGGACGTCGAGGGCGCGTCGGTCTCGGTGCCGCAGGGCTTCGACGCCAGCCGCTTCCGTCTCACCGGCAACGTCACGGGTCAGGGCCCGTGGAACGGCAGCCTGAAGCACCACGGCTGGGTGGCGACGAAGATCGAGCTCCCTGCGGTGCCGTCGACGGTCGACGTGAAGGTCATCGCTCCTGCCGAAGTCGAGCTGCCGTGAGCGCGACGTATTCCATCGGCATCGATCTCGGCACCACGCACTCGGCGATCTCGTACATCGCGCTCGCCGCGAAAGAGGGCCGTGGCCCGAACCAGGCGGTGTTGCCAATCGCGCAGGTGACGGCGCCGGGCACGACCGAGCCGAAGCAGCTGCTGCCCTCGTTCGTGTACCTCGCGGCCGAGACCGAGTTCCCCAAAGACGCGCTCGCGCTGCCGTGGAAGAGCGATCAACGCACGGTCGTGGGTGAGTTCGCCCGCACCCACGGCGCGAAAGTTCCAACTCGGCTCGTCGCGTCCGCCAAGTCCTGGCTCTGTCACCCCGGAGTCGATCGCCGCGCGAAGATCCTCCCTTGGCAGGCGCCGGCCGACGTGACGAAGGTGTCTCCCGTCGAGGCGAGCGCGCGCGTGCTCGAGCACCTGCGCAGCGCGTGGAACAAGGAGCTTGGCAAGAAGGCTCCGCTCGACGAGCAGGAGATCATCGTCACGGTTCCCGCGTCGTTCGATGCCGCCGCGAAGGAGCTCACGCTCGAAGCCGCGAAGCAGGCCGGGCTCGAGCGCGTGACATTGCTCGAAGAGCCGCAGGCCGCCGTCTACGCGTGGCTCGAGGCCATGGGGAACGACTGGCGCAAACACCTCGTCGCGGGTGATGTGCTGCTCGTCGTCGACGTCGGTGGTGGCACGTCTGACTTCTCGCTGATTCGCGTCGCGGAGCAGGAAGGCACGCTGTCACTCGAGCGGCTCGCCGTCGGAGATCACATTCTCCTCGGCGGCGACAACATGGACCTCGCGCTGGCGTTCTCGGTGAACGAGCGCTTCAAGGCGAGCGGCAAGACGCTCGACGGCTGGCAGATGGCGGCACTCACGCAGGCCTGCCGCGTCGCGAAGGAGCAGCTGTTCCTCGACCCCAAGCTCGACAAGGCCGCGGTCACGGTGCCCGGTCGCGGCAGCTCACTCATCGGTGGAACACTGAAAGGAGAAGTCACCCGTGCGGAGCTGACGGCGCTGCTCACCGATGGCTTCTTCCCGAAGTGTCAGGTGAGCGACGTTCCTGTTTCGGCTCGGCGCTCGGGTCTCGCGCAGGTCGCGCTCCCCTACGCGCAGGACGCGGGCATCACCAAACACCTCGCCGCGTTCCTCTCGCGTCAGGCCGGCTCACTGCAGCTGTCGACGACGTTCGCGCAGCCGACGGCCGTGTTGTTCAACGGTGGCGTCTTCAAGGCCGAGCTGCTGAAGACGCGCGTACTCGAGGTGTTGAACGGGTGGCTGTCGACTGCGGGCGCGAAGCCGGCGAGGGAACTTCCCGGAGCGGATCTCGATCTCGCCGTCGCTCGTGGCGCTGCAGCCTACGGCTGGGTGAAGAGCGGCCACGGCATTCGTATTCGTGGCGGCACCGCGCGCAGCTACTACGTGGGTGTCGAGGCCGCGATGCTGGCGGTCCCCGGCTACGTGCCTCCCGTGAAGGCGCTGTGTGTCGCGCCGTTCGGCATGGAAGAGGGCACGCAGGCCGACGTGCCGCCGCAAGAGTTCGGGCTGGTCGTCGGAGAGCCCACGCGCTTCCGCTTCTTCTCGTCGTCGACGCGCCGTGACGACGCGGTGGGCTCGATGGTGGAAGACGCCGAGCACGCGAAGGATCTGGAAGAGCTGCCGCCCATCGAGACCTCGCTCGCAGGAAATCAGGTCGGTCAGCTCGTGCCGGTCAATCTGCAGGCGGCCGTGACCGAACTCGGCGCGCTCGAAGTTCGTTGTCTGGAGCGCGGCGGCAAGGGTCAGTGGAAGCTCGAGCTCAACGTGCGCGAGCGGGAGTAGCTCTTCATGTCGTTCATCATCGGCATCGATCTCGGAACGTCGAACTGTGCAGTCGCCTTCACGGATCCGAAAGATGGAGCGAAGGCGAAGATCGTCGACTTCTCCGTGCCGCAGCTCGTTCGGCCCGGCGAACAATCGGCGCGTCCGTTGTTTCCGTCGGTCGTGTACCAGCCGTTCGACGGTGAATTCCCCGCGGGCTCGACCGCGATGCCGTGGAATGACGGAGCGCGGGTCACCGGTGAGTTCGCGCGTTGGCAGGCGGGCCGGGTTCCACAGCGAGCCATCACCTCGGCGAAGAGCTGGCTGATTCATCAGGGCGTCGATCGGCAGGCTCCGATTCTGCCGTGGGGCGCGCCGGCTGACGTGCCGCGGCTGTCTCCCGTGGGAGCGCAGGCCGAGCTGCTGAAGCACCTCGCGCAGTCGTGGAACACCGCGCACCCCGAAGCGCCGCTCGCGCAGCAAGACGTGGTGCTGACGATTCCCGCGTCGTTCGACGAGGCCGCGCGCGCGTTGACGATTCAGGCCGCGAGAGAAGCTGGCTTCGATCTGCAGCGGCTCACGTTGCTGGAGGAGCCGCAGGCCGCGTTCTACGACTTCACCTCGCGGCATCGTGATTCCCTGGACAAGGCGCTGCAGGGCACGCGGTTGGTGCTCGTGGTCGATGTTGGTGGCGGCACGACGGACTTCTCGCTCGTGCAGGTCGCGATGTTGCCTGAAGGGCCGGCGCTCCAGCGGCTCGCGGTTGGCGATCATTTGCTGCTCGGCGGCGACAACATGGACGCGGCCCTCGCGCGACGGCTCGAGAGCAAGCTGTTCACCGATGGCCGCACGTTCTCGGCCGCGCAATGGGCGCAGGCGATTCAGCAGGCACGCGCGGCGAAAGAAGCGGTGTTGGCGAAGGGCGGGCCCGACGTTCACGCGGTGTCGATCGTGGCGGGTGGCAGCAAGCTGATCGGCGGAACGTTGTCGTCGCTGCTGACGCGCGAAGAGATCGTTCAGACCGTCGTCGACGGGTTCTTCCCAAAGGTCGCGGCCGATGCCGTCGTCGCGAGTGCCGCGCGTGGAGGCGTCGTCGAGCTCGGCCTTCCGTTCGCGAAGGATCCCGCCATCACCCGGCACCTCGTCGCGTTTCTGCGCGCGCACGCCGAGGCGGGCTTCAAGGCGCTGGGACAGCCGGCTGACGGGCTGCCGAGACCCGATGCGATTCTGCTCAACGGTGGTGTCTTCAACTCACCCACGCTCGCGACGGCGTTGGTCGATGCCGTGTCGGCGTTGTTCCCGAACGCTCCGCGCGTACCGTTGCTGAAGCACGACTCGCTCGATCTCGCGGTGGCGCGTGGCGCGGCGTACTCGGGGCTCGCACGTCGGGCGCTCGGGAAGAAGATCGGTGGTGGGGCTCCGCGTGCGTTCTACGCGCTGGTCGCTGGTTCAGATTCCGGCAAGCAGGGCCTCTGCCTCATTCCGCGCGGGCTCGAAGAAGGCTCGACCGTCGAGCTGAAGGAGCGCGAGTTTCAGCTCACCCTCGGCAAGCCGGTGCAGTTCCAGTTGTACTCGACGACGGCAGACAGGCTCGATGCGCCGGGCGCTGTGGTGTCGCTCGAAGACGAGATCTTCAAGCCGCTGCCGCCGATTCACACGATCCTCGCCGGAGCGAAGGGCAGCACGATTGGTGTGCACCTGCTCTCGACGTTGTCGGAAGTCGGAACGCTCGCGCTCTCGTGCGTCGCGGGTGAGCAGCGGTGGCGGCTCGAGTTCGAGCTTCGCGGAGCCGCGCGCACGCAGGACATCACCGTCACCGAGTCGATGCCGGCAAAGTTCGTCGAGGCGACGACCGAGGTCGAACGCGTCTTCGGCACCAAGCCGTTGCCGGTGAAGCCGCAAGACGTGAAGCAGCTGTTCAAGACGCTCGAGCGCATTCTGGGGCCGCGTGAGACGTGGCGGTTGCCCGTGCTCCGTGAATTGTGGACGTCGCTGTTCGCGGGCGTGTCGAAGCGTCGCCGCTCGGTCGATCACGAGAAGGTGATGTTCCAGCTGCTCGGCTACTCGCTGCGTCCGGGTGTTGGGTACCCGCTCGATGCATGGCGGTGCGAGCAGACGTTCTCGCTGTTCAAAGACCTGGTGACGAACCACGGAGACCAGCCCGTGTGGGCCGAGTTCTGGATTCTCTGGCGTCGCATCGCGGGCGGACTGAGCGAGACGGCGCAGCAGCAGATTCATGCGGTGCTCGAGCCGCATCTCGCGCGACGCGTTCCGGTGGGAATGCCGACGCCGACGACGAAGCTGAAGGGCATCGTTCCCGAGGCGCTGGAAGAGATGGTGCGCTGCGCGGCGTCGCTGGAGTTGTTGCCGGTGGGCAAGAAGGCCGAGCTCGGCGCGTGGGTCGCGTCACGGTTGGGCAGTCCTGAGACGGCAGGTGGTCCGTGGGCGTGGGCGCTCGGTCGGCTTGGAGCGCGTGTTCCGGTTCATGGAGCAGCGCACAAGGTCGTGAGTGCGGAGACCGCCGAGGCATGGGTTGCGCAGTTGTTGTCGCTCGATCCGAAGAAGCACGACACGGCTGGCTTCGCGCTCGCGTTGCTGGCTCGAAGGACCGGTGATCGCGTTCGTGATGTCGACGAGGCGACGCGCGCGAAGGTGCTCGCACACTTCAAGATCATCAACGCTCCGGAGTCGTGGACGCAGATGGTCGCGCAGGTGGTTCAGCTGTCGGCTGCTGATGAAGCGCGCGCTCTGGGAGACACGCTGCCCGTCGGCTTGAGCCTGTGAACGAGGTGCTCGTGCCCCGCGAGGTCCTCGAGCACCACCGTCCCGAGCTTCGACGCAGAGCCCAATCGCTCTCATTGGCGCCAGAGATGCTGGGCCCTCACGGCAAGGCTCTTCGAGCGATGGCCCGAACTGGTGGGTGAGCTGTCTGCCGAAGCCTCGCTTCTACAATCGCTCGTTCCTGTTCCTCAGATCGTCGTCCTCCACGCCGGAACGCACGGCCGACGCAGGGATGGAACAGCAGTGCGCCCAGATTCTCGAGGCGGCGAGCTTCGAGCTCGACTCCGAGTTCCTCCGTCAGCTTCATGCGCGACTTCTCGGCCGCACAGCGCACGTTCCTCGATGCAATGGCCTTGCCGGAAGGTGTCGGCAACGACTTCCTTCACGGCGAGATCGCCCTCGAGCTCGGCGAAGAGGTCCGAGCAGCCGATGAACTGATTCGGGCCTACGCAGCGGGTCGTCGAGAGGCGTTCGACGGCGAAGACCCGAAGTACCTCGAGTTTCTCGCCACCAAGGCGGACCTCCTCGACTCGTAACGCAACGATCAGCGTCCGAGACGAGTGAACACGAACGTGGCGTGGCCGACGTGGCAGCCAAGAAAGAGCACGGACAACACCAGGAGCGGCCAGCGAGGATGAAACCGCGCGATGAAGGACGTGTCGGCCATCACCACCAGCCCTGCCAACCAGAAGCCCGGCGTCCACGCAGGCGAAGTGAAGCCCACCAACGACCGGGCCAACGTGCCGCCCGGCGTGAGGATCAGCAACGCCCAGCTCGCCGAGTAGAGCGCGAAGCCGACCACGAACAACATCAGGCCCGCGCGCTGGGTGCGTGACCTCCAGGCCAGTGGCACAAGGCACGGCAGAACGAACACGCCGACTCGATACACGTTCTCGGCGAACCCCAGCGCGACTGGAATGTCCTTCCAGAAGACCTGCGGCTGGTAGGCCTCCGGGAGGTTCGACGCAAACCCGAGGTTGAGGGCCACCACGGGAATCAGCAGCCAGCCGCAGCTCTGGAGCGCTCGTCGAATCACCGCGATGGAGGGCACGGCTGCGCGCGCACGACCCGCTTCGTCGACGGCGGGTTCTTCGCGAGCTTCTCCACCGGCCGAACCGGTCGACGAACCAGCTCTCCGCCGCAGTTGAGACACTTCATCGAAAGCGACGTCGCGCACGACGCACACCACGTGCACTCGAAGCTGCAGATGAACGCCTCGGCGTCAGGCGGAAGATCACGATCACAACACTCACAGTTCGGCCGCAGCTCGAGCGCCATTACTTCGACCCAGTCGCAGCGGCGGCGGCGATTCGTTCCTTCATTCGTTTCTGCGCCTCACGCTCGACGTTCTTGTACGTGTCGGTCACGCCCTTCTCGTTCCCCATGTTCGCGGCGAACGCCGGAATCCACCCGCCGGGGTCGACCGCGAACTTGTGCACCAGCCACGTCTTCCCGCCCTCCTTCGCCGTCGCGAGCCACATGCCGTCGTTCGTCTGCAGCCTGATGATGCCGGCGCGCTCGGGCAGGTGCTTCGGCCTCGCCACCCACTTCGCCTCGAACGTTCCCGTGCCATCAGGCCTCACCGCCTGCGGCTGCCACAGCTGCGTGACGTAGTCGCGCTTCCCCACCACCGGCAGATCGATGAGCGTGTAGATGAAGATGCTCTGGTCCTCCGGCTGCTCCTTGATGATTCGCGCGTCGAGCATGTACGGCATGAACGACTTCAGCCGCGGCACGTTCATCAGCGCGTCTTGAACGTCGATGAGCGGAGCGTTCACTTCGCCCTCGGCCCACACTTCCTTGATCGCCGTGCCCGCGACTGGCCGGTTCTTCACCGTCACAGCGCCCGTCACGACCGTCTCCCACTTCGCCTCGTCGGCCAGACTCACCCCCGAGATCAGGAGCACGAACACCCAGCTGGCAGCGACGCGTGACACGAGACGCCGAGTGTAGCGCCCGTGAAACGATGGTGCTAACCGCACCGCCGCCCAGTCGTCTTCGGGGGTTGTCGCAGCGCGCCCCGCACGAGGTGAAGTCGTGTCGCCAGATTCCCGCACCGCCCACCTGCTGACGAGGCTCGCGAACTTCAGCTTCTCGCGGCCGGTGCTCGTCGTCATGGTGCTGCTGACCATCGGCGGCACCTTCGCATTCATCGCCAGCCGCCTCGGCTTCCGCGGCGACTTCATCGAGCTGCTGCCGGACTCCACGCGCGAAGTGCAGGACCTGAAGGTCGTTCAAGAGATGGCCGGCGGCGGCGGCTATTTCGTCGTGCGCGTTCGCGGTGACTCGAAAGAGACCCGCCGCGCCTACGCCGCCGCGCTCGCGACAAGGCTCGAGGCCCAGAAGGAGCTCGTCTCGTACGTCGAGTACCACTTCGACGCGTCGTTCTTCTCGACCCGTGCGCTGTGGCTGCTCTCCTCCGACAAGCTGAAGGCCCTCGGCGAAGACGTCGACGCGCGCATCACCTGGGAGAAGCAACGCGCCCTGCCCGGCTTCGTCGATCTGCTCGATGAAGCGCCGCCCCCGACGCTCGAGGAGATCGAGAAGAAGTACGCCAGCCAGGCCCGCCAGAGCGAGTACATCGAAGGCCGCACCGCGCCCGAGCTGTACATGTTCGTGAAGCCCACGAAGCAGGCCGGCGACCTCGACTTCAACCGGCAGATCCTCGGGAAGGTGACCGAAGTCACCGGCTCGATGGCGGCGCAGTTTCCGCAGATCAACGTCGACTTCACCGGCGCCTACGTCGCGCGCGTCGAAGAAGACGACGTCATGCGTGAAGACCTCGGTCGCGCGGGCCTCGTCTCGTCGATCCTCGCGCTCACCATCATTCTGCTGTCGACCCGCCGCATCACCGCGCTGCTCGTCGTCGCCCTGCCCGTCGCGCTCGGCATCTCGGCCACGTTCGCCTTCGCCTACTTCACCATCGGCCACCTGAACCCGGTCACCGGCTTCCTCGGCGCGATCCTCGTCGGCCTCGGCCTCGAGTACGGCACGCACCTCGCGATGCGCTACTGGGAGGAGCGCCGTCAGGCCGACGTGCTGCCCGCCCTGCGCACCACCGTGCTCAGCACCTTCCCCGGAGCGCTCACCAGCGCGACCACCAACGCCGTCGCCTTCCTCGTGCTGCTCGCCAGCCGCTTCGACGCCTTCAAGCAGTTCGGCAGCATCGCGGGCTTCGGCGTGATGGCCACCGTCATCTCGGCGTACGTGATGGCGCCCGCGATTCTGCGGCTCGCCGAGCGCATTCGTCCCTTCAAGGCCGACAAGCTCAACCTCGACGCCGACGGCAACGAGAAGAGCGGCCCGCGCGTTCCCACCTCGGCGCTCGTCGCCATCATCGTCGGCATCACCGCGGTCGCGGCCGTCTCGGCCACCTACGCGCCCAAGGCGTCGTTCGAGAAAGACCTCAAGCGGCTCAAGGGCAAGTCACCGGCGACCGAGCTCGACGAGGCCATCAACGATCAGCTCGGCATCATCATGACGCCCGCGATCGTCGCGGTGAAGACGCTCGACGAAGCGCAGCAGCTCGCCACCATCTCGCGCGAGTTCAAGGTCGAGAAAGGCGCCGCTTCGGCGATTCAGGAGATCGCCTCGATCAACGACTTCTTCCCGCCGCCCGCCGACGTCGAGGCCCGGCGCGCCGGCATCAAACGGCTCGGCGAAGTGCTCCAGCGTGTGCCCGAGTCGATTCGCACCGGCAAAGACAAAGACCGCTTCGACTCCCTCGCGAAGATGATCGCCTCGGAGCCCTGGGGCCCCAACGAGGTGCCAAACGAGCTGCGCCGACGCTTCCAGCCAATCAAGGGCGAGGGAACCTTCGTGCTCATCTTCCCCGCCCTCACTGGCTACAACGCCGACTCGCTCGACAAGTGGGCCGCCGACCTCGACGTGGTGCAGGCGCGCGGGCTGAAGGCCGGCATCGACCCGCACATCCTCGACACCAACCGCATCGCCTCACGCATCTTCACCATCGTGCGCGAAGACGGCCCGTTCATCATGGCCGCCGCCGGCCTCGTGGTGTTCGTGATGATCCTCATCAGCCTGCGCTCGCTGACGCGGACGATCCTGGTGACGGTGCCGCTCTACATCGGCATCACCTGCATCTTCGGCGCGATGCAGCTGTTCGACGTGAAGCTGAACTTCCTCAACGTCGTCGTGCTGCCGAACCTGCTCACCATCGCCGTCGACAACTCGGTGCACCTCTACCATCGGTACATGGAGGAGGGCCCCGGCTCCATCGGGCACGCGCTGCGGCACACCGGCTTCGCCTCGTTCGTCGCCACCTGCAGCAACGCCGCTGGCTACGCCGCCCTCTTCGTCGCACGCCACGAGGGCCTGCGCAGCATCGCGTGGCTCGCGGTGCTCGGCGTCATCTGCTCGTTCATCGGCACGACCATTCTCTTCCCCGCGCTGCTCGAGCTGGTGGAGCGCCTGAAGCTCAAGTCGCCACCGCCCGCCCCCGAGATCGCGCCGAAGTAGTCAGTCGGACAGGCCCGGCCGGTCCTTCACGACCATCATGGTGCCGACCATGCTCGTGCAGAGGTGCTCCTGGCCATCGCGCAGTGCGAACACCTCACCGCTCACCACGCTGATGGTGCGCCCGGCCTTCACGACCTTCGCGCGCGCGACGATCGCCTCGCCTCTCGCCGGGGCGAGCAGGTTCACCTTGAACTCGATGGAGAGCACGCCGGCACCTTCGGGCATCAGGGAGAGCGCCGCGTAGCCGCACGCGCTGTCGACGACCGTGGTGACGACGCCCGCGTGCAGAAAGCCGTGCTGCTGCGTGAGATCTTCACGGAACGGCATTCGAATGGTGGCCGCGCCGGGCGTGACGGACTCGAGCACGCAGCCGAACGTCGCCATGACCTTCTGCCGCTCGAAGCTGCTGCGAACGCGCGCCTCGACGTCCACGAGCTTCAGACCGGAGACTTCTTCATCTCGAGGTGCGGCATGCCCGCTTCTTCGAAGACCGCGCCGTCGGCCTCGTAGCCATGGCGCTTGTAGAACTCCATGGCCGACAGCTGGGCGTGCAGCTTGATGCCCATGAGCCCGCGCTTCTTCGCCTCGGCCTCGAGCGCGGTGAGCAGCTTCGCGCCGACGCCCGACTTGCGATCGCTCGAGAGCACCGCCATGCGACCCACGCGCCCCCACTTGCCGGTCGCGCCGGGCGGAGGCTCGGGCAATTCGACGAGCCGACCCGTACCGATGGCGTGGCCGCCCTTCATGGCCAGCACGTGGTACGCGCTCGCGTCTTCGGCGTCGCGCTCGAGGCTCTCGGGAACGCTCTGCTCCTCGATGAAGACGACCTCACGAATGGCGAGCGCCTGAAAGAGCTCTCCCTCGTTCTTCACGGGGACGACGACGATGGGCGTGGCGGTGGCCGACATCGCGGCGCGTGATAGGGCACTTCGCAGGTGATGGCAAACGCGCGCAGCCTGATCGTCTTCTACCTGCTCTTCTTCATGTCGGTTGGCGTCACGCTGCCGTTCCTGCCTGTCTATTATCAATCACTTGATATCCAACCTTCGCAGATCGGCCTGCTGCTCTCGGTGGGGCCGCTCTTCGCGTTGGTGGCGCCGCCGCTCTGGGGGCAGCTGGCCGACCGCACGGGTCGCCCGGGACTCGTCCTCTTCATCCTCTCGGTAGGCAGCCTGGCGGGCTTCGGGCTGCTGCTGAAGGCCTCGACGTTCCCCGGTGTGCTCGGAGCGCTCGCCCTCTTCTCGGTGTTCAGCGCCGCCACGACGACCGTCATCGACAGCCTCGCGCTCGCGCACGTCGAGCAGCACGGAGGCTCGTTCGCCACGCTGCGAACGTTCGGCTCGGCCGGCTTCGTCATCGCGACGCTCACGTTCGGGTTCTTCGTCGACGTCGTCGACCGGCGCGTCGTCTTCGTCACGCTCGCGCTCATCGGCACCTACGCCACCTGGGCAGGCCTCACCCTCGCGCGCGTGCCGGCCGTGAAACGCACGGGGCCACGGGCCGATCTCGCGGGCGCCGTCTCACTGCTCGCCAACCCGCAGGTGCGCTGGCTGCTGGTGGCGACCGCGCTGCATTGGATCGCGAGCGCGCCCTACCACGGCAGCCTCGGCCTGCAGTTCAAGGCGCTCGGCTTCCCTCCGTGGACGGTGAGCCTCTCGGCGAGCGTCGCCGTCACCAGCGAGATGCTCGTGTTCTCGACCTGGTCGCGGTGGGGCCACCGCCTCAAGCCTCGCTCGGTGCTCATGCTCGCCTTCGTCGTCAGCGCGTTTCGCTGGGCAGCGATGGGCGTCACCTCGTCACCCACGCTGCTCGTCGCGCTCGCGAGCCTGCACGGGCTCAGCTTCGGGGCCTTCTACGTTGCCGGCATCTCGTGGGTTGCTGAGCGCGCTCCGGGGTCGCTGCGGTCGACCGGCCAATCGCTCTTCGTCGCGGCGACGTTCGGCATCGGCGGCCTCATCGGCTTCACCGGGTCGGGGAGGCTCTACGACCTCATCGGAGGACATCGGCTCTTCCAGCTCGCCGCCGTCACTGAAGCGCTGCCTTTGCTCGTCGTGGCCTTCCTGCTCGTCGATCGCTCGCCAGCGGGGCCCGTACAGGCTGCGGCGTCTTGACGAAGAATACCCACAGGCGCGAGTCGTCCTTGTCCGGTGCTACCGTTGGAGCCGCCATGCGATTGACCGCGTCTCTTCTCGTCTTGCTGCTCGCCGCCCCCGCCCTCGCCCAGAAGGAAGACCTCTTCGGGTCCGGCAAGGCCGTCGTCTTCCGCGAGGAGACGATGGACCGCCGCTTCGCCAAGTCGAGGCTCGCGAAGATGCTGGCCGAGGGCTCTCAAGACCCCGCCTGCGTGCAGCTCCTGGGCGCGCTGTTCGTGGCCCTCGCCGAGATCGGCCCCAGCCTGCACAAACGCGACGAGAACTTCGTGCTCGACCCCTACCTCAAGGCAGCGATCGAGAATCAGGTCACCACACCGATGTTCCCCGCGATGGCGTACCTGCTCTCGATGGTTCGCCGCGTGATGATCGACAAACGGCTACCCGACGCGTGGCTCGAGACGGCGAAGGCCATCAACCCGCAGGTGAAGATCATCGATCTCGGCAAGCTGAAGATGCTGAACGAAGGCGTCTCGCTCGTCGACTCGAGCTACTTCCAGATCCCCATCCTCAAGCAGCGGTACTACCTCGAGGTCGTCGGAGCCAACAGCGCGGTCACCACCGACGTCGCCGCTTCCTTTCGTGACGCGTACCTCGATCGCGCCGTCGCCTGGGGTGGCGCACAGCTCATCGACGCCGGCTCGAACGCGCCGAAGAAGAAGCAGAAGGGAAAGAAGTACACCGCGGTCGAGTTCGGTGAGCTCGTCGCGATTCTCGAGTGGCTGCCGCCCGACCCGCGCAAGACCGAGATCGACTTCTACGGCGATGCCTCGAAGAAGCCGCCTCCGCCCGTGAAGATCATCGCCAAGCTCGCTCCGAAGCAGTTCTCCGACCTCGAAAAGGCCGCGCGTGGCCAGCGCATGATGGTGCGTGGCCAATTCTGGGAGATGAACCGCGACGTCACCGAGGTCGAGGTGCGCGACGCTGTGCTCTTCGAAGATCGCGACTGGTACGGAGCCATGCTCGCCGACCCGAACGTGATCGCCGCCTGCCCCGCCGCGATCAACGAGCTGACGGGTGTCGGGCCTGCCCAACCGGGTGGCTTCAAGCACTGATTCCCTCACGGCTTTCTGAGCGGGCCGCGGGTCGGTCAAGACGCACGGGTCCTGCCAATTTCCGGACGCCGCTGATCAGCCCCTCCAGTTCCGCCCAGTTACGAGTGGCACGTGCAGTGCTGCGAGAATGGTCATGTCCTCGCGCGTGTCTCGCCCGCCACCTCCCGCCGTCGCTTCGCGGAGCGAGTCGACCCAACCTTTCAAGGCGCTGCTCGATGAGGTTCGACGCACGTCACCCAACCCGCCCGGCCTGAAGAAGAAGGAGGCGGAGAAGAAGCCGAACACCACGCCGCCCGCGATTCCGCCGGTGAAGGCCGACAGCAGCCGGGTGCCGACGCAGAAGATCGCGCGCGCCACCGTCGTCGCGGCCCAGGCGCAGGCCACCGCTCATTCCACTGTTCAGGCCCGCACGCGCGTCGAAGGTGAAGCGCAGCGCCTCGAGGCCGTTCGGGCGCACCACGTCGCCACCGCCGAGGGCAGCACCACCGTTCGAGCGGAGTCCACCGAAGGTGCGGAGCAGAAGACGAACGGCCGCGTCGTCGACCTCATCGTGAAGGAGCTCGTCGCCGAGTTCGAGACCCGCCCCGGAGGCGCCGCTTCGCAGAAGGTCGGCAACCCGCTGCAGCCCATCTCGTCGCTCAACGAGCTGCCGTTCGCCACGCCCGCTCCGCCACAGCCGAGACCGACGCCCGAGGTTCGCGCAGCGCAGGCCGCCGCCCTCATCGAGCGCATCGACACCTTCGTTCGCTCGCAGCGACCAGCCCTCGCGCTCACGCTGAACAACTCGCTCGGGGCGCGGGTCGAGATCGAGAAGCTGGGCCCCGGCCGCATCGCGCTCAAGCTCGTCGGCCAGAACGGCCCGCCGAACGCCGACACCGTGAACCGAATTCGTGACGAACTCGAAGCGCGTGGCCTCAAGGTCGGCGCGCTCTCAGTCGGCTGAACCGCCCAGCATTCCCGCAGCCGCGAGCACCTCGACGACGACTGCGCCGAGCAACGCGCTCCCGAGAACGAACTGCGCCAGCATCGGCAGCTTCAGCAACCCAAGGAACCGGCCCGGCGCGAACATGAGCGCGAGCTGAAAGCCGAGCAGCAGGAGCGCGACCACGCGAACGCCGATGACCCAACGCGGACGACGTGAAGCCATCTGGTGCTCCCCGAAACGAACGAAGCCCCTGCGCCGACGACTCGCGGAGCAGGGGCTCGTTCGACACTGAATGACGGGCTTACTTGCCCGGCGCCATGTCGAGCATCGAGCGCTTGCCCTCTTTGTCCTTGAACTGCTCGGCCTCGGCGAGCGGCGACTTCTTCTCGGAGATCTGCGGCCACTTCGTCGCGAGGTCGGCGTTGAGCGCCTTGTACTCCTTCCACTTCTCGGGAAGGTCGCCCTCGGGGAAGATCGCCTTCGTCGGGCAGACGGGCTCACACGCGCCGCAGTCGATGCACTCGTCAGGGTGAATCACGAGGAAGTTGGCGCCCTCGTAGAAGCAGTTGACGGGGCACACCTCGACACAGTCGGTGTACTTGCACTTGATGCACGGCTCGGCGACGACGTAGGCCACGACGAACTCCTTTGTTCAGCAGGTCGATGAGACGCGCAGCGGTGTACCGCCAGCCGCCGTCGATTTCACCGAAGAAAACAGCGGCGTTTCTCACTGGCTGAGAGGCGCGCCACGTCGAAGTTGCGACGCAATTGCTTCTCGTCAGCGGCAGGAGCGGTAGTGTCCGCGCGCTTCTGAAACCGCGCCCGTGCCGTGACGGGTGCGCGCCACGAGCTCCGGCCGAGCGGAGCTGTTCGAGGAAACCCCGATGCTCTCGACGATCGTCGCCACGTTGACCGCCGCGAATGTCTTCATACCCACCGTCGCCTTCGAGGCGAGACCGTCTGCCGCTGCTGCGCCGACGCTTCAGCTCGGCGTGTTGTCCGAGCCGCTGACGGGCGATCTCTCGCTCTCGGCAAAGGCGTGGGCACTGAACAACCGCGAGCGCCTCGGGCTTCACCCCGCGACGACGCTGCGCTTCGACGTGGGCTTCGCGACCCGCTTCGGCGCCAGCCTTCACTTCGTGCAACAGCTCGAGGGCGTCGACCTCTACCAGGCCAAGCTCGTCATCACCGTCGATGAGCGCGCCCGCATCGTGCAGGTGTCGTCGAGCCTGGTGAACCAGCGGCCCGTGAAGAACGAGTTCGCCATGTCGCAGCCCGCGGCGCTCTCGCAGGCCTCGAAGGCCGTGCCCTTCCCCGCGCTCATGCCGAACTCGGCCACGCCGTTCGGTGGCGCCATGAAGGTGTTCTTCGCGGTCGACGACGAGCTGCACGCGGGCTGGCTCACCCACATCGCGTCGCTCGACGCGTCGAAGAACTGGTACGTCGGCCTCGACGCGGTGACGGGCGAGACGTTGTTCACGCAGAACCGCGTGCATCACGCCGCGAACGACGTGAACGTGTACCCGGTGTCGCCTGGCGGCCTCGACGCGGGTGTTGGCCGCACGCCGACGATCGTCGCCTCGCTCACGCACCCCGACGGCGGCTCGTACGTCTCTGACACCTGCGAGATCTATCTGCCCGACGGCGGCTTCGTGACCACCGACAACGACGGCGGCGTGCTCTGCGGCGATCAGCTGACCAGCTACAACTGCTGCGCGAACGCAGGCTGCGTGCCCGATGCAGGAGCGCGCCGCGTGGCCGGCCCGACCAGCGTGATGGGCTTCAACATCAACCTCGACATTCCCGTCTGCGACCGGGTGAACCAGGCGACGAACCAGCGTGATGGCGGCGACTACCGGTACGATCCCGTCGACCCGCCCACCAACCGCACCGTCGTCGAGCTGAACGACCCCGCGAACTCCGACACGTTCGCGCACACGCACTCGTTCTTCCACGTCAACCGCGTCTACGACTGGGTGCGCGGGCTGTCGTCGCGCGCGACGCCGCTGTTCCCTGCGAACCAGCCGGCCATCGGGCCGTTCAAGATGCGTGATGAGCGCCGCACGCCCGCGCGCCGCGTGGCCGTGCTGTCGAACGTGCTCATTCCCAAGCTGCCCTCGTCGCTCGCCGAGGTGATGCAGATCGAAGGCGTGCCTGCGTGTCTGCCGCCTCCCATCGGGTCGAACACCGGCACCTGCCGCATTCGCGACTTCGGCCGCTTCGACAACGCCGCCTTCTTCCCCGTCGAGAACTTCAGCCAGCTGCCGCTGCCCGGCCTCACCACGGGCGTCGACACGCTGATGATCTTCCAGGGCAACGCGGCTGACGCGGCCTACGACGCGACGGTGCTGTGGCACGAGTTCGGTCACGGCGTCGTCTACGCGACGGCGGCGCTCACGTTCGAAGACGTCGCCATCGACAACCGCTCGGCCAACAACGAAGGCGGCGCGCTGCACGAGGGCTTCGCCGACTACATCGCCGGCGCGTTCGGAAACCTCGCCGAGGTCGGGCCGTACTTCGGGCCGCGTGCGCTCGCAGGCTCGGGGGTGATGGGCGTGCGGCAGGACGGCTATCTGCGCTCGCTGGCGAACACGCTCTCGTGCCCCGACGTGCTCTGGGGTGAGGTGCACCAGGACAGCCAGCACGTCTCGGCGGCGCTGTGGGCTGGCCGGCTGGCGAACCTCGGCACTGACAACGGCGCGACCTACGACGCGGCCTTCTACGCGATGCTCGTTTCGCTCGCTCCGAACGCCGACTTCGCGTCGGTCGCTCAGGTGATGGCTGCCCGCGTCTCGACCGCGTTCACGCCCGCGGCCGCAACGGCGCTGACGCAGATCTTCACCTCGAGGGGCGTCATCGCCTGCTCGAAGGTGCTCGACGTGACGACGGCTTCGGCGGCCCGCCCCGTGTTCGCGATTCCCGCGGCCTCGATGCTGCGCTCGGCGAACGTGCCTGGCCCGTTCCAGTTCAAGCTGCGCGTGCCGAACGGCGCCCAGGGCATCACCATCAAGGCCGACCAGGGTGGTGGTGGTGGCTTCGGCGGAAATACGCCGGCCATCGTGGTGCTCACGAAGAGCGGCTCGCCGGTCACCTTCACGCGCAACGCCGCCCAGTTGACCAACGACGCCGAGACGACGGGCTCGCTGCAGGCCATGAACGGGCGGCTCGACGGCCGCGTCGACGTGCGCGTGCCCTGTGGAGCGACGGGCGAGGTCTACATCGCCCTCGCCTCGCGTGGTGGCGGCGCGAGCCTGCAGAACGTCGAGGTCGCTGCCGAGCCGCTGGTGAACTGCATGTTCCCGGTCGTCGACGCAGGCGTGCCTGAGATGGACGCCGGCATGATGATGGTCGTCGACGCTGGCCAGCCGGGAAATGACACGAAGACGCTTCCGGCGGCGCAGATCGTCGGTCAGCCAGCAGCGCAGACGGGCTGCGGGTGCTCGAGCTTCGAAGGGTCGGCGGTGCTCGCAGCGCTGGGCCTGTTGAGCCTCGGTCGTCGCCGTCGCGCCGTGCGCTGAGCTGAAGCCGAAGGTGCTTCCCGGGGCTCGGGCCTGATGAAGGCTCGAGCCCCTTTTCCTTTCAGTCGAAGGTACCGATGCCGCCGTCGGCCGAGGCCGTCACCTTGCCGCCCTTGCCGGTGTCGACGGGCTTGCTGAGCGTGCCCGCGTCGACCGCCACAGCGACGGTTGCCTTCACCTCGGTTCGTGCGCGGCGAACCTTGTCGACGACCTCGAAGGCCTTGATGGCCTCGTCATCGGCTGGAGCGCGCAGCTCCTGCTTGAGCGCGAGTGACTGGTGCTCGCTCACCAGGTTCCACAGGCCCTTCTCTTCCGCGAAGACCCACAGCACGCGGAACGGCGGCAGCACCTGCTGCTTCTTGCCCGCGCCCAGACGCAGCACGACGTTCGCTGCGACCCAGCCCGTGCCCTGCCCTGGCGCGAGGCGCGAACGAATCGGGCCGTCGACCTTGTACGAGAACACGGCCTTCTTGATCTCGTTCAGCTTCGGCTTCACGAGGTCTTTGAACGCCTTGCCGCCCTCGAAGAGCTCGCCGGGGCCAGTGCCGAGCAAGACGACCTCGGAGCGCTCGCTCGTGCGATCGACCTTCACCACCACGTCATCGAGAATGCGGCGCGCCAGACCCACGAGCTCGTCGCTGTCTTTTCCACGCTCGGCCAGCACGTCGGCGGGCGGCAGGTACTTCCTGGCGGCGTCGGCGGCGTAGATCTTCTCGTCGGGCACACCGAGGCTCACGTGCACCGCGTCGATGCTCCACTGGCCGTCGAGCTTCACTGCGTGCCCCGTGACTCGCGCGAGCCACGTCGTCGTCTTGCCCTTCTTCTCGTATTCGACGCGGGGCAGGTCCCAGAACCAGGCCGACTGCTCTCCGTGGGCGAGGCCGACATCGACACGGCCCGAGCGAATTCGCAGCACCTCGCTCTCGAGGCTGATGGAGAGCAGCTCCTGCCGCGCGAAGTTGATGAGGGGATCTCGCTGCGCGAACGTGTCGCTGGGGCCCAGGCCGTACGCCATCACGTCGGGCGCGATCAGCGGCTTGATGGGGTCGGGGTCACCGGTCTCGAGGGTCGAATAGACCGTCTTCACCAGCTCACGAACCTCGGCCTTCGGGTCTGGCGGCGGCGGCGGAGCGGCCTTCTTCGGCGGCGGCGCTTTCGGGCACGCGCACAGCACGAGCACCACCAGCAACGTCACTTCACGCAAACGAGACAACGGTTCGGCCGGCACGCGCTGGAGTCTCGCGCGCCGACCGGAAATGTCACGGCTCAGTTCACCGGGCTGAACACGAAGGGGAACGCGACCGGCACTTCGTCTTCCGGCGTGAAGGGCAGCACCCAGTTCTTCGCGAGGCTGCTGATGCACTCGCGCACCGCGGCGTTCTGCATGGAGCCTTCGGTGAGATCGAGGTCGGTGACGCGGCCGCGGGTGCTGACGACGAACTTGAGCACCAGGCGGCCGGACAACGAATGGTCACGCTTCAGCTCGCGCTCGTAACAGGAGACGATCGCGCCGCGGCGGCCACGCATCCAGTTCGTGAGCGCCTCGCTGGAGATGTCGGGCCCGTCGACCGAGATGACCTCTTCACGCACGCGGCCCGCGATCGACACCGTCTTCTTCTCTTCGAGCACGACGTTCTTCACGCCATCGGTGCCCATCGCGTTCACGCCGACGGTGGTGCCCGTCTCCGAGCCCTGGAGCTTCAGCTTGAGCGCGTCTTCCGCCGTCGCGACCTGCACGCCGGTGTTCTTCATTGCGTCAGCGACGCTGCCCACGCCGTTCGAGTCCTTGAGCAGGTCTCCGACGATGCCGCCTTCGCCACCGACCGAGCCGATGACCGCGAGCATGCCCATCTTCGAGAGGCGAGCCTTCACCGCGTCGGCCGAGGCCGTCGTCGTCTTCGACTTCGAAGGCGCGTCAGCGACGGGCCCCTTCGGCTTTTCGGGGTCCTTCTTCGGCACTTCGGCGATCGGGTCCTTCGTCTTCTCTGGCGCCTTCTCTTGAACCTGTTTTGGAATCGGCATCAGCGTCGCCGCGAATCGATCCTGCTGCTGCCAGTCGGCGAGGCTCAGGTCGGGCTCGACGGGCGTGGGCTGCGCCATCACGTAGCCAGCGCCGACGAGGTGCGCGAGGAACGAGAAGGCCATCGCGATGACGAACGCGCGATCGAGCTGCGCGACTACGCCCTTCGCGCCCTTCGGTAGCTCGGGCAGCGGCGCCGCAGCGGGCGGAGTCACCATCTGGAAGAGCACCGTGACGTCGCCCACCTTCACGCGCCCCTTCGAGCCCTTCATCAGCGCGACGTTCGCGGGCACCTCGGCGAGTGACTGCTCGGGCCCACCCAGCGACACGCGCCCTTCGAGCGAACCGTCCTTCACCAACTGCGCGCCCTCTCTCGTCACCTTGAAGAGCGGCACCGACTTCGGGACCTCGCCCATCGGAACGCAGAAGGTGTTCTTCGGATCAGCGCCGACCGTGATGGTCGACTTCTTCCCGGCATCGAGCGTGCGGTCTTCGATGATGCGGCCACCGTGAATCAGGGCGATGCGCAGCGCTGGCGTCGTTGCAGTCATGTTCCTCTCGACAGCACCTGCCCATTTCGGGTTCCACGACAAAAGAGTCGTATTGACTTTTGCGGACGCCATCGTGAAAGCTCGTCGTCATGACGCCCTCGGAACGACTGACGCGTGCGTGGAGATCGCTCGACGGGCTCTCGGTAGGAGACGCGTTCGGCGAGAAGTTCTTCGGGCCCGATCGCCCGGTGCTCGAGCGAATCGAGAAGCGCGAGGTACCGGTTGGGCGCTGGAAGTACACGGACGACACCGAGATGGCGCTGGGCATCGTCGAGGTGCTCGAGACGCACGGGCGCATCGACCAGAACGAGCTCGCCGACGTGTTCGCGCGACGCTTTCGGAACAATCGCTATCGCGGCTACGGGCCAACGGCGCAGGGCATTCTCGAGGCGCTCGGCGACAAGGTGCCGTGGGAGCTCGCGACGCGGCGCGTGTTCAACGGAGAAGGCTCGCAGGGAAATGGGGGAGCGATGCGCTCAGCTCCGGTGGGCGCGTACTTCTTCGACGACGACGCGAAGGTGATCGACGAGGCGCGCAAGTCGGCGCAGGTCACGCACGCGCACCCCGATGGGCAGGCCGGAGCCATCGCCGTCGCGCTCGCGGCAGCGTTCGTCGCTCGCAACCCGCAGACGCGCGATGGAGACGCGATGCTGAAGTGGGTGACCGAGCGCGTTCCCGATGGGCCGACGAGGCGTGGCCTCGAGCGAGCGATGGCGTTGCCGCTGCATGGCCCACTGTTTCGCGCCATCGCCCTGGGCACGGGGCAGCAGGTCATCTCGGCCGACACGGTGCCCTTCTCGCTCTTCTGCGCCGCGCGGTGCATCGACGACTTCCCGCTCGCGATGTGGACGACGGTGGCCGGGCTGGGTGATCGCGACACGACCTGCGCGATCGTCGGCGGCATCGTGGCGATGAGCGATCGCACGAAGGTGCCGGCGGAGTGGCTCGATGCCCGTGAGCTGCTGGGCCGAACGTCAGCGTGGTGACGGCTCGCGTTCACTACCGAGACCTCATACTCGCGTCGCTGTTCGACGAGCGCCAAAGCGAGAGCGGATCGTGCTGTCCCTCGTTCGTCGGCACGTCAGCGTGGTGACGGCTCGCGTTCAGCACCGAGACCTCATGCTCGCGCCGCTGTTCGACGAGCACCGTGCAGCAAGCGGATCGTGCTGTCCCTCCTTCGTCGACACGTCAGGTGGTGACGCCTCGCATTCAGCACCGAGACCTTCCGAGACCTCATGCTCGCGCCGCTCTTCGACGAGCGCCGTGCAGCAAGCGATCGTGGGGGCCCTCGTTCGTCGACCGCACGTACTGGGTGGGCGCGAAGGTGGCGACGACACCCTCTTCGCAAGTGCTGGCCGCATTGGGTGCGCGCGCTCACCGGTGACTGATCAGCGCTGGCTCTCCCACGTGCCCATGCCCGTCGCCCACGCGTCGATCCACGCCTTGAGTGTGATGCCGCCGTCGGGGCTCGAGATGGAAGGCGTGAGGCCTCCGTCGGGGCGCACGAGGCCGGCGTTGTCGAGCATCACGTGCTCTTGACCCGGGCGACGGAAGAACTTCGAGTTCGAGTGCGCCTCGTAGATCGGCTCCAGCGCGTTGAGCGCAGCCACGTACGAACTGGTCGGAGGCGTCGCCCACCCAGCGGTCGTGCCAGGCGCGAAGAAGAACCGGGTGATCACCTGATCCTCCGTGAACGAGAGCAGCGCGACCCGCGTCGTCGGAGCGTTCACGATCTGGTGCTCGATGATCGCCGGGAAGCCTGCGTCGCACGTCGTGCACGCTGTGGGCACCTGCAGGTTCCACTCGCGGCGTGCCGTATCGAAGTACGGCGTGTTCACCATCGGCGCCGAGTCAGCCAGCAGCTGCACCTGCGCTTCGGGGAACGCCTGCTTCACGCGGTGCAGGTTGAGCTGGGCTCCGTAGCCGCCACCGCTCACGCCGATGAGCCACAGCGTGCGCACCGACGCATGCCTCGCTCGCAGCCACGCGAGGTACGCGTCCATGTTCGTGGCGCCGGCGAAGTAGTGCGTGCGCGGCACGACGGGATCGAGGAGCCCGCCCTTCGTATTGTACGTGCGCGTCGTGTTGCCCGCGTGCAGGTCGCCCGTGCAGTACGGCACGAAGGCCCACGAAGCCGACGCGAACGGGTTCTCGACGCGCCGTGAGAACAGCACCGAGTTCTTCACCGTGGCGATCTCGGTGGCGAACGCTCCGCCGCCGTCGCCTGGGAACGGATCAGGGTGCGTGACGTAGACGGCCGTTGGCTGCGTCGAGCCCGGAATGTCCACGAGGCAGACCGAGTTCATGCCGTAGTTGCAGACCGGCCCCCACTGGTAGACCGAGGGTCGGCACATGCCGTTGTTCCAGCAGGCGCCGCCTCCTTGCACGAAGACGACGAGCTCATCGGTGATGCCAGCGTTGTAGCCGATGCCCGCCGGAGCGCCGGTCGCGCACTTCGCCCCCGCGACGGCGAAGAAGGACCAGCCGCTCGTCCCTCCGTCCGACACGTTCGGTGCCCCACCCGCAGTCGCCGAGCCACCAGCGCTTGCAGCTCCGCCCGCGCTCGCCGT
>JBEOKA010000062.1:0-8787 GCA_040275325.1 Myxococcaceae bacterium | reverse complement strand
CAGGCGCTCGACGACGCGCTGCCCGCGGGTGGCACGCCCACCGCCGACGCCATTCAGACGGCCGCCAACTCGTTGCTGACGCGCCGCACGGCCTCGAGCGCGCGCGCGCTGGTGCTCGCGACCGACGGCGTGCCGAACTGCAACCCGGTGCTGAACCCCCGCGCCTGCACCTGCAGCGCGACTCCGCCGTGCAGCGCGCTCGCCTGCGTCGATGACGACCGCTCGATTCTGCGCGTCTCGAACATCGCCGACGCCGGCATTCCCACCTACGTCATCGGCATCGAGTCGAACACGGGCGGCTCGTTCGAGGTGCTCGACCGCATGGCCGTCGCCGGAGGCCGCGCGCTACCCGCCATGCCCGGCGAACGCCGCTACTACGCCGCCACCAACAGCACCGAGCTCGCGCAGGCCTTCTCGTCGATTCGTGACCAGGTCGCGCGCTGCACCTTCCTCACCTCGTCGGTGCCCAACGCGACCGGCAGCATCAGGGTCGAGGTCGACAGCGTCGTGGTGCCCTTCGACCCGAGCGGACTCACCGGCTGGAGCTGGAGCGACAGAGCCAACGGCGAGGTCGTGTTCCGTGGCCCTGCCTGTGCCCAGGTGATGTCGGGCGTGCAGCGGCTCGAGGCCATCGTCGCCTGCGGGCAGTGACGTTCCAGTCGTGCTCGAACGCGCGGCTGGGTGCATCCATCGCACATGGTGCCAAGCCGGTTCGGTAGAGCTGATCATGCTACCGTTTCTCGCGTGTCAGCCCGCCATCTCGTCCTGCTCTCTGCGCTCGTCGGTTCCAGCTGTCTGTGTGTCGACCCCTCGAAGGTGACGGCGTTCGCGTGTGGCGAGGGCGGTGCCTGCGCCGACGGCTTTCAGTGTTGTGACGGCCAGTGTCGACCGACGTGTTCGACGACGGGCAGCGGCGGTGGTTCGGCGGGTGGAAGCGGGGCGGCGGGAGGCACGACGTCGACGGGCGGCGGCGCGACTGGCGGAGGTTCGACGGCAGGTGGCTCGGCCAGCGCGGGTGGCGTGGCGGGCGGAGTCGGCGGCAGCGGCGCGGCAGGCGGGAGCAGCGGCAGTGACGCCGGCGTGTCGTGTTCGCCCGAGACGTGCCCGAACGGCTGCTGCAACGGCAGCGAGTGCGTGGCGGGAACGGCGGCGACGGCCTGCGGCGCGCGAGGCGCTGCGTGCTCGACGTGTCCTTCGGGAGAGCTCTGCACGAACGGCGCGTGCGGCTCGTGCGCGTCGACGTGTCAGGGGTGCTGCGTGGGCAGCACGTGCACGACGAGGGCGCGCGATGCCTGCGGGCCCACGGGCCAGGCCTGCTCGCCCTGCGGCGCCACCGCCGACAGCTGCAGCTCCGCTGGAGAGTGCGCGTGTGGCCAGGGTCGGGCCTGTGCGTCAGGGCAGCGCTGCAGCGGCGGCGTCTGCGTGTGTGACGCGTCGAGCTGCCCCTCGGGCTGCTGCACGGCCGGAGGCCAGTGCGTCGCCTTCTCTGCCCAGAACGAGACGCTGTGCGGCGCCGCGGGCCAGCTCTGCGCCGGGTGCTCCACGCCGCCCGCGCCCGTCTGCGCCAGCGCCACGACCCGCCGCACCGGCCAGGTCCCCGGCACGTGCAGTTCGGGTCAATGTCAGTACACGACCGTCGATACCATGTGCATGAATGGCTGCAATGGTGGCAATTGTGTCGGCGATGTTTGTCAAGGCTGTCTGACGCCGCCGCCCGCCGTCTGCATGGGCTCCACGCGCCGTGCCTATTCGACGCCGGGCACCTGCGGCACCAGCGGCTGCACCTACACCCCAGTCGACACGATGTGTCCCTTCGGCTGCAGCGGCGGCGCGTGTCTGCCCGACCCCTGCACCGGCATCAGCTGCAACACGCCGCCCGCGCCGTCGTGCAGTGGCAACGTGCGCACGTTCTCGATGTCACCCGGCACCTGCTCGGGCGGCAGCTGCACCTACTCGTCGAGCACCCAGATGTGCCCGTTCGGCTGCAACGCGGCGAATGGAACGTGCAACGCAGACCCGTGCGCGGGCATGACCTGCACCACGCCTCCCGCGGCGACGTGTACCGGCAACGTACGCAACGGCTTCGTCGTACCCGGCACCTGCAGCGGCGGCACCTGCTCGTACGCCACGCAGACGACGACGTGCGCGAACGGCTGCTCGGGTGGCGTCTGCCAGGGCGACCCGTGTCAGGGCGTCACGTGCACCACTCCTCCCGCGGCGACGTGCGCGAACGCCACCACGCGGCGCACCTTCGCCAGCAGCGGCACGTGCTCGGGCGGCTCGTGCAGCTATGCGCCCACCGACACCGTGTGTCCCTTTGGCTGCAGCGGCGGTGTCTGTCAGGCCGACCCGTGCGCCGGAGTGACGTGCAACACCGCGCCTGCCGCCGACTGCGCGTCGACGACGCAGCGCCGCACGTACACGGCGCCGGGCACCTGCTCGGGAGGCACCTGCAGCTATTCGTCGATGGTGACGACGTGCAACACGCCGCCGGCCACCACGTGCCTCAACTCGACGACGCGCCGCACCTGGTCGGCGACGGGCGCCTGCGCGTCAGGCACCTGCAGCTACACGCCCACCGACACCGCCTGCTCCTTCGGCTGCAGCAACAACCAGTGCAACGCCGACCCCTGCGCCGGCGTGAGCTGCAACACCGCGCCGCCTGCGGACTGCGCGTCGACGACGCAGCGACGCACGTACTCGGCGCCGGGCACCTGCTCGGGCGGCAGCTGCAGCTACATGTCGAACCTCATCACCTGCAACACGCCTCCAGCCGCGTCGTGCCTCACCTCCACCACGCGCCGCACCTGGTCGAGCTCGGGCACCTGCTCGGGCGGCACCTGCAGCTACACCCCGACCGACACGGCCTGCTCCTTTGGGTGCTCCGGCGGCGCCTGCAATGGAGACCCGTGCGCTGGCGTCAGCTGCACCACACCGCCCGCGGCCGACTGCGCCGACTCCACCACGCGGCGGACGTACAACTCGCCGGGGAGCTGCTCGGGAGGCAGCTGCAGCTACACCTCGCAGACCTTCGCCTGCACGCTGCCGTCGCCCATCTGCGCGAACGCCACCACCCGCAGGACGTACTCGGCGGCCGTGTGCTCGGGCGGGAGCTGCTCGTCGACGCCCAACGACACGGTGTGCCCCTTCGGCTGCAGCGGAGGTGCCTGCAACCCCGACCCCTGCGCGGGCGTCTCGTGCAACTCACCACCCGCAGCGAACTGCTTCGACGGCAGTACGCGACGAACGTACAACTCGCCCGGCACCTGCTCGGGCGGCAGCTGCAACTACACCTCGCAGAACATGGCGTGCGGCACCCCTTCGCCCATCTGCCTGAACGCCACGACGCTGCGCACCTACCTCTCAGGGACCTGCAGCGGCGGCCTGTGCAGCAACGGAACGTCGGACTCCAGCTGCGCCAACGGCTGCTCGGGCGGTGCCTGCATCGCCTGCGTGGCCGGGAACACGTGCACCACCAACCCCACCCCGTGCAAGACAGGCATCACGGCGTGCCCGGGTGGGCCCAACAGCGCAGCCACCTGCGTCGACAATGGCAACGAGCCCGACGGTGCGAGCTGCAGTGGAGGAACGTGTCTGCTGGGCGCCTGTTGCACGGGCTGCGTCTCGGGCGGCCTCTGCCGGCCTGGCAACACCCGCACGCTCTGCGGCCTGGGCGGTGGCACCTGCGTCAACTGCGGCTTCGGCTTCGTGTGTGCCTTTGGCAGCTGCGAGGGCAGTTGCTCCTGTTCCCAATGCAACCCAATGTGTCCCACCCAATGCGCCGACGAAATCTGCTTCTGAAGCGGCTGCTCCTGTTGACGCTGTTCGTTCCGCTGCTCGCCAGCGCCCAGTCGCCGTGCGAGGCGAAGTGCAACCAGCAGGCGTCTGACTGTTTGAAGCGCTGCGCCGGAGACCCGAAGGACGCCTCGAAGCCCGACCAGGCGAAGCGGCTCATGGAGTGCCTCAAGACGTGCGAGGTCGAGGTGAAGCCCTGCCGGGAGACGTGTCGCAAGTGAGCACCATTCGCCATCTCTTCACGGCGCGCACGGCCCGGCCGAAGCTCGAGGCGTCGATGCGCGCCATCACCCGCGCGGCCATCTACCTCGCGTCGGCCGACGGCGCGGTGCAGGAGGCGGAGATTGAGGCGCTCGTCGACGACGTTCGCGACGTGGTGGCTCGCAGCGTGGGCATCGAGAACGTCGACGAGTACGCGAAGGTGACGATGCTGCTCGACGACGCGCGCGAGGCCCTCAGGGCGCTGGGAGCTCAGGGGCGCCCGGCCTTCGTCGAGGCGCTCGCGAAGGGGCTCGAGGGTGACTTCAAGCGAGACGCGCTGAAGGTGGCGCTCGACGTCGTGCAGGCCGATGGCAGGGTGACCGAGGCCGAGCAGCGCGCCCTCGAGGAACTCTCCCGTGCGCTGGGCGTGCAGGCCTCTGAGCTGGCGCGCTGAAGCCCGCTGGCCTCGGGCTACCCAGCGCCCTGCTTGATGGCGCGCGCGTCGAGCGAGTACTTCTTCACCAGCCGCTCCACCGACTTGCGGTGAAGGCCTGACTCACGGGCTGCCCGCGAGATGTTGCCGTCGCAGCGCTTCAACACCTGGGTGATGTACTCGCGCTCGAAGCTCTCGAGCAGCTGCTCCTTCGCGTCCTTGAACGAGAGGTGCTCGTTGAAGGGCAGGGGCTGGTCCTTCTGCTGGCCCTGCAGGCGCGCGGGCAGGTGCGAGACGTCGATGTCTTCACCGTCGGAGAACGTCAGCACGTGCGAGACGACGTTCACCAGCTCGCGAATGTTGCCCGGCCACGAGTAGCCCTGAAGAATCGCCATCGCCGAAGGCAGCACGCGCTTCTTGCCGTGGCGCTGCACCACGTCGGGGTCGGCGAGCGCCTTGCGAATGATGAGGGGCACGTCTTCGCGGCGCTGGCGCAGCGGCGGCAGCTGAATGTTGATGACCGACAGGCGGAAGTAGAGGTCTTCGCGAAAGTTGCCCGCCTGAATCTCTTTGACGAGGTCGCGGTTGGTGGCCGCGATGACGCGCACGTCGACCTCGATGACGTCGTTGCCGCCGACGCGCCGCACCTCGCGGTTCTCGAGCACGCGCAACAGCTTGGGTTGCAGGTCGGTGCGCAGCTCGCCGAGCTCGTCGAGGAAGATGGTGCCGCCGCTGGCGCGCTCGAAGGCGCCGGGCCGGGAGGCCACCGCGCCGGTGAAGGCACCCTTCTCGTGGCCGAACAGCTCTGACTCGATGAGGTTCGGCGGAATGGCGCCGCAGTCGAGCACCACGAAGGGCCCGCGCTTGCGGCCCGACAGCGTGTGCACGGCGCGCGCGACCAGCTCTTTGCCGGTGCCCGTCTCGCCCTGCACGATGACCGACACGTCCATCGGGGCGATCTTGCGGATGAGGCCGAAGATCTGCCGCATCTTCACCGACTGCCCGACCATGCCCTCGAGCTCACCGTCGCGGTCTGGCTCGACCGTCACCTCTTCGTCGATGGGCGCGAACACCACCATCGTCTGGCCGGCGCGCACCTGGCTGCCCGACGAGAGGTACGCGCGCTCGACCCGCCGCCCGTCGAGGAAGGTGCCGTTCGTCGAGTTCAGGTCGATGACGAGGTAGCCGCGCTCGGTGTACTGAATCTCGAAGTGGTGGCGGCTGGCCGCGCGGTCTTCGCCGAGCACGAGGTCGTTCGACGAGTGGGCGCCGACGCGCAGGCGCTCCTTGTCGCTGACCAGCTCTTTGCCCGTCTCGGGGCCCGAGGTGATGCTCAGCCGGCACTTGCGCACCTTGAGCGTGGTGCGGTTCTCGACGACCAGCGTGTGCGTCGTCGTGATGTACGGCTCTTCGAAGGGGTCGAGCGCGCCCACTTCGCCGGGGCTGGTGAGGATCTCGTCCTGCGGGCTGTCTTTCGGCTGGTTCGACATCGCGGGCGCACGTTAGCGCGCACGACGCAGAGGTGGCTGCGTTTCCACCCAGACGGCGACGTTTGTCGGGCGACGGCTGATCACCTGCTCCTGAGCGCCCGGGTCTGCTGAAGTGGCGGGCATGAGGTTCCTCCGGTGCGGTGTCGCGCTGCTGTCCCTCTGGTCGTGTCACACGCGAATGACCGAGCGCGAGGGGAGCCGATGAAGTCGTTCCTGTTTGGCGCGTTCATCGAGTACCTGTCGCTCGACCGCAGCGGCGCGAGGTGGCGCACGGCGACGGCGTTGCTCGTCTCGAACGCCCTCGTCATCGTGGGCGCGCTCTTCTTTCACTGGTCCTTCGGCGTCGTCGCTTTCCTGTACTGGGCCGAGAACCTGGTCATCGGTGGGCTGCAGGTGGTGAAGATGGCCTTTCGGGCGGTGCGTGCGCGCGAGTGGTTCGGCTTCATCTTCACGGCGCCGTTCTTCACCTTTCACTTCGGCTTCTTCTGCCTGATTCAGGGCTTCTTCATGATGCTGCTCGCCGGCATGACGGGCTCGGGCACCGCCATCGTCGACGAGGTGAAGCACGCGCTCTCGCCGACCGACTGGAGCGTCAGCTCGTTCCTCGAGGGGCTCTGGCCGCCGCTGCTGCTGGCCGCGCTCTCGCACCTGTACTCGTTCTGGAAGCACACCGTGCGAGGGGGCAGCCCGAAGCCGATGCAGGGGCTGATGCACGAGCCCTACGGCCGCATCTTCGTCATGCAGTTCACCGTCGTCGGCGGCTTCTGGTTCACCAACACGTTCACCGACCGCGGCATGGGGCCGCTGCTGTTGATGATGGGCGCGAAGACGGTGTTCGACTTCATGGGCCACTTCAAACAGCACGCGAACGACTGAGCTCTGAGGCGCCCGCCCGAGCCGCACGGCGCTCAGGCCGGCAGGGTCGTCGTTGAATATGTCTTGACGGGTATATTCTGATTGGAGAATATATTGGCGTCATGTACGCGACCTTCGCCGCCCTCGCAGAGCCGAACCGGTTTCGAATCGTCGAGCTGCTCCGCGCAGGAGCGCGCCCGGTCAACGACATCGGCGTCGAGCTCGAGCTCGCGCAGCCGCAGGTCAGCAAACACCTGCGCGTCTTGAAGGAGGCCGGGCTGGTCGAGGTCGAGGCGCGCGCCCAGCAACGCCTGTACGCCATCGACCCCGCGCCGCTGAAGGAGCTCGACCGCTGGCTCGAGAAGTACCGCGCGCTGTGGGCCGAGCGGTTCGACCAGCTCGATGAAGTCATCAACGCAGCACGTGCACAGGAGAAGCGCCGTGGCCGAAAAAAGAGGTGAGACGTCGTTGAGGCTGGTCGGTGATTGTGAGCTCGAGATCTCCCGGGTCTTCCGCGCTCCGCCGCGCGTGGTGTTCGAGGCGTGGACGAAGGCCGAGGTGGTCGCGAAGTGGTGGTCGCGAAGTGGTGGGCGCCACAGTCGCGCGCCGAGATCGTCGAGTGCACCGCCGACGTGCGGGTGGGCGGCGGGTATCGCTACGTGCTGCGGGCGAAGCAGGGCCACGGGTTCGAGAACGCGGGCGGAGACGTGTTTGCCTTCTCGGGCAAGTACCTCGAGGTCACGCCGTTCTCGCGCCTCGTCTACACCCACGTCTTCGAGCCCATGGCCCATGTCGGCGGCTGCAACATCGCCGTCACGTTCACGCAGCAGGGCGAGTCGACGTTGCTGGTGTCGCGAGAGACGTACTCGTCGCGCGAGGTGCGGCAGATGGTGCTCGACACCGGCATGGAGCACGGCATGCGCGAGACGATGGACCAGCTCGACGACCTGGTGTGGCAGCGCTGAAGTCAGACGCGCAGGTCACACCACGACACGGCTGCCGTGCGCCGGCGAGGGTCGCTCCCTCTGCGCTGAGCTGGCACCGCGTTTGCTGATGCGGCCGAGCATGCGCTCCATCATCGTCGTGCTCTGCGTCATGCCACTCCTCACGGGGTGTCCCGGAGGTGGGTATTGCGCTTCATCAGGCACCCTCTTCGGCAGTCCCGTCGCGAAGGCCACCATGTCTGACGGCGGCGTCGACCTCGAGGTCTCGTGGCAGCTGTCGCCGTCGGTGCCTGCGGCCTTCTACGCCTCGCCGACGGTCGTCTCGAGAGCGCCGCTGCGCGTGCTCGACGCGGGCGCGACGGGCGTGCAGCTTCGCGGCGAGACGCAGCCAGTGCCGCTGCGGGTCGACCTGCGCTACCTCGAGGGCCCGACGCGCTGCAGTCACCCCGGCATGGACGACACTCACGTGCTGTCGGTCACCTTCCAGGCTGATGACGCCGGCTACACCGAAGGCACCGTCACGATGAAGACCGAGCTCGGCGCGCTCTGAGCGGCGCTGAGGTTGATCAGGACGTCGTCCGACGTGGCCTGAGCGCGCGGGGCTATCTGATCTCCGACGCGGCCGAGGTGACCTGTGCCGTTCCGGTGAGCAGCGCATGCCCTTGCCGATTCGTCACCGACGCGGCCCGGAAACCTCAGGTGTCAGCTGCGGCGTTTCGGTGGAGGCGCGCGTCTCGTCAGATCATGCGGTCGAGGTCTGCTCCGCTCATTCAGGCATCGCGGTAGCGAGCTGCATGTGTTGCTCGGGACCTCCCCCTGAGCGGAGTGTGCTCCCTGTCTGATCAGAACTCCGACGATGACCTGCGTTTCGCTGCTGGGTGTTGCGGTTCATCGCGGTCGTGAGCTGCGCGGTCTTGCCTTGAGGCTCAGTGAGAGACTGCTCGCGACACTTCGTGACGCACGCAACGCCGCTGGTCTGCGATCCGTGCGGTCCTGCCAGACCTGGTTGACGCCTCGCAGGTGAGGCCCGGCCGGGCCGCTTTGTGGGGTGCCGATGCTTAGATAGACT
>JBEOKA010000061.1:0-10032 GCA_040275325.1 Myxococcaceae bacterium | reverse complement strand
CGTCGGCCGCGGCGATGGCGACCGAGATGTTCCGCTCCGAGCTGCCCTGCGCGATGGCGCGAACGTTGATGCCTGCGCGCGCGAGGGCGTTGAACAGCCGCGCCGCTACACCAGGCGTGCCCGCCATGCCGTCACCGACGACCGCGAGCACCGAGATGCCGTGCGTGATCGAGATCGCCTCGACCAATTTGGAGTCGAGCTCGCGTCGAAACGCGTCCTGCAAGGCCTTCTTCGCCGCGTCGGCTTCCTTCTCCTGCACGACGGAGCAGATGGAGTGCTCGCTCGAGCCCTGGCTGATCATCACGACCGAGACACCGGCCTGCTTCAGCGCTCCGAACGCGCGCTCTGCCGTACCGGGCACACCCATCATGCCCGCGCCTTCGACGTTCACGAGCGCCAGCCCCGAGAACGCCGTGATGCCCTTCACCGGCACCGACGAGTCGGTCGTCTTCTCGATGCGCGTACCCGGCTTCTCGGGCGCGAACGTGTTGCGAATGATGAGCGGCAAGCCACGCGCGAACGCGGGCGCCATCGTCTGCGGGTGAATCACCTTCGCGCCGAAGTACGCCAGCTCGCACGCCTCGGAGTACGACATGCGATCGAGCAGCACCGCCTCGGGCACCAGGCGCGGGTCGGCCGAGAGCACGCCGTCGACGTCGGTCCAGATGTGAATCTCTTCGGCGTCGAAGAGCGCTCCGAAGATCGCGCCCGAGTAGTCACTGCCGTTGCGGCCCAGCGTGGTGATGCGGCCGTTGCGATCGCGCGTGACGAAGCCCGTGATGATGACGCGGTCGAGCTGGCGGCCCGCCTTCCACGCGTCGAGCTTCTGCCGCGAGAGGTTCCAGTCGACCATCGCGCCCAGCGGCGTCTTGTCGACGATGAGCACTTCACGCGCGTCGAGCCACGCGGTCTTCTCGCCACGCGCCGCGAGGTGGGCGTCGAGCAGCATCGAGCTGAACACCTCGCCGAGGCCCTGAACCACGTCGAGCAGATCGTCCGAGAGCGCCCCGAGGAAGGCCTGCGCGCTCAACAGCTCGGTCATGCCGTGCAGCTCACGATCGAGCTTCGCGATGACCGGCGCCGCGTTGTCGCCGAGCAGATCGCGCGCCACCTGGCGGTGCTTCTCGGCGAGCGCCTGGGCATCCGCCATCCACGACTGATCTTTCGCGGCGGCCTTCTTCGTCACGTTGATCAGCGCGTCGGTCACCTTCGACATCGCCGAGACGACGACCGCCTGCCGCTCGTTCTTCCGGGCGACGAGAATGTCGGCCACGGAGCGAATGCGCTCCGACGTGCCCATGCTGGTTCCACCGAACTTGTGTGCGACGACGCGGCTCACGAAGACCCCTCCAGCGAAAGACTCACTCCACGAGCAGCATGCCGCTGACCATCATGTCCATCGCGCAGCCGAACTTCACCTGGCCGGCCTTCGTCGGCGTCCACGCGATCTCGACGGGCTTGTTCAGCGGCAGGTCGGCCTTGATGTCGGTGCCCGAGATCAACAGCTCGGTCGCGCACGTGGCGTCGGTGATGCGCGTGACGACGAACTTCACCGGCTCGTCCTTCTTGAGCGTCACATTGCCCGGCACGAAGCCGTCTTCGGTCACCTTGAGCTCGACCACGCGCGCGCTCGCGGCGGGTTTCACTTCGACAGGCTTCACTTCGACGGGCTTGGTGGCCTCGACCGCTTTCACGGGCTCGGCCAGCTTCACTTCGTCCTTCTTGCAGGCGGTGATGGTGATGACGGCGATGAGGGCAATGAACGTGCGCATGTCGGCTCCTGTGGGGCCTGTGTACCGCCGTGCTGAACGACCTGCATCAGCGGTGATCGAGTTGCTAGAGTACGAGGGTTCCTTTCACGAGGTGACGCATGTTGTGGACTGCCTGGGCTGTCGAGACGCGCAACGCCGAGCAGCGGGAAGGCCACATTCTCGTTCAGGCGAAGGGCGCCGAAGACGAGCCCCGCGCGCCGGTGATGGTGAACCTCGTGCTCGACCGGTCGGGCTCGATGAAGGGCGCTCCGCTGGCCGCAGCGGTCGAAGCGGCGCAGTCGTTCATCGATCTCGCGGGGCCCGACGACTTCATCGGCCTCGTCCTGTTCGACGGCGTGGCTGAGCAGCGCGTGCCCGTGATGGCGATGGACGTACGCGGCAAGCAGGCGATGACCGACGCGTTCTCACACGTGACGACCGGCCGCGGCACGGCGCTTCATCAGGCGATCGAGGTCGCGACGCGTGGGCTTCAGCGCACGCTCGTTCCCGGCCGGCGTCCGCGCTTGCTCCTCCTCACTGATGGCGAGCCCTCGGTCGGCCCCGACACGCAAGACGCGTTCGACGAGCTGGGGGTGCGACTCGCACGGCAGAACGTCTCGGTGCACGCGCTCGGCCTCGCGCGGCACTACGTCGCTGAGGTGCTCGAGGCGCTGACGCGGCCTTCGGGGAACGGCTTCGAACACGTCGATGGCCCTGAAGGGCTGAACGAGGCGATGGGCGCGATCGTCTCGCACCTCTTCGGTCAGGTCGCGGCCGAGGTGCAGGTGCGTGTGCAGCCCGAGGGGCTCGGCGCGATCTCATGCCGTCACGGCTTTCCCACTTCGCTCGAGGCCGACGCGCTCGTCATCACCCTCGGAGACGTCTCGCGCGGCTACTCGCGTCGCGTGCTCCTCTCGGGCCCGATTCGGGGCGAGACGTGGAGCGCGATCATTCACGGCTCTTCACGCGAGCGCGGTGACGTGAAGCACCAGAAGCTCGACCTCGAGTTCTCGAGCCCCGAGTCGTCGCGTGGCCGGTTGATTGTCGGCTTGAGCCACGAGCTGAACCTGGTCGGAGAAGAGACGGCGGCGTGGCTGTCACTCGCGCGTCGTGACACCCAGCGCGCCGAGACGCAGCTCGAGGCCGCCGAGACCGCCCTGCGGGCCATCGTCGCCATGGCGCCCGAGGGCATTCCAGTTCGACGTCACCTGGAACGGCTCGCTGATCTTCGTTCGGCCGTCGAGCGCGGCGAGGGCGACATTCCGCTGCTGATCCGTCGCGCACAGGCCGCTCGCGCGGGCACGAACGTGAGCCAGGTGATCCCGATTCAGAACTACCGCGGCCAGAAGCGCTGAACGCTCCCGCAGTCGAACGGATTCAGCGGTCGAGCCGACATTCCGTGGCCGATTGATCGCGCGCACAGAAACGCTGAACGCCACCAACGATGTTTCCGCGGCTCAGGCACTCAGGAACGGTGAACCGAGCCTGGGGGCGAGATGCCGCCCCAGTCTTCGGCGAACTTCGTCAGGCTTCGGCGCCCGGCGCCCAGCTCAACATCGCGTGCAGTGGAATGAAGAGCGGCGTCGCGGCCTCACCCAGCAGCACATCGAACGGACCCACGGCGATCAGCGGCTGCGTCAGCGTGATGCCATTTCGCAACACGAGCTTGATGGGCTTGCCGACGAGGTCGAGCAACGGGCGTGGATCGCTCACTGGCCGCCGTGACGGCTGACGGGCCACGGGCGTCGGCTTCTGCGAGAGCTTCGGGTCGCGCTCGATCTGCGTGCCCAGCGCTTCCCACGTCTGCCGCGTCGCCAGCACCACCACCTGCAGCTTCTCGACGCGCCCCGAGCGCTCGCACTCGAAGGCCACCGGCTGCACCGCGGTGATGAGGTCGAGCACGGTGCGCTCACCCAGCACCAGGCTCAGCTCGGTCTTGTTCTCGATGAGCGAGGCGATGAACGCGTCGATGGGCGCACCGTCGACCGAGGCGCGCGCCTTCTTCACTTCGTCACGACGCTTCGCCCGCGCCCGCCGCGCCAGAAAATCTTCGACCGACAAGCCGCTCTGCACCACGCCGAAGGCCTCGGTCAGCTCGAGGTTCGGGTTCTTGTCCATCAGCGTGAAGGCCTGATCGAAGCGCTTCGCCTCTTCGGCGTGCAGCTTCTTCCAGATGCGGCACTTCATCTTCCCTTCGAGATCACCGCGCGCGATGCGGTACGGCACGCGCTCCTTCTTGGCGAGGGCGGCGATGGCCTCTGGCGTCGGGGGAGGACGCGGCGTCGACGGGCCACGGAAGCCGCCACTGCGCGGAGGGCCCCGGCCAGGCGGTCGCGGCCCTGAAGCGCGAGCAGGCGGAAAGCCTGCGGCGGCAGGCGCCACCGAGCTGGTGGGATGAATGGAGGCTCGACTCACGGCAGGCGCGGTCGTCGGGCTCACCGGTCGCGGCGCCACGGGCACCGACGTCGCGCTGGTCGTGCGGGGCGTGACGGGTCGAGGCGCGGGAGCAGGTGAGACGGGCCGCGGAGACACGGGCAGCACGCCCGACGTGGGGCCTTTGCGAATCACTTCGACCCGCGGGGCAGGCTTCTTGGTCTTGTCGTTCGTGTCGGTCACGGCATCACCAGCTCGGGCAGCTCGACGGCCCAGCGCTGTGCTTCTTTCACCATCGTCACGCGTTCTTGCACGTCTGCTCCCGCAGGGCACGCGCCGCTCGCGTCGAGGGGCTGGTTGCACAGCTTCACGTCGAGCTCGGCCTTCGCTTCATCGGCCTTCGCCACCGAGATGGAGACGAGCGGCGACGCGCGGCGCGGCGACAGAAACGACAGCAGCGCGGGCTCTTCTTTGATGGTGCCCTTCGACGCCGCCGAGAGCGCCTTCGCCCGCTCGGTCAGCAGCGCGCGGCTCTTCTCGGTCAGCATGGTGAAGGCCGTCTTCGCGTCCTGCTTGCGCACGGTGTCGCTGAAGACGCGGAAGGTGCCGTCTGGAGTCGTCGGCGGAGCCTTCTGACAGGCCGCTACCAGGAGCACGAGGAGCAACGAAGAACGCATGGGCCGCCATTCATATACCCGGGAAGCCCAGGCGCGCGCTGCTCCGTTTTCCCGACCAGGCGGGGTGGGTCACTCGGCCTGCCGCACCTGGTTTCGGCCGCCCTGCTTGGCGTCGTAGAGACACTCGTCCGCGAGCTGCACGAGCTGCTCGGGCGTCTCGATGGCCGACGATGGGGCGGTCGAGACCCCGATGCTGGCGGTGCAGCGAACGGTCTCGGGCGGCTCCACCGTTCGGCAGGTCAGCCGCATCGCCTCGACGCCCATGCGCACCCGCTCGGCCGCACGCCAGGCCTCTTCGGGTGACGTCTCGGGCAACAACGCGATCAGCTCTTCACCGCCGTACCGCGCGAGCACGTCGACATCTCGCAACGCCCGGCGCGCCACTGCGGCCACCTCTTTGAGCACCACGTCGCCAAACGGGTGACCCCAGGTGTCGTTCACCTTCTTGAAGTGATCGATGTCGAGCAGCATGCACGAGAGCGGAGCGCGGTAGCGCAGGCTGCGCGACCACTCCGCCTGCAGGCGCTCCTCGAAGTGGCGGCGGTTGATGAGGCCGGTGAGGCCGTCGGTGCGAGAGAGGTGCTCCAGGGCCGCGCGCTTCTCTTCGAGCTCGCGGTTGATGCGATCGAGCTCTTTGTTCTTCTCGACGAGCGTGTCTTGAAGCGCCTTGAGCCGCAGCATCGACTTCACGCGCGCCGAGAGCTCGTGCATGTCGAAGGGCTTGACGAGGTAGTCGTCGGCGCCCAGCTCGAGGCCCTCGACCTTCCCGGCGCTGCGGCCGGCCGTCATCAGAATCACCGGCGTGAACGCGAAGCCTGCGCCCTGGTTCGCCTTCACGATGCGGCAGACCTCGACGCCGCCGAGGCCCGGCATCTCGACGTCCATCAGGATGAGATCAGGGTGGTGCTTGCGAATCGCCGTCAGCGCCTGCGTGCCGTCTTCGGCCTCGACGAACCGGTAGCCCTGCGGCTCGAGCCCACGACGGAGCAGCTCGAGCACCGCGCGATCGTCGTCGACGAGCAGCACCAGCCGGCCCTCGAGCTTGATCGCCGTGTCGTCCCGGCGCGCGACCTCGAGTGTCTTTCGGCGGGCCTGGGCCATTGAAGGGTCAGGAGCCTACCGCATTGTGGCCCGGCGCCAGCTTCACCAGCCGCGCGCGGTACACCGGCTGCCCGCTGACGAGGTAGCGGCGCTCACGCGTCGAGGGCGCCTCTTCGGGATCGTGGGGGTGGAACACGCCCGGCCCGAGCGGGTTGTGAAAGCCCGCCTTCTCGAGCACGGCCAGCCCCTGCTTCGCGCGATCTTCGACGTCGGTGCGGAAGTCGAAGCGGCCCCCGACCTTGAGCAGCCCGAGCAGCAGCTTCGTGAAGTCGGGCAGCAGAATGGCGCGCTTGAAGTGCGCCCGCTTCCACCACGGGTCGGGGAACTGCAGGTGAATCACGTCGAGCGAGTTGGGCGCGAAGATCTTCGGCACCACGATGCGCGCGTCACCTTCGATCACCTTCAGCCGCGTCAGCCCGTGCTTCTCGGCGCGGTGGGCGACCTCTCGCGCGTACTTCTTGCGCCACTCGAACGCGAGGTAGCGAATGCTGGGGTCGCGGCGGCAGTGCTCGAGGGCGAAGCCTCCAGCACCACAGCCGATCTCGAGCTCGAGCGAACCCTCACCACCGAAGATCGCCGACCAGTCGGGCGGCTTCTCCATCGTGGCGATGTCTTCGCCGGCCTTCTCGGGGCGGAGCGGAATGCGTGACATGAACGAGGAGCCGCAAACCACAACTCGCGTCGCTTCGACAGTGAACAACGCCAGCTTCGGCTATAGCTCCCGCCCGATGCTGACGTTCCCGTCTCTGACCGCTGCTGCCGACGCGCATGGCCTGAAGGGCTTCGCCGTGTGCCTCGGCAACTTCGACGGCGTGCACCTCGGCCACCAGGCGCTCTTCGCGGCGGCCGCGAAGCTCGGTCCCGTCGGCGTCGTCACCTTCGACCCACACCCGGGAAAGGTGCTGCAGCCCGACCTCGCGCCCAGGCTCATCGCCACTCCGGAGCGGAAGCTCGAGCTGCTCGCGCAGGCTGGGGTCGTCGCGTGTGTCGTGCAGCCGTTCAGCCGAGACTTCGCGCGCACCACGCCCGGAGCGTTCGAGGCGCTGCTCTTCGATCGCCTCGAGGTGAAGGCCGTCGTCGTGGGTGCCGACTTCACCTATGGCTCGAAGCGATCGGGCTCGGTCGACACCCTTCGCCGTGCGGCCGAGCAGCGCGGCGCCCACGTCGGCATCGTCGCGCCCGTGTCCCTCGAAGGCGTGGTGGTCTCTTCGACGAAGGTTCGGGAATACGTGCTCGAAGGCCGGGTCGAGGCCGCAGCGCGCCTGCTCGGCCGGCCGTTCGATCTCTCTGGCGTCGTGGTGACTGGCGCGCAGCGGGGCCGCACCATCGGCTTTCCCACCGCGAACGTCGACACGCCCAACGAGCTGCGACCGGGCGCTGGCGTCTACGCCGTGCTGGTCACGCTTCCTTCGGGAGCGGTGCATGGTGGCGCGTGCAACCTCGGCGTGAAGCCCACGTTCGATGGCCAGAACGTCACCATCGAGTGCAACCTGTTCGACTTCAGCGGCGACCTCTACGGTCAGCACGTGCGAGTCGCTTTCCTCGAGCGGCTTCGGCCCGAGCAGCGCTTCTCGGGGCTCGAGGCGCTGAAGGCACAAATCGAACGCGACGTCGTCGCGGCGCGCGCCGTCATCAATCGCTCCCGCTGAGCAGCCCACACGCGCGCACACCGTCGTGAAGCTTGACTCGTGTGGACGCAGGTACTTCCATTTCGCGGCTCGTCGTCGACTGACTTCGCAGCATTCGCGAGAGGCAATCAAACATGTCTGGCCGTCTGGGTGAGCTGCTCGTCCGGGAAAACCTGATCTCGGTGCAGCAACTGCGCAAAGCGCAGGAAGAACAACAGAAGAACGGAACCCGCATCAGCACCGCCTTGATCAAGGTGGGCGCGATCGAGGAGTCAAAGCTCACCGACTTCTTGTCGAAGCAGTACGGCGTTCCGGCCATCAACCTCAAAGAGTTCGACGTCGACCCCGAGATCATCAAGCTCGTGCCGAAGGACGTGGCCGAGAAGCACCTGGTGATTCCGGTCAACCGCGCCGGCAGCTCCCTCATCGTCGCCATGTGCGACCCGTCGAACATCTACGCCGTCGACGACCTCAAGTTCCTCACTGGCTACAACATCGAGCCGGTGGTCACGAGCGAGCCCGCGCTCCGTGAGGCGATCGAGAAGTACTACGCCGAGAAGGGGCCGAACCTCGAAGACATCATCAGCAACATGGAAGATGACGTCGAGGTCGCCGACGACCACGACGAGGGCGGCAACGTCGAAGAGATGGCGAAGGCCGCCGACGACGCGCCCGTCATCAAACTGGTGAACCTCATCTTGAAAGACGCCATCGGCAAGCGCGCGTCTGACATTCACGTCGAGCCCTACGAGAAGGACTTCCGCGTTCGGTTCCGCATCGACGGCGTGATGTACGAGGTGATGAAGCCGCCCATGAAGCTGCGCAACGCGATCACCTCGCGTCTGAAGATCATGGCGCAGCTCGACATCTCCGAGCGCCGCCTGCCGCAAGACGGCCGCATCAAGATCAAGCTGGGCGGCGGCAAGGAGATGGACTTCCGCGTGAGCGTCTGCCCGACGCTCTTTGGCGAGAAGATCGTCATGCGTCTGCTCGACAAGTCGAACCTGCAGCTCGACATGACGAAGCTGGGCTTCGAGCCCGAGCCGCTCAAGTGGTTCAAGGAGCAGATCGATCGCCCGTACGGCATGGTGCTCGTCACCGGCCCCACCGGCTCGGGCAAGACGACCACGCTCTACTCCGCGCTCGCGGCCCTCAACGACCCCACCACCAACGTGTCGACCGCCGAAGACCCGGTCGAGTTCAACTTCGCCGGCATCAACCAGGTGCAGGTGAGCGAGTCGATCGGTCTGACCTTCGCGTCCGCGCTGCGCAGCTTTCTGCGGCAAGACCCCGACACGATCATGATCGGTGAGATTCGAGACTTCGAGACGGCCGAGATCGCGGTGAAGGCCGCACTCACCGGCCACCTCGTGCTCTCGACGCTGCACACCAACGACGCGCCCTCGACCGTCACGCGCCTGCTGAACATGGGCATCGAGCCCTTCAACGTGACGGCCTCACTCAACCTGATTCTGGCGCAGCGTCTGTGCCGCAAGCTCTGCCAGAACTGCAAACGGCCGGTGCAGGAGTTCGACGAGAAGGCGTACACCGACGCCGGCATTCCACAGGACAAGATCGGCACCTTCACGCCGTACGAGAAGGTGGGCTGCAAGGAGTGCAACGACCGCGGCTACCGTGGCCGCGTCGCCGTCTACGAAGTGATGCCCTTCTGGGACGGTCTGAAGGAGATCGTCATCAACGGCGCCTCGGCCGCCGAGATCAAGCAGGAGGCGATTCGCCTGGGCATGCAGACGCTGCGCATGTCGGCCCTCAACAAGGTCATGCAGGGCACCAGCACTCTCGAAGAGGCCGTCGGCAACACCGCTCCCGATCGTTTCTGAGTCGTCGCACCCGCTCTTCCAGAACAAAGGACGTCAACGCCGTGGCCAACCTGCATCAGCTGCTCAAAGCGATGGTCGAGAAGGGCGCGAGCGATCTGCACATCACCACGGGCTCGCCGCCGCAGCTGCGGGTCGATGGCGATCTCGTGCCGCTCAAGATGGCGCCGCTCACGCCCGTCGAGACCAAGCAGATCTGCTACTCGATTCTCACCGATGCCCAGAAGCATGCGTTCGAAGAGAACAACGAGCTCGACCTCTCGTTCGGCGTGAAGGGGCTCTCGCGGTTTCGCGCCAACATCTTCATGCAGCGTGGCGCCGTCGCCGGCGCGTTCCGCACCATTCCTTTCAAGATCCTCACGTTCCAGGAGCTCGGGCTGCCTCCGGTCGTCGCCGATCTCTCGAAGAAGCCGCGTGGGCTCATCCTGGTGACGGGGCCGACCGGCTCGGGCAAGTCGACGACGCTGGCGTCGATCATCGACAAGATCAACACCGAGCGTCACGAGCACATCATGACGATCGAAGACCCGATCGAGTACCTGCACCCGCACAAGAACTGCATCGTGAACCAGCGTGAGGTCGGCGCCGACACGAAGTCGTTCAAGACGGCGCTCAAGTACATCTTGCGGCAAGACCCAGACGTGGTGCTCGTCGGCGAGATGCG
>JBEOKA010000060.1:0-5108 GCA_040275325.1 Myxococcaceae bacterium | reverse complement strand
GACGCTCACCGACAAGGAGTACCAGCGCATGCGCGACGCCGCGATCGCCATCATGCGCGAGATCGGCGTCGACACCGGCGGCTCCAACGTGCAGTTCGGCATCGACCCGAAGACCGGCCGCATGGTCGTCATCGAGATGAACCCGCGCGTGTCGCGCTCGTCGGCGCTCGCCTCGAAGGCCACCGGCTACCCCATCGCGAAGATCGCCGCGAAGCTGGCCATCGGCTACTCGCTCGACGAGCTCAAGAACGACATCACCCGCGACACGCCCGCGTCGTTCGAGCCCGCCATCGACTACGTCGTCACCAAGATCCCCAAGTTCAACTTCGAGAAGTTCCAGGGCGCCTCGAAGGTGCTCGGCACGATGATGCGCTCGGTCGGCGAGGTGATGGCCATCGGCCGCACCTTCCGTGAGTCGTTCTTCAAGGCCGTGCGCTCGCTCGAGCAGAGCCGCCTGGCGATTCCGTCGAAGGCCGACGCCACCAAGCGCCCCGAGGCCGAGCTGATCGAGCTGCTCAAGGTGCCGACGCCCGATCGCCCGTGGGCGCTCTTCGAAGCCCTGCAGCGCGGGTGGACGGTGGAGCGCCTCTTCGAGCTCACCAACATCGACCCCTGGTTCCTGCGGCACCTGTCGGCCCTCGTCATCGAGTTCAACGAGCTCTCGGCGAAGGGAACCCTCGCGAACGTGACGACCGAGGAGCTGAAGCTCGCCAAGTCGCACGGCTTCTCTGACGCGCAGCTCGCGATGGCGTTTGGCGTGAAGGAGCCTGTCGTTCGCGAGGAGCGGTGGAAGCGCAACCTGCGCCCCGTCTACAAACGCGTCGACACCTGCGCCGCCGAGTTCGAGGCGTACACGCCGTACCTGTACTCGACGTACGAAGAAGAAGACGAAGCGCCGCCGACGAAGCGCGAGAAGGTCGTCATTCTCGGCTCGGGCCCCATTCGCATCGGGCAGGGCATCGAGTTCGACTACGCCTGCGTGCACGCCGCGTTCGCGCTGCGTGAGGCCGGGTACGAGACCATCATGGTCAACTGCAACCCCGAGACGGTGTCGACCGACTACGACACGTCTGACCGGTTGTACTTCGAGCCCCTCACCATGGAGGACGTGCTCGAGATCATTCACCGCGAGAAGCCGCTGGGCGTCATCGTGCAGTTCGGTGGCCAGACGCCGCTGAAGCTGTCGAAGCCGCTCGAGGCCGCGGGCGTTCCCATTCTCGGCACCACGCCCGAGGCCATCGACATCGCGGAGGACCGCGAGCGCTTCGCCAAGCTCGTCGAGAAGCTGCGCATCAAGCAGCCCGAGAACGGCGTGGCGCGGTCCCCTGACGAGGCGTTCCGTGTGGCCGAGGTGATCGGCTACCCCGTGATGGTGCGGCCCTCGTACGTGCTCGGCGGGCGCGCGATGGAGGTGGTGCACGATCGCTCCGACCTCGAGCGCTACATGCGCGAGGCCGTGCTCGCGTCGCCCGAGCACCCGGTGCTCATCGACCGTTTCCTGCGCAACGCCACCGAGGTCGATCTCGATCTCGTCTGTGACAACACCGGCGCGTGCATCGTCGGCGGCATTCTCGAGCACGTCGAAGAGGCGGGCGTTCACTCGGGCGACGCGGCCTGCATCATGCCGCCGCACTCGCTGGGCCCTGACGTCATCGAGCGCCTGAAGGACATCAGCATCGCGCTCGCGAAGGAGCTCAAGGTCGTCGGCCTGATGAACGTGCAGTTCGCCGTGCAGGGAAAGGCCATCTACGTGCTCGAGGTGAACCCGCGCGCGTCACGCACGGTGCCGTTCCTCTCGAAGGCGACGGGGGTTCCCCTCGCGCGCATCGCGTCGCTGTGCATGGTGGGCCGCTCGCTCGCCTCGCTCGGCCTCACGCGCGACCCTGAGGTGCGCCACGTCGCCGTGAAAGAGAGCGTCTTCCCCTTCGCGCGCTTCTCGAACACCGACGTCATTCTTGGCCCTGAGATGAAGTCGACGGGCGAGGTCATGGGCATCGACTCCCGGGTGGATGCGGCGTTCGCCAAGTCGCAGCTCGCGGCCGGCACGAAGCTGCCCACCGGTGGCAACGCGTTCGTCTCGGTGAAGGACGACGACAAACCGGGGCTGGTCGATCTCGCGCGGCGGCTGCAGGCGCTCGGCTTCGGGCTGCTCGCCACGGGCGGCACGCACGACTACCTCGCGAAGAAGGGCGTCCCCACCACCAAGGTGAACAAGGTGCTCGAGGGCAGCCCGCACATCGTCGATCGCGTGCACAAGGGTGAGGTGACGCTCGTGTTCAACACGACCGCGGGCAAGAAGGAGATCGCTGACTCCTTCTCGATTCGCCGCGAGTCGTTGCTCAAGGGCGTGGCGCACTTCACGACGCTCGAGGCCGCACGCATGATCGTCGCCGCGCTCGAAGCGCAGGCCACCTCGAAGCGCGAGTACAAGCCGATTCAGGAGTGGCTCAAGCCCCGCTGATGCGAAGGTCGGGCGCATGCCCTACCTGACCTCTGGCCTGCTGGCCTTCAAGAAGCCGAACGCGAAGCTGGTGCTCGAACTCGGCGAGTGGATTCGCGAGCACGCGAGGCCGAGCGTGACGTACCTGGTGCAGCTCGACGGTGGCCGCGCGCTCGCGATGGCCGTCGAAGCGCGCGTCGGCGACGAAGGCCAGGCCGACGTCACCCACTTCGTCGACAGGCAGGTGCTCGGCGACTTCGCGAAGGCCTTCAAGCGCCCGTTCTGGGGTGGCTTCGCCGAAGGCGGGTACAGCAACTCGCAGCGGGTCCTCGCCGTCGACGCGAAGGGCAAGGCTCGCTGGCGCTCGCAGTGGAGCTTCGCGTACCCGGTGAAGGTCGAAGCGAAGGGCCTGTACCCGCTCGCAACGCCTGGCGACAACGAGGCGCTCTACGCAGCCGAGCGCGCGAAGAAGGGCTACGGGCTCATCGGCAAAGAGCTGCACGCCGACTTCTACCACCTGCTCTCGATCGAGCGCGGTGACCCGCTCACCACCGTGTCGTTCCTCGAGCTCACCGAGAAGACAACCGAGCGCGCGTTGACGAAGTGGCTCTCGAAGTACGTGCCGGTGAAGCCCGAGCCGAAGCCACCCGAGGCCGATCAGGTCTTCATCGTGCTCGATGGCGAACGGGCGAACCCGCAGCAGGACATCTCGGTGCTGGCGTCGCTGATGGCGATGGCGTGTCGGCACCGGAAGCTGGCGCTGCCGAAGTTCACGGCGTTCGGCACGAGCGAGCACACCACCATCGCCATCAAGGGCCCCGCCGCCGCCGTGTTGTCGACGATTCTGCAGCGGCAGCCGTTCCTCGACTTCATCGGCGAGAAGCTCGAGGTGCCACTGCGCGTGGTGAGCCTGCGCAAGGGCAGGGTCGTCGAATCGAACGGGCGCATGAGCGCCATGGTTCAGCTTCGAGGAGGCGCTCCGCTCGAGGTGCCCGAGACCATCGAGTGGATCGAGTTCCCCCAGCTACCGGTCGACGTGTTCGGGACGGTCGATCGTGCGCTGCACCAGTGGGCGAAGCAGCAGGCCTCACGAGGCGGCGGCCCCCAGGTGATCATGAGGTCGGGCTTCGGGCTCCTGAGCTGATCAGCGGCAGCGACCGATGCCCACCACGATGTCAGTGGGCGTCAGCTGCACCCAGTCGGGAATGCCGTCGCCCGTGACATCGGCGAAGCGCTCGACCCGCCCCGTGAAGCCGCGCGTCGGCACCTCGGGGTTCGCGAGCACCGTCGACGTGAACTGACGGGCCACCACCTCACCGCGCCCATCACCATCGAGGTCGACGATGAACGAGGCGTTCGTCGTCACGGGAGTCGGCCGCCAATCCGTGCCGCGCGTGAACACGCCCGCGCCGTTTCCAGTCATCAACACGCCGGTGCTGCCCGCGAGATCGGGGAACGCGTCGTTGGTGACGAAGCCGGCCGCGAGGCTCGTGTCGAAGTCGAAGCTGCCAACGCGCGGCGCGAGCACGAAGCCCGTCGCACGCGAGTGGAGCACGTAGACCGACCGCGGCACGTTCGCGTTCGCGAGCACGACGAGATCGGGTCGGCCATCGCGGTCCATGTCGGTGACGGCCAGCTCGACCACCGCGGGGAGGAACGGCGTCACCACAGCCGGAGCGAACTGCCGCATGCCCAGGTTGCGGAAGAGCAGGAAGCCGGCCCGGGTCCGCGCGAGCACGTCAGGCTTTCCGTCAGCGTCGAAGTCGGCGGCGCGCAGCTGCACCTCGGTCGCGAGCTCGTCGAGCGTGAGCGAGAGGCCCGTCGCGCCGAAGCGGAACGACGCTCCGAACTCGAGGCGCGCGAAGCAGGGCACCGGCGCGGGGTTGAAGCCGCCATCGGGCAGCAGCGGCGCAGGGCAGTCGAGGCGCAGCACGTCGACGTTGGAGTCGGCGTCGAAGTCGGCCAGCGCCTCGGGTTTCGTCAGCGCGTCTTCAGCAGCCACCGTGAATCCACCCGTGCCGTTCGCGCGCAGCACACGGCTCTGCGTCGTCACCGGCAACATGCTGATGACCGAGGCGCGGCGGCTGACGAGCAGGTCGTCGCGGGAGTCGCCATCGATGCGGCCGCTGACGGCGAACTCGACACCGCCGGGCACCGAGGTCTTCACCGTGCGCTCGAAGCCACGCCCCGAGGCCAGGTTCCGCACCAGCGCCGGCTTCACGAGGGAGTTCGACAGCACCGCGTCGAGCCGCCCGTCTCCGGTCAGGTCGATCAGCTGCAGCTGCGACGCAGGAGATGCCGGCGTGAAGCCGTCGACCTCGAACACCTCTGGCGCCGAGAACGTGCCGGCTCCCGTCGACCACAACACCTCGAGGCCGCGGCCCGTGCCGAGCGCGAGATCGGTGAAGCCGTCTCCGTCGAGATCGCCCGCTTCGATGGCCGCCAGGGTGGAGCCCGCGTTGGCCGCGAGCACTGGCGCCGCGAGCGCACCCGTTCCATCTCCCGCCCAGACGAACACCGCCGCCGAGGTGATGGTCGCGACGTCACGGTTGGTGTCCCGCGTGAGCTCGGCCGCGGCGAGCCCGATGACCCCGTTCTGCACCGCCGGCACCGGAGTCACCTGGGTGAACGCGTTCGCGCCGCTCGTGACGAAGACGCGCAGCTGGCC
>JBEOKA010000059.1:0-12822 GCA_040275325.1 Myxococcaceae bacterium | reverse complement strand
AGTCGATGCCGCTGCGTGAAACTCCTCCCCTCCCATTCCCATCGTTCTACGGCGATAGAAGAAATCAGTTCAAGAGTCACATCGACTACATCAAGCTGCTTTGTACTAGTGAGACTTTTGATGTTGGCGAGGATGTCTTCCTTGTCTCTGTAGACAACCCCAACGTTCTTTCTCCTCCCTGGGTTCAAGGGCCCATCTTTGCCTGCTCCAACTCGGTGAAGGTGTCCGGCGTCCTGGCGGGGGCGTCTGCTGAACTCTTTCGAAGGGATTCTTTGGGGACAGTTACAAGTGAGGGCGTTGCGCTTGGCGGGCCGTTTGGCGATGTGAGCTTCGTACTTCAGTCGAGCGTGCAGTTGGGTGACGTCTTCTGGGCGGTTCAGAGTCTTGGTGGTCAGACATCTGGCCAGGGTCGTGAAGAACCGTCGCAGGAGTATCCCGAAGTCGAACTCCCTGAGCCTCGAATCACACAGCCGGTATATGCGTGTGCTGACCAGATTGGTCTTCACACCCAGCTTCAGGGGGTGGACGCACAAGTTTGGAAAAACGCAGGTAGCGCTTCGTGGGTTCCGGTGCCGGGAACGTGGAACGGATTCAGTCCTCCACAGGTTCCGTGGACTGCTGGCGATATCTTCCACGCGCAGACTCGTCTCTGTCAGAAAGAGAGTAAGAAAGTCACTGTCGAAGCGGCGCCGACACCAACGACACTGAAGTCGGCACAGTTCTGGACACCGCCTGGTGTTACTTCTGCAGGCGAGATTTTTGACGGACAGGAGTATTTGCTCCTGGATGACCTTGACAATGGAGCATTCGCACGCGTTTCGTTGGTGCAAACTCCCAGCCTTCTGCTTGGAGACACAAACACCGACCCAGAAGGCGGAACTCTGGTCCTCCACCTGCCTTCGTCCCCTCTCGGACGCAATGCAAAGGTCGGAGACGCGTTCTCTGCGGTCGCGCAGTTCGCTTGTGGTTCCTCGACGGGGGCGCCAACCATCTCGACTGGTGTTCTTCCCTGTTCGAGCCTTCCAGCGCCGAGAATTGTCTTCCCAAGAGAGGGAGATAGATTCATCACGCTTCGGACCTTCGTTCCTGGGGCTCGCATCCGCGTGTATCGAGCAAGCACCGGTGCGGAGATTGCTGACGGGGCCGGTCCTCGGGTAGCGCTTGCTCCTCCGAACGTCCTCGGCGCTCAGGAGAAGATCCGGGTCGTCCAACAACTTGGAACTTGCGTTGGTACGCAGGCCTTCGAGGTCACGACAGGGGCAGCCCAGTGAAGCCTCGGCACCTGGTCATTCCTTTGTTGTGTGCGCCGGTACTGACCGCCTGTCTGAGCCCTGTCAGCGAGGATCCTCGTGGGATCAAGGTGCCGTTGCCTGACGGTGGGTTCGATCTGATCTGTGGTGACGGTGGAACCTATGGAATCGCCGAAGAGCGGTCGCCAACCCGCGTTGCGGAGCGCAACGGAGGCCCGCCCGTATTTTCTGAGGCGTGCACCCACATCAGAGGCAATCTCAGACTTTGGGGAGAGCACGACTTCACACCATATCGAAACGTCCAGGTTGTTGAGGGAGCTTTGGACTTGGCTGAGTATCCTTCGCAGCAGCTCGATTTGTCTGCTTTTTCGAACCTCAAGTCAGTGAGCAAACTTCAGATATCAAACACGCTGGGCATGCTGACCTCGCTCGATGGCCTCAATCTCGAGGGCATCTATGGGGGAGGTGTCTCAATTAGTGACGCAAGAGGGCTCGTGAGCCTGTCCGCCCTGAAAAAGACAAATATCAGGGGGGGGGGCTTGGTACTTAAATCTACTGACCTTGAGTCAATCGACGGTCTTCAGGGCGTCACCCACCTCTCGTCTCTCAAGATCTACAATAACACCATGCTGAAGAGCTTGGCTGGTCTTGAAAATCTGAAGCGTGTTGACGGCGATGTGGCGTTTGGAGGCAATCGCAAGCTGATTGGGATTGATGAGTTCTTGAGTCGAGTCGAGGTCGGCGGCAGGGTCATCAGGGAATGAGTTGAATCGAGAGCCCATTCCCCGCCCTGCATCGACACCTTGATGAACGAGCCGGGCGGGCTCGAGGGACCTGACAACGACCTGAGCAGTTCCAGGTGACGCAGGAGCGGCTCGCGAGTATTTCGGGTCGCGTGCAGTCGCGTCGCGGCACCTGGGTCATCGTCCTCTCCTCCGTCTTCTTCGCGGTGATGGCGGTGCTCGCGCGGCATCTGTCGAAGCAGGTGCCCGCGTTTCAGCTCTCGTTCATTCGCTTCGCCATCGGCAGCGCGTTGATGGCGTCGCTGTTCCTCTGGAGACGCACGCCGCCCGACCTCACGCACTCGAGGAAGCTGCTCTTGCGCGGGCTCTTCGGCACCAGCGCGGTGTTGACGTACTTCGTCGCGATTGCGCGCCTCGGCAGCGGCCCGGCCACGGTGCTCAACTACTGCTCCCCCATCTACGCCGCGCTCTTCGCGAGCTTCTTCTTGAAGGAGCGCCCGACCGGCCTCATGCGCGCCGGCCTCGCCCTCGCTACCGTCGGCGCCGTGCTCGTCTCCATCGCGACGGGAGAGTTCTCGCAGCCGCTGCACCCCGGCCTCGGCGGCCTCGCTGGCCTCGCGTCAGGCATCTTCGGTGGCGCCGCCATCACCGTCATTCGCTCGCTGCGCAACGACACCAACGCGCCCACCGTCTTCCTCGCGTTCTCGGGCGTGGGCCTGGTGATCAGCGCTCCGCTCGCGATTCCCACCTGGGTGCCGCTCGAGGGAGCGCTGCTGCCGCTCGCGCTGCTCATGGGTCTGCTCTCGGTGGGAGGCCAGCTGCTCTTCACCTACGGCATGGGCTTCACCACTGCGACCTCGGGCAGCGCCACCACCCAGCTCGTGCCCGTGCTGGCCTGGTTCCTCGGCGTGACGTTCCTCTCGGAGCCGGTGCTGCCGCTCTCGGCGCTCGGGGCCGTTCTTTGTGTCGGCGGCGTGTTGCTGGGCGCGCTGCGACCGAAGGCCTCGCCGCAACCGGTGACAGCCCCGCTCCGAGAATGAACCACCACCGATGACACCTCGCCGACACCCTCCAATGGGGTGCGACATGGTGGGTCTTGTGTCTCCAGAAACGCGACGGTTCATCGCGGGCGTGTAGACTCGCCGAACCTTCGTGTCGGCTCAGCCTTTCATTGCCCCCTCGTCGGCGCTCGATCGGCGTCGCCTGGGGAAGTTCGAAGTTCTGTGTCGCCTGTCAGCCGGCGGCATGAGCCAGATCTACCTCGCGACGCAGTCTGGAATCGGCGGCTTCCGCAAGCTGGTGGTGCTGAAGACGATTCTGCCGGACATCGGCGGCGAAGAAGACTTCGTGCGCATGTTCCTCGAAGAGGCGCGCACCACCGCGGCCTTCAACCACCCGAACATCGCGCAGGTGTACGAGCTCGACGTCGACGCGGGTGAGCTCTTCATGGCGATGGAGTTCGTGCAGGGCTGCACGCTCGTCGAGATGGCGAAGGCCTGCCGCGCCGCGAAAGAGCCCATTCCCATCGGGTTCACGCTGCAGAGCGTGCGAGATACGGCGCTGGCGCTGCACTACGCGCACTCGTTCACCGACGCGCGCGGCCGCAAACAAATCGTCATTCACCGCGACGTCGCCGAGAAGAACATCATGGTGACGTACGAGGGCGTCACCAAGCTGCTCGACTTCGGCATCGCCAAGGCGCTCGGCCGCTCGAGCCGCACCAACATCGGTATGGTGAAGGGCACGTCGGGCTACATGTCTCCCGAGCAGATTCGCGGAGAGCCGCTCGACGCGCGCAGTGACATCTTCTCGCTCGGCGTCGTGCTGCACGAGTGCCTCACGGGCCTGCGCCTCTTCCACGGCAAGAGCCCCGAAGAGGGCATGATGGCGGCGCTCAACACGAACGTCGCGCCGCCCTCGAGAACGAACGCGCAGGTCTCGCCCGAAGTCGACGCCGTCGTGATGAAGGCGCTGCAGCGCAAACGCGAAGACCGCTTCGGCACCGCGCTCGAGTTCGCCCGCGCCATCGACAAGGCCGCGCCCGGGCTCATCTGGCACCCGGAGCAGACCGGTGAGCTCGTCTCACGGCACTTCGCCGACCGCCGCCACGAGACGCGCCGGCTGCTCGAGGCGACCAACTTCGGCGGAGAGACGACGGGCGAGCTGCGCATCGACTCGCTGATGGCGCGCGTGAAGAGCAGCGACCCGAAGTCGAGCGCGCCGACGCTGCCGCCCATCGCCCAGGGCACGCTGCTGCCGTCACCCACGCCCCCGACGGGCCTGCCGAACAGCCTCAGGCGCCCTTCCCCGCCTCCGTCACCCGCACAGTCGAACCCCGTACCGCAGCCCGAGCCCGAGACGAACCCGGCGCGGCCCAAGGTGCTGCGGGCCAACAGCTCTCCCGACAACCAGACCGGCAGCGTCGCGCCGATGGTGGTGAAGCTCGACCCCGGCTCGAACTACGACGACGACGACAGCGAAGCGAAGACGATTCCCGCCGCGGCGCTGCCCGACGAAATCAAGGCGCTGCGGGCGAAGCTGTCGCAGCCGAGACCGCAGTCGACGCAGCCGATGACCGACGCCGTACCCGCCTACCAGTCGGTCGTCGTCGCGCCAGAGACGGCGAAGCCCATTGCCCCGAGTCTGGTGAAGACGATTCCCGCGGGGTCGCTCGCCGAGCGCACCAGCACCGGAGAGACGCTCAGCATCACCACGAAGGGCGCGTCTCCGGGGTGGTCGGACGAAGAGCCCGAGGCGAAGACGGCCATCGGCCTGCCGTTCGAGAGCGTGCGCCCGGCGCGGCGGTCGATTCCGTCTGGCATCACCGAGCCGACGCCGGCGAAGCCCATCACGCCCTCGAGGCCGAAGCACACGCAGGTCGATGACGACGACGACGACTTTCGTGAGACCGTCGCCGCCGCCACCGGGCGCACCTCAACCGTGCTGGTCGCCGCGATTCTGGTGCCCCTCTTCATCGCCGCCGTGCTGGCCGTGCTGTACGCCGCGGGCCTGCCTCCGTTCGAGCGCGAGTCTCCGGTGCCGACGAAGAACAACGTCGAAGCGCCCCGGCCCACGCCCGCGCCCGAGGGCTGAACGCTGATCAGGCGTGGCCCGACTGAAAGTGCTCGACCGCGCTGGATGCCGAGATGACGCCGGCCGCAAGCTGAGGCGAAACCTCGCGAAGTGCGTGGGCTTCGCAGGACCTCAACACGCGCCGCGTGAGACTTGGCTCCATCGCGTTCGTTTCGGGGGCTCTCATGATGACGCACTCCTGGTGGTCGCAGCGCTCTGCCGATGCCGTCACCATCGACATCGAGCTGAGCGTTCGAGAAGCGCTCGCCGTGCTCTCGCGGCATCGTCTGCCCTCGGCGCCGGTGCTCGACGACAACCGCTGTCTGCTGGGCGTGGTGACGTGGCACGACCTGCTCGCGCTCCTCGACCGCCACGACGCCGAGGTGGAGGACGCGATGACGCCTGCGGTGACCGCGCGGGAGTCGATGTCAGTCGGTGCGCTCGAGCAGTTGATGCTCGAGACGGGCACCGCGCGCGTGCACGTCGTCGATGGTGATGGTCGGTTCCTCGGCGTGGTGACGGCGCTCGAGGTGCTCGAGCGGCAGTCAGCGGTTGAGGCTGGGAGCCTCGATGACCTTCACGCCCCAGCCGTCGGGGTAGAGGCCGCGAATCATCCGGCCTGACCACTCCGAGCCTGCGCCCGACAGCCCCTCTTTCGTCAGCGCCTCGAGCTGAGGCTTCACGCGGCGCGTCCACGCGGTGTCCTTTTCGGCCTCGGTGCCCGTCGTCACGGCGATGAACTCGGCGTCGAGCAGCCACACGTTCGCGTAGAGGCGCACGCCCTTCGTCTTCAGGTCCGGCGCGAGCGCCTTCACGTAGTCGGGGTCGCCGTGAATCCAGTGGATGGGCAGCGTGGTGCGCTCGAGCAGTGCGCGCGCCTCGTCGGCCGACTGCACGCGAGGCATCAGCTCGACCTGTGGCAGCGCGGCGTGGACCTGCGCCAACACGTCGAGGTTCGAGTCGAAGAAGAGAATGCGCCGCTCGGCCCGCTTCGCCTTCACGTCGGCGATGAAGGCGCTCAGGTCTCCAGCCTTGTAGTCGATGAAGAAGGTGAGCCCCGACTCGGCGGTCGCGTCGAGCAGCTCGTCGAAGGTGGCGCCGCGGCAGCGCAGCAGGTCGGCGTCTGCTCCCGAACAGCGCGCGTCCTTGAAGCGCAGCGCGTGAAACTCCTCGAGCGTGAGGTCAGCCACCTTCGCCGACTTCGTGGTGCCGAACCGCGCCTCGAAGTCGGTCACCCGCAGCACGTCGCTGTCGTGGTGCAGCACCACGTGGCCGTCCTTCGTCACGCGCACGTCGACCTCGACCATGGGCGCTCCGGCCTTCGCGCACGCGAGGTACGAGGCGAGGCTGTTCTCGGGCTCGACGTCGTCTCCACACAGGCCGCGGTGGGCGGCGAAGAGCAGGTACTCGCACGTCGAGTCGTGCAGACACATCTCGGGCGTCGTCAGCTGGCGCTGGTCGCGCGGCTGACAGGCGAAGGAGAGGAGGGCCGCCGCGGTCACCAGAAGTCGCATGGTTGGCGTCGTAGCGTGGGCAGAAGTGCGTTTTCCAGCGAACGACAGAAACCCGGGCGAGCCATCGCGCGTACAGTCACCGCCATTGGTTTGATTTCAAACAGTCGTCCGGGAGCTCGATGTTCAACCGCCAGCCACTGCTCGAGCGTCTGCGTGCTGCCCGCCAGCGAACCGACGCGCTCTTCGAGTGGCTCAAGCCGTCAGCGCTGCTGGAGCGGCCCATCGCGGAGCGGCATCGGCTCATCTTCTACGTGGGGCACCTCGACGCCTTCGACTGGAACCTCATCAGCCGTGACTGTCTGGGCCGCGCGCCGCGAGACGAAGCGCTCGAGCGACTGTTCGCGTTCGGCATCGACCCGGTCGACGGCAAGCTGCCGACCGACGTCGCCGAAGACTGGCCCTCGCTGGAGCGCGTGAAGGCCTTCGTGAAGCAGGCGCGCGCCGACGTCGACGCCGACCTCGCGACGGGGCCGCTCAACGGCTGGCTCACCGATGGTTGGGCAGCGCACCTCGCGGTCGAGCACCGGCTGATGCACGCCGAGACGCTCGCGTACCTCTTCAACCGGCTACCGCTCGAGCAGCTGCACGGCGCTCCGGTGCCACAGCGCGTGTCGGCGCCGGTGCAGCACGCGGTCATTCGCATCCCCGAAGGTGACGTGACGCCAGGGCTCTCACGCCAGCAGGCGCCGCACCTCGGGTGGGACAACGAGTACGAAGCGCACCGCGTCGAGGTGAAGGCGTTTCACGTCGACCGGTACCCGGTGAGCAACGGCGAGCTGCTCCGCTTCGTCGAAGCCGGTGGGTACACGAGCCGCAAGCTGTGGAGCGATGACGCTTGGGCGTGGCTTTCGCGCGAGCAGCTCAAGCACCCGCGCGCGTGGCGACTGGTGGACGGTCAGTGGTGGCAGCGCGCGATGTTCACCGAGGTGCCGCTGCCGCATGCGTGGCCGGCCATGGTGAGCCACGCCGAGGCGAGCGCGTTCGCGAGGTGGAAGGGCGCGCGCTTGATGACCGAAGCCGAGTGGCATCGCGCCGCGGTCGGCACGCCCGAGGGTGGAGAGCGCTCGTTTCCCTGGGGAGCGCAGGCTCCGGTGGCCGGCGTGCACGGCACCTTCGGCTTCTCGTCCATCGACCCGACGCCCATCGGCAGCTTCCCCGCGGGGCAGAGCGCGTTCGGCGTCGATGAGCTGATGGGCAACGGCTGGGAGTGGACGTCGACGGTCTTCGCTCCCTTCCACGGCTTCGAGCCGCTGCCGTTCTACAAGGGCTACTCGGCCAACTTCTTCGACGGGAAGCACTTCGTCATGAAGGGCGCGAGCGCGTTCACCGACGTGACGTTCCTGCGCCGCTCGTTCCGCAACTGGTTTCAGCCGCACTACCCCCACGTGTTCGCGAAGTTCCGCCTGGTGCACCCATGACGAGTTCGAAGGTGGTGGCGTTGCGGCGCGCGCGGACGGCGACGGCCGAGGTGCTTTGTGTGGAGCAGGCTCCAACCGCCACGCTCGCGGCGGCCGTGCAGGCAGGGCTGCGCGCGCGGCAGAAGACGTTGCCTGCGGCGCTGCTCTACGACGACCTCGGCTCGGCGTTGTTCGAGGCCATCACGCTGCTGCCCGAGTACGAGGTGACGCGCGCCGACTTCAGGCTCATCGAGCGGCACGCGGGTGACGTGGCTGATCAGCTCCGCGTGTCACAGGTCGTCGAGCTGGGGCCGGGCGCGGGCAAGAAGGCGAAGCGGTTTCTCGAGCGCTACGCGGCGGGTCGGCAGGTGCGCTTCTCGGCCGTCGACGTGTCCGAGGCGGCGCTGCGTGACTGCCAGCGCACGGTGGAGTCGTTGTCGAACGTGACGGTGTCGCTGCTGTGCGCGCGCTATCTCGAGGGGCTCGAGGCGGTGATGGCCGAGCGCTCCGACACGCCGCTGCTGGTGCTCTTCCTCGGCAGCAACCTGTCGAACTTCGAGCGGCCCGACGCGCAGGCGTTTCTCTCGGCGATTCGCGCAACGCTTCGGCCGGGTGATGGGCTGCTGCTCGCGACCGACCTCGACAAGCCGGTGGAGCAGCTGCTGCCTGCCTACGACGACGCCTCGGGCGTGACGGCGGCCTTCGACAAGAACCTGCTGGTGCGGCTCAACCGCGAGCTCGACGCCGACTTCGACGTGCGCGCGTTTCGTCACGAGGCGCGCTGGAGCGTGCCGCACCGCCGCATCGAGATGCACCTCGTCGCGCCCCGCGCGATGGAGGTCACCCTGAAGGCCACTGGCGACGTCTTTCACTTCGACGAAGGCGAGTCGTTGTGGACCGAGTCGAGCCACCGCTTCCGCACCGATGAGCTGCGCGCGTGGGGCACCGCCGCGGGCTTCGTCACGCAGGCGCAGTGGGTCGACCCGTCGTGGGCCTTCGCGCACACCCTCTTCCTCGCAGCGACCGGAGACGAACGATGAAGCGTGCAGAGTGGAATGGCGTCGTGCTGGCCGAGTCGGATGACATCGTGATGGTGGAGGGCAACGCGTACTTCCCGCCGTCGGCCCTGAAGCAGCAGCACTTCCGCCCGAGTGAGACGCACACCGTCTGCGGCTGGAAGGGCACCGCGAGCTACTACGACGTGGTGGTGGGTGACGCCGTGAACAAGGACGCGGCGTGGTTCTACCCGACGCCGAAAGACGCCGCGAAGCAGGTCGAAGGCCGCGTCGCCTTCTGGAAGGGCGTCGTCGTCAAGTAACGCGGTGGAGCGCAGCGCCATAGAGGGCGGCATGCGAGCTCCTTTTCTGCTGGTCGTGCTTTCGGCGTGTGGTGGTGCCGGCTTCGAAGGAACGCTGGCCGATGGCGGCGTCGTGTTGATCAGCGCTCCAGACTCGGGCGCTCCTGCGACGCCGGCCACTCGCGCGGGCCTCCTCTCCATCGCGCAGAGCGGTGCGTACCTGTCGTGGAAGGCGGAGCCGGCTCCGCATCAGACGTCCGGTCCGCATGGCGGCCAGGTGCGCACGTTCGTGAATGACGTGCTGTACGCCTCGCTGAAGGCGGGCAACACGATGCACCCGCGCGGCGCCATCGCGGTGAAGGAGTTGTTCAGCAACGGCACGCGCACCGGCTGGGCCATCGACGCGAAAGACGACGACGGCGTGTGGACGTACTTCGAGGGCTTCGAGCCGCAATTGAACCAGTACTTCTTTCGCGGCAGCGGCAACCTCTGCTCGAACTGTCACGCCGGCGGCGTCGACTCCGTGCTGACGCCGGCGTCGTCGTTGCCCTGAAGCCCGGTACACCCACATGGCGAGCCGCGCGGCCCTCTGGTTATTTGCCCGGCCATGAAGCACGCGCTCCGCTCGATTCTCCTCCTCGTGTCGTGCACGCCGGTGTCGTCGCAGCTGTCCACCGAGACCCAACGCGTCACCGTCGCTGCGCCATCAGGGCCTACGTGCCTCGAGCGCTGCACCGTGGCGAAGGCGAACTGCGGCGACCTCATCGCCAGCACCTGCGCCGTCTGTGATGGCGGCAGCGCCGAAGACGTTCGCACCTGTCTCTCCAACCACACGGCCGACTGTCTCGAATCGGCCAGCTGTCTCCGGGCGCCGCCAGCGCGCTCCTTCGCGCCGGGCCCGTACGGCACTGCGGTGAAAGACGTCGTCGGCCCGGTGGCGCTCGAGACGACCGAGGGTCGCTGGCGGCTCGAGGCGCAGTGGAGCGGTGACGACAGCTACCTCTTCCTCATGCGCACGCTCGGCAACACGGCGCTGTTCAACGGCTCGCTCAAGGCGCTGCTCGACGCGTCGCCGCGCAACGTGCAGTACGTGTTCGGGTTTCTGAACGACGACTCGGGCTTCGGCGCGCTGCGCACGCGATGGGTGGCCGAGCTGCAGCAGCTGCCCGAGGCCGACCGCCGGCACTGGACGCCGCGCGTGCACTTCGTGCTCACGAAGATGGACGCGGTCGACGGGTGGATTGGCGAGATGATGACGGCGCGGCTCGCGAACCCACCTCGGTACGTCGGCAACGGGCTCACCGCGTTCGCCATCGACCGCCAGCAGCGCCTTCGTGAGGTCGGCATGCTGGGGCGGTTGGGCAACGGCGGCACCGTGTCAGACCTGCGCCTGCTCGCGAAAGAGGCCGAGGCCTTCAACTTCGAGTTCGACCGGGAGCAGCGCCTCGCCGCCCGACCCGCGCGCGTCATCACCGTCGCTACGAAGCAGACGGCCCACGACACCATCGAGGCCGACGTGATGTTGCCCACCGCCGCCGAGCTCGACGGCTACGACACGCTCGAGGTCGACCTCGCGATGGACTGCCCCGACCACCTCAACGCGAACTGCGGCGCGTGGGACTACCTGTCACATCTGTACCGCTGCACGCCCTCGACGGCCGCCGACGGAGGCGCCGCCTTCGCCTGCGACCAGGAGCTGGCCCGGTGGATTACGACGTACTGGCGCGAAGGCCGCTGGGTGACTGACATCTCGTACCAGCTGCCCGCGCTGAAGCCCGGTGGCCTCACCCACTTGAAGTGGTGGGCGAGCCCGCAGTTCGACCCGCGCAGCACCGACTACATCACGTCACTCTCGTTGCGCTTCTCGAACCAGGGCCGCGCGCACAAGCCGGTGTCGGCGACTCCGCTGTGGAAGGGCGGAAACCTGCGCCCCGGCTACGACGCGCTGCACCCGGCGCAGCAGGTGATGGTGCCGGCTGACGCAGTGAAGGTCGAGCTGGTGACGCTGCTGACGGGGCATGGTGGCGTCGCTCCGACGAACTGCGCCGAGTTCTGCAATCACGAACACCACTTCGGCATCAACGGCACCGTGAAGCGCCAGAGCTTCCCCGAAGCGACGACGCCGATGGGCTGCGCCGACCGGGTGAACGCGGGCGTGGTGCCGAATCAGCATGGCACCTGGTACTTCGGCCGCGGTGGTTGGTGTCCTGGTCTCGACGTGGCGCCGTACGTCGTCGACGTGACGAACGAGGTGCGCAAGGGCCAGTCGAACACGCTCACCTATGAAGCGCGGTTCGGTGGGCAGCCGGTGTCGCAGGACCTCGGGAACATCGTGTTGAGCAGCTGGCTCGTCGTGTGGAAGTAGTGTCAGCGCATGTCGACCTCGAGCCGCGTGGTGTCACTGTGCTGGGTGTTGGTGGGCCTCACGACGTGGGCGCAGCCGAAGAAGGCTGCTCCGGCACGCGACGAGGCCACGCTGATGACTGCGTGCGACGGTGGTGAAGGAGCGGCCTGCGCCGAGCTGGGCGTTCTCTTCATGGGCAAGCAGGACGCTGCGCGCGCGGCGAAGTACGACGAGCTCGGCTGCACGAAGGGCGTGCTGTCGGCGTGCAGCAACCTGTCGAGCCTCGTCTTCTACGGTCAGGGCGGGCTTTCGGCAGATGAGGTGCGGGCGCTCGAGCTCGCGCGCAAGGCCTGTGACGGCGGCTTTGGTGGAGGCTGTTTCAATCAGGCCTTCGTGCTCGCCGAAGGCTCGAAGGCGGTGCGAGACGAGGCGGCGGCGGCGAAGACGTACGAGCGCGCGTGCAAGGCGGGCCACCTGGGCGGGTGCCGCAACTTCGGGCTGCATCTGATGACGGGTCGTGGAGTGGCCGTCGACGAGAAGCGCGGCGCGACGTTCTACGAGCGCGCGTGCACGGGCGGTGACGCGGCCGGGTGCTCGAACCTGGGCTACGCGTTTGAGAACGCGCAGGGCGTGAAGAAGGACCTGTCGCGCGCGGCGAAGCTCTACGAGCGGGGCTGCACGGGAGGGGATGCGATGGGCTGCTCCAACCTCGGCCGCGCGTACGTCGATGGTGTGGGCGTTGCGGTCGACGTGAAGAAGGGCCTGGGCTTGCTCAAAGACGCGTGCGCCCGTGGTCGGCAGAGCGCGTGTCGGGCCGTCGAGCAGCTGACCGCGCCGTAGCAGGGAGGATGTGCTCGGCGTGGCGCGAGTTCGCGAGTGGCAAGCAACTGACTGCCCCGACGAATCAGCGCCACACGGAGTGTCGCCGGTTCGTTGATGGCTGGAGGATCTGCGAGTGCCGTGGATCCGCGACCGCCGGCGGATTCGCGAGCGCCAGTGGATTCACTCATGCCGGTGGCTTCGCGAGTGCCGGTGGCTTCGCGAGTGCCGGTGGCTTCGCGAGCGCCGGCGGCTTCGCGACCGCTGGTGGATCCGCGGCCGGTGGCTTCGCGACTGCGGTGGATCCGCGACCGCTGGTGGATCCGCGACTGCCGGTGGATCCGCGACCGCCGGTGGATCCGCGACCGCCGGTGGATCCGCGACCG
>JBEOKA010000058.1:0-8934 GCA_040275325.1 Myxococcaceae bacterium | reverse complement strand
GCACCTGCCGGTGACCGATCTGATCGCGACGCACTCGCATGACGATCGAATCGGCGGCGTTGGAGTGCTGCCGAAGTCGACGCGCGTGCACGCGCTGCAGCTGACGATCGACCGCGCGAAAGCCGAAGGCATCGAGCTCGAGGCCGAGCCCATCACCACGGCAGAGGCGCGACTCACGTTGGCGGGTGTTCGCTTCGACACGGTCTTTCCCGGGCATGGGCACGCTCCGGACAACCTGGTTGTGCGTCTGCCGCGGCACCAGATGGTCTTCGGTGGGTGCTGGGTGAAGGCGGCGGCGGCGACGAGCCTCGGGAATGTCGCGGACGCGGATCTGAGGAGTTGGAAGCGAGGGCTCGAGACGACGGGCTTCGGCGACGACCTGCCCTTCTGCTCTCGAGATACCCGTCCATACCGCCCTCTGATGGTCGTGCCAGGCCACGGAGGCATCGGCGGCTGGGGGCTGTTTCTTCACACGCGAGATCTCGTCGACGCGGCCCTCGCAACGACGCCTCCCTGAGCGCGCTTTGCCTCGCGTTGTTGGGCGGCCGTATGCTCCAGACATGACGAAGCTGGACGATCTCATCGCCGCGATTCGGGCGCTCCCCGAGCACGAACGCCAGCAGGTACTCGAGGCCCTGCAGCAACAGTCATCGTCATTGCCCCAGAGCCCGATCGTTGGCTCGTTCTCCGACGACCCCGACCTGCTGGAACGGGCCATGAAGGCGGGACGCACGAACTTCGACGCGGCCTTCTCGACGAAGCGATGAAGAAGCTGCTGCTCGACTCCGACACGTTGTCCGACGTGAGGAGTGGTCGATTCCCTCCAAGCAATCGGCGAGCGCAGGAGTACTTCGCCCACTTCGGCAAGCACCACATCTCGGTCGTCACCGCCTATGAGATCGAGCGTGATGATCGGAGCGCTCGACCGCCTTGCAAGAGTGCGACTGGACCTACAGTGGTTCGAAGTGTTGCCGCTGACGCTCACTGTCGCTGAATTGGCGGCGGCGGCCTTGTTGAAGACGGGTCAGAGCATTGGGACCGCGGATGTCTTCATCGCGGCAACTGCAGTCGATCAGGGCTGGGGCCTCGCGACGTCGAACAACCGGCACTTCACGCGAATCGTCGAGCTGGGTTTTCCTCTCGAGTTGGAAGACTGGCGAGCCTGATTCAGACGCGCGGAGCGATGGCCGCGAGCTCGGCTTCCCAATCCAGGCCGTGCTCTTCGAGCAGGTCTTGCGTGACGGCCGCCGACGCATCGTCGGCCCGCTCCATGAGTCGAGCGGTCTCGTAGACGGATCTCCACGGCAGGCGCCACGCGGCTTCGAAGTGTGCCGAGATCGCGAGCGGGGAATAGGCGCGACGGAGAAACGACACAATGGGTCGAGCGGCTGTCGGCTCCCCGGGATTGGGGAGTGCCGAAAGAGCTGTCGTGACTGACAAAGAAAGCTGGAGCACCTCAAGGCCGAATCTGCGCTCGAAGAAGTCGCGAGCCGTGAATAGCGAAGACGCCGGGAACGCGTTCCGCATCGCAACGATCGCATGGATGTAGCCAGTTCCCGTGCGCCGGAACGAGAGGAAGGTGTCCTCGAAAGAGGCTCCAGCATCAGCCCATTGCCTGGCGACCTCGAACCTGTCGGCATCGGTGATAGGCATGGCGTTTTTCCGACGATCGACTGACGGCGTGCAACACTCCCGCGCGTGACGGTATCGCAGCACCGCAGATCGTGGCTGATCGCCTTCACCAGTTGGCGCGTGGGCGCGGTGTCGCTGCTCTCGATCTCTTCGGGGCTTCCGCTCGGGCTCGTCGCTGGATCCGTACCGACGTGGATGGCGGCGGTCGGTGTCGACATCAAGACCGTCGGGCTCATCACGCTCGCGCAGGCGCCCTATTCGTTCAAGTTCGTCTGGGCTCCGTTGATGGACCGACTGTGGCCACCGTTCCTCGGCCGCAAGCGCGGGTGGATTCTCGTCACGCAGCTCGCCGTCGCCGCGCTCTTCGGAGCCCTCGCAACGGTCGCGACGTCTCCGACCGTCGGTGTGATCTCGGCGCTGCTGCTCGCGATATCCTTTGCCTCGGCGACGCAGGACATCGCTGTCGACTCGTACGCTGTCGAAATCCTGCGCGAGGGTGAGCAGGGCGCCGCCGCGGGCTACCGAACTGGACTGTACAGGGTAGCTATGTGGATCTCCGGCAACGCTGCCATCTCGCTCGGTCTTATCTGGGGCTGGCAGCTGACAATCTGGGCGCTGTCCGGACTGTTCCTCATCCTCATCCCGGTCACACTGCTGGCGCCCGAGCAAGAAAACCAGCCGACGCCACCGACCTCGCTGCGCTCAGCAGTCTGGGAGCCGTTCATCGGATTCCTCTCCCGACCAAGAGCGCTCGAGATCGCAGCCTTCCTCTTTCTCTTCAAACTGGCCGACAACCTCGCGTCTGCGCTCGTTCGACCGTTTCTCCAACAACACGGTTACGACGCCTGGGACGTCGGCGTGGGCAGTGGAGCGGCCACCCTAATCTCGGTCGTTCTCGGCACCTTCGTGGGCGGCGTTGTCTCGGAGCGAATCACTGTCACCAAGGCGCTGTGGATCTTCGGCGTCATTCAGGGCCTCTCGAACGTCGGCTACGCGTTGGTCGCTGCAATGCCGGTCGATCGCACGCTGCTCTACGTGGCGGTCAGCCTCGAGAACTTCACCGGAGGCCTCGGCACCGCGGCGTTCTCGTTCCTCATGATTCGCCTCACCGAGAAGCGCTTCTCGGCCACGCAGTACGCGCTGCTCTCGAGCCTCTTCGGGCTGGGACGAACGCTGACCGGACCGCCGTCGGGAGCGCTCGCCGATGCACTGGGCTGGAGCGCCTTCTTCCTGCTCTCGATTCCCGCCGCGATTCCGGGGCTCGTCATGCTGCGCCGCTTCGCTCCGTTCTCGAGCCCGACGCTGATCGAGATCTCGGGAGACGACGCGAAGCCGATCGACCGAGGCGAGCCGTGGGAAGCGAAGACGCTCTGGGCTCGTGGTGGTGCATCGGCGCTCTTCGCGATCGTGCTCGGAATCGTGGGCGCAGCGAGCCTCGCGGCGCTCAAGACCTGGCGCGAGACGAAGCACTTCGATCTCGTCGCGGCGATCATCACGACCGTCACGCCCGCGAAGCTGGCCGACTCGCTCGATCTCATCGGAGCCGTTCTCTTCGGGGGGCTCGTCGGCCTCGCCATCGCCGCAACCCTCGCCGCCCGCGGCAGGCCACCGGGCGCGACGTGATGCTGCACGCGATGTGACGTTCTCAGGGCACCGGCCGTTCGGCCGGCAGCCACCACTCACGTTGCTGCGTGAGCGAGAGGCAGGAATCCCGCGCTCCGTACGGACCAGCTGCCACTCGCTCCCGACGGACTTCGCTCGTCCCGCTCGCGATGCGGGCGGCTCGAGAGGCAGGAATCCCGCGCTCCGTGCGGACCAGCTGCCACTCGCTCCCGACGGACTTCGCTCGTCCCGCTCGCGATGCGGGCGGCTCGAGAGGCAGGAATCCCGCGCTCCGTACGGCGGTGCCGACCGATTCAGCTCGTCGCGCTCGCGATGCGGGCGGGTCGAGAGGCAGGAATCCCGCGCTCCGTGCGGACCAGCTGCCACTCGGTGCCGACCGATTCAGCTCGTCGCGCTCGCGGAGAGCTCGAGTTCCAGGAGTTGCACGCCTCGCGCGGACCTCGCCGACGGATTCAGCTCGGCGCGCCGCGCTGCCGACGGCTCGAGAGGCAGAAACTCCGCGCCCCGTGCGGACCGGCTGCCACTCGTTGCGCCGCGCTGCGGCCGGCTCGAGAAGCAGGGATTCCGCACCCCGTCCGGAACAACGGCCAATCGGATTCAGCTCGGCGCGCCGCCCCGACGGCCCCGGCACGCCCCCGCTCCCGAGACTGAGGGGTCTTCCATGTGAAGCTTCGTGAAGTGAAATCGGTCGGGAAGCGAACGCGGCGCTGGCCGGTTAGGGTCGCGCCATGGAGTGGTTCCGAATCGTCATCGCCCTGCTCGCGCTCGTCCTCTTTGGCGCGCTGAACTGGTTTCTCTTCAAGCGCCTCATTCTCGACGTCACGTCGAACCGCTGGGTGAAGCGAGGCCTCGCAGCCCTGCTCCTGCTCACCTACGGCGCCGTGCCGCTGCTCCGCGCCTGGGGTTCCTCGGGTCAGCCACCGGCCACTGCATCGTTCGTCGTGCTCGTGTTCTGGGGACTGCTGCTGAACGTGCTCCTCGTGCTCGTCGGGTTCGAGGGCGTGAAGTGGTGGCTCAATCGCCGAGTGGCGAAGTCAGCCCCCTCGGTCGCCAGCGGCGTTCCTTCACTCGAGAGCGTGGCGCCGGTTCCCTCTCCGACCCTCGACGATCCTGAGCGCCGTCGCTTCCTCGCGCGCGTCGGGGCCGCCACGGCGCTCAGCGTCGGCGGAGGCCTCACCACCTTCGGCGTCTACAAGGCGATGACGCCACCCGAGATCACCGAAGTGGCCGTCAAGCTGCCCGGCCTGCCAAAGGCCCTCGAGGGCTTCACCATCGTGCAGCTCTCCGACATTCACGTCGGCGCGGTCATTCAGGAGAAGTTCCTCGACATGCTGGTGGCCGAGGCGAACCGTGCGAAGCCCGACCTCGTCGCCATCACCGGCGATCTCGTCGACGGCTCCCCTGCCTCACTCGGCCGCTACGTGGCGACCTTGCGGAAGCTCTCGTCGAAGCACGGCACGTACTTCTGCTCGGGCAACCACGACTACTACTCGGGCTGGGAGCGTTGGGCTCCGGTGCTCCCCGACTTCGGCTTCACCGTGCTCCGCAACCGCGCCGTCACCATCGGCGACTCGGGCGGATCCTTCGATCTGATCGGCGTCGACGACTGGGGCCGCTTCGGCGTGGGCGACTACGATCTCGAAGCCGCCACGGCCAACCGCGATCCCGCCCGAGCCTCCGTGCTCCTCGCTCACCAGCCCTCGAACCTCGAGGCCGTCTCGGCGAAGAACATCGGCCTGCAGCTCTCGGGGCACACGCACGGCGGCCAGCTCTTCCCCGGCACGATCATCGGCGCGCTCATGTGGCAGGAGCGGAACACTGGCCTTTCGAAGCAGGGCAACAGCTGGCTCTACACCTCGCGCGGCTGTGGCTTCGTCGGCCCACCGATGCGCATCGGCGCTCCGCCTGAGGTCGTGAAGCTGGTGCTCACCAGCGCGTGATCAGCGCAGCTCGCCGGTCAGCTTGAACGTCAGCACGCACCCACGCACGCCAGCCATGTTCGGGCTGCGGGCGATCAGGTTGTCTTCGATCAGCTTGCACTCGTTGGCCACCATGTCGGTCTCTTTCAGACCGAGCGTGTTGGTGACCTCGAGTTCGAACTTCTGTCCCTGATCGCGCATCGTCCACGTCTCGAGTTGTGTCAGCTTGCAGGTGGACTCACGCTCGACGTTGTTCGTGTCGCGAACGCGGAGCGGCTCTTCTGTCTCGGCTCGCGTGAAGGTCAGCTCGGTGCCGGCCACGTCGAAGATCACGTTGCTCGACGAGTTCATGCACGTCGTGGGATCGAGCGAGGTGCACGACTGCGCGGTGGCCTTCTTCGCGTCGGCGTCGGTCTTGTAGATGAGGAAGCTGTTCATCGAGAACGGCAGCGGCGCCACATTCGCGCGGAAGTCGGCCGCATCGGCACAGGTGCCCCACTCGACGGTCGAGGTCGCCACCTTCCAGAAGTACGTCGCGTTCGGCGAGACGGTGGTGCGCCCCTGCACCGGCTGCGGACTCACCGTGGGGCTGCACCCGACGACCACCACGGCGACGACCAACGAGAGCACTCGCGACATGGCGGCCACGATACCTCAGCTTCAGACGACGATGATGCCCTTGCCCTGCCGCAGCACCTCGATCTGATCGTCGATGAGCGAGACGACCGTCGAGGGCTCGTTCGGCTGCACGCCACCATCGAGGATGAGGTCGAGCCGCGAGCCCAGCTGCTCCTTGATGTCCTTCGCGTCGATGAGCACCTGCCCGTCCTGATCGGTGGCGGAGGTCAGCACGATCGGCCGGCCCAGCTTCGACGCGATCGCCAGCATCAGCGGCGCCTGCGGAACCCGAATGCCCACCTGCCGCTGCTTCGTCTGCATCATGTCGGGCACGAGCTTGGTCGCGACGAGCACGAACGTGAACGGCCCCGGCGTCAGCTGCTTCATGGTGCGGTACGCGAACTTGCTCACGATCGCGTACTTCGACACGTCGGAGAGATCGGGACACAGGAACGCGAGCGGCTTCTTTCGATCACGGCCCTTCACGCCGTAGATGCGATCGATCGCCTTGCGCGACAGCAGATCGCAGCCGATGCCGTAGTAAGTGTCGGTCGGGTACGCGATGAGGCCGCCGTCCTCGAGCACCTTCGCCGCCTTTTCGACGATGCGGGGCTGGGGGAACTGCGGGTCGACCTCGAGAATCGGTGCTGATGCCATGACGCGGTCGCTGTAGCCGAAACCGTCAGCCTTTGCAGGACTTCCACTCGGGCTTGAACGCCTCGATGGAAGGATCCCAGGTGAAGTCGACCTTGCACGCGTCGCCCACCACCGTCGCCGACATCACGCCGCCGAAGTCGGCCTGCAGCACGAGCCGCGTCTTCCCCTTCGGGTCGAACAGCGCGATCGACACGCGAGGCTGGCACGCATCACCGGCAGGAAGCGCCTGCACCGCCGACGAGGCCTTCCCCTTGACCGCAAACCACAGCCTCGACGTCGACGGCGCCTTCGCCTCGCACAGCTTGCCGGCATCGGTCGGGGGCAGCTGCCACTCGCCCGCTGCGCCCCACGCCTTGCACGACTCCAGACGACTCACCGCGCCGGCGCTGGCGTGCTTCATCACCTGCGCGAGCGTGTCCTTCTTGAAGAGCTTCGCCTCGACGCCGGGGTTCTCCTTGAACCAGGTCTGAACGCGCTCGAGCGTCGTGAGCGCGGCGCCCATCGCCCGAATCGTCGACACCGATCGGCCGGCACACGCCCCGCCTCCGTAGGCGATGAACTGATCACCATTCTGCGGGCTCGCCGTGTTCGCGTCCTGCAGGACCTCGAGCGTGAAGAGCGCCAGCGGCGGCTGCAGGGGCTTGAGGGCGGGGAGCGCGGCGAGGGCTGAGACGGCGAGGAGCGACACCATGCGCGGCTTATGCCGTGGGAGCGCCAGTCTGGTCTACCGCCGCAGGCTCCGAATGAACTGGGCCGCTGCCTCGAGCGCGCGCGCTTCATGCCGGCCGAACGAGTGCCCTGCCCCGGCGATCACCTCGAGCGTGAGCGCGCGGTTCTGCTTCACGATCGGCCGCAGCACCGCGAGCGGTCCCTTGTCGTCGGCGTCACCCTGAACGATCAACGTCGGCACCTTCACCGAGCGCAGCGCGGCTTCGTCGTCGGGTCGCGGCGTGCCCGGCGGCCGAACGGGAAAGCCGAGCAGAACGACCGCCGCGACCGGCCGCTCGAGCGCGTACCGCAGCGCCACGCGGCCACCGAACGATCGCCCAACGAGTATTGGCTTCGACTTCGGCGGAATCGCCTTCGCGAGAAACTGAACCTCACGCTCGAACCCTGGTGACGGCCGGCCCTTCGTCATGCCGGGGAAAGACGCGCTCCACCCCTCGAGAGCGTCGGCCAGCTTCACGAGGATCGGCTGTCGCGCCGCGCCGTTGAAGCCAGGCAACAAGATGAGCTCTTTCACGCGCCGAGCAACCTCGCCAGCACGCTGGGCCCGCCTTCAAACTTCAAGAGGAACGCCTCACGAAACGCCTTCAGTTCGTCCCAGCTGAGATCGATCGCCAGGCCATGCGCGACGGGATCTCGCAGGCGCTCCTTGGCGGTCTGCACGAAGCGCGCGAGCGAATCGAGGAACGCGTCAGCCAGCCCGATGGAGTCGAGGAACACCTTGAAGTCGGCCAGCGGCGCCTCGTGTCGTCGCGTCAGCGCGCGGCCCACTTCACCGAGCGACGGCGCCTTCGCCTCGAACGAACGATCGAACGCCTCGACGAAGCGATCGAAGTACTCGACCCGCTTGCCGCGCTTCTCACGCACCGCCCCCTTGAGGAACGACGCGCGCCGGCCCGAGTGCTCGAGCCAGCCGTCGAAGCGCTGCACCAGCAACATGAAGAGGCTGCGCTCGAGCGCGCCTGAGAACAGCACGGCGACGGCCGCTGCCGGCAGCTCGGAGTACAGGCCCTTCTGGTACGTGCGCTCGGCCACCATCACCATGCGCAGCAGCGTCTCGGGGCACTTCTCGCGCACCGGACCCAGGCCTTCCTCGACGACGTCACGCGCCTTGGCGTCGGTGTCGCGCTCCTGGGCTTCGAGTTCCTCGCGCACCCGCTGCGCCTGCTCGTCTCTCGCTTTGCGGGCCGCGCCCTCGAGATCCTTCGCGCGCTGCTCGGCGTCGGCCGAGGCCGACTTCAGGCGTTGCAACTCGCGGCGCATCAGCTCGAGCTCACCCTCACGCGCGAGGAAGCGCCGCTTCATCGCCTCGGCTTCCGACTTCGCGGCCTCGACGCGGGCATCAGCCGAACCCTGCAGCTCGGTCTTCCACGGCACTTTGCGCGACGACGACTCGCGGGCGAGCCGGGCCTCGGCCTCGTTGGGATCGAGCTCGAGCGCGCGCGTGAAGGCGACGTTGGCCAGCTCGAAGTCGGCAGACTCGGCGGCCAGGTGGCCTTGCTCGAGCCACACGCGCGCTCCCAACAGCTTCAGCTCCGCCTCGGGCATCGCCTTCGCGCGGCCGACCAGCTCGCGAGCCTCGGGGAGTCGGCCCATCAAGCGCAGCGCACGGGCCTTCGCGACCAACAGCTCGTACTCGAAGCCGGGCAGCCGCTCGCCCTGCCACTGCTCGGCGCGCGCGAGATCCGACATCGCGTCAGCGGCCTTGCCCCGGCTGAGCGAGACCTGCGCGAAGAGCAGGCGATCTTCTCCGGTCGCC
>JBEOKA010000057.1:0-3034 GCA_040275325.1 Myxococcaceae bacterium | reverse complement strand
CCTCGAGGACCTTCACGATGTCGCTCGAGCGGACCTGCTCAGGGGCGGGTGTACTGAATGTTCAGCGAGAACGTCGACGCCTGGTACCCATGAACCATGAGGAAGGCCTGCGTCTGGCCAGCGGGCACGGTGAGGGTGCAGGTCTCGCTCGCGCCGTTCGCGTACGGGCGGCAGTCGAAGGCGGTGAGCGAGGGCGCGGCGCCGAACTTCACGTAGAGGTCCGGGTCTCCCGAGCCCGTCATGGTGACGACGAAGCGGGTGCCGGCGACGACGGGAATCGCGGTGAACGTCTGCTGCGCGCCCTTGGCGACCGAGCCGTTCGCGGTGCCCGTCGTCGGCGTGCCGGTGCTGGGCGTCGGCGTGGGAGTGCCCGAGGCGCCGCCCGCGATGAACTCGAGCTGCAGCGTGTACGTCGAGGCCGCGTAGCCGACGACGGTGATGTACGCCGACGTCGGGGTCGAGGGCGAGGTGAGGCGGCACTCCTCGTTCGAGTCACCGAGGTAGGGGCGGCAGTCGTACGCCGAGGAGGTCGGCGCGGTGCCGAAGCGCACGTAGAGGTCGGCGTCGCCCGAGCCCGCCATGGTCGCGCGGAAGGCGGTGCCCGGCTGCACGGCGAACGGGCCGTACGTCTTCGTCGCGTTCGCGGCCAGCGTGTCCTGGAAGTTGCGCACCGTCGCGCCGGGGTTCGGCGTGGGCGTCGGCGTCGGGTTCGGCGTGGGGTTCGTCACCGGCGCGCCGTAGATGGCCTGCACGCCCTGAATGTCGAGCTGGGTCAGCGGCAGGCTCCAGGTGTTGGTGCCGTTGCACTGCGGGTAGTGCATCACCGACGACGAGTCGTACGCGGTGACGGCGCGCCAGGCGTTGTCTTCGAAGCAGGTGCCCGCCTCGGGGCGCGTGTGCTCGTGACGGAAGCCCAGCGTGTGGCCCAGCTCGTGGCGCAGCACGCCGCTCACCGAGATGCCGCCGAAGAGCGAGTTGTCGATGACGAGCTCACGGGCCGAGCGCGTGTTCGACGGGAAGAAGGCCGCCGCGAGGTACGAGCCGTTCGCGTTGATGGGCCGCACGTTGAAGAGCACGTTGGCGTTCGACCGCGTGCAGGTCGCGTCCTGCGCGGGCACGTAGATGAACTTCACGTTGGCGACGTTCATCCACGACTGGGCGGCGGCCTGCATGCCGTTGATGACGGTCTGCTTGTTCGCGCCGAAGTCGTTCGAGACGCAGTACGAGAGGTTCAGCTTGCGCGTGGCGTCCCACTTGTCGTCGGTGCTGCCGACGCGGTTGATGATGAGCTGCCCTTCCTGAACGTTGAGGTCGTAGAACTCGCGCAGCTGCTTCTCGCCCTCGAACACCGTGTCGCCGTCGGCGATGTACACGCCGCGGTCGGCGTCGAACTTCGCGTAGCGCGCCTTGAACTCGGCGTACGAGATTCGCGTGCCCGTCGCCGTCGTCACCTCGTCTGAACCCTGGAGCGTCGCCTCGCTCGACCCGCAGCCCGCCGCCACCATCGCCACCACCGCTGCCAGAATCGACCGAATCATGGGTACTCCCGGTTTCAGGACAGGGAGCCCTTGAGCAGCTTTCTTGCCACTCCGAACCTCATGATGTTTCTCGGTGTATTCTGAAGTGCCCGGAAAAGCTCAGAATCCATGTGGTTGTATCTGACCTTGACGCTCGGTCCTCTCAGAAGCCAAGAATGCTTATAAAATCGAAAGTTTGACGAGTGTCTAAACTGTCTCGACACGAGACAGATGCAAAGACCCAGCATGTCCTGAATCAGGTCGATGCGAACCGGAATGAACAGGAAGCAGACAGGCGCGATCATCGGATGATCGGCGTCGGGTGCGCACACCATGGGTCTGAATGGCGCTTGAGCGGGTGGCGAACGAGGCCTGTACTGGGCGCTCCATGAACATCCGCTTCGTCGTGGGGGCGTTGCTGATCAGCGGTTGTCTCGAGCTCTCGTTGCCGCCACCGCCACCGCCGCCGGGGCCCGGCACGGTGCAGGGCACGTTGAAGTACTCGGTGCCGGGTCGCAGTGGGGTGCTGCCCGCGAAGACCGGCCGCGTGGTGTTGCTGGGCACCGCGAACGAAGCGCGCGCCGATGATGAAGGCCGCTTCACGCTCTCTGGCGTGACGGAGTCGACGGGCTCGCTGCGGTTCTACGCGGACCTCGACGGTGATGGCGCCATCGACCGGCAGCGCGTGATGACGCTCGAGTCCATCGGGGCGGGGCCTGGGCGAGACGTCGCGCTCGGTGAGCTCGTGCTGGGCCGCAACGCGCGGCTCTCGGGTCGCGTGCTCAGAGGCGACCTCACGCAAGACGCCTTTCACCTCGGCTCGACGGTGTTCGTCACCGGCATGGAGTACTCGACGTTCAGCGCAGACAACGGCGCCTGGGTGCTCGACGCGCTGCCCGAGGGCCCGTTGCAGGTCGCGTTCGTTCGCAGTGGCTACCTGCCCGAGACGCGCGAGGTGGTGCTCGAGGCCGGTGAAGAGAAGCGGCTGACCGATGTGCGGCTCGTCGCGAGCCCCAGCGCTGCGGCGACCGCGAGCGGCAAGGTCGTCTCTGCGAGTGGGCCCGTCGCTCAGGCGAGGGTGCGTGCGGTCTCGAGTGATGGTTCGGCCGTGGCGACCACGGGTGACGACGGAGCGTTCAAGCTCGGCCCGGTTCCGGCGGGCGCGTGGGTCATTGGCGTCGAGGCGCAGGGCTTCAAGAGCGTCTCGCTTGGGAAACAGCTGCTGAACCCGGGGAGCAATGAGCTGCGCCCCATCACGCTCGTGGCCGGAGTGTCGACGATGCTCGACCTCGATGCAGGGGTTGCGCCGCCGCTGCTCGATGGAGGTGTTGATGCAGGCGTGCTCGACGCCGGGAGTGAGCCCGAGAAGGACGCAGGTGCTGGTGGCGGTGCAGCCGGTGGTTCGGCAGCGGGTGGCGGATCAGCTGGCGGATCAGCGGGAGGCGTCGGCGGCGGTGTGGCCGGCGGCGGTGTGGCTGGCGGATCCGGTGGCGCCCCCGACGCAGGCCCACCGCTCG
>JBEOKA010000056.1:0-14400 GCA_040275325.1 Myxococcaceae bacterium | reverse complement strand
TTGCCCGGCCGGCGGCACTCGTGGGAGATCAGGAGCCGTGCGGTCCTTCTGGCTCACGCTGCTGTGCTGCGCCTGCGGCGTGACCGACCCCCAGACGCTGCGGCCCGTCGCGCAGGTCGAAGGTGCGCTCTCGGTGCCCGAAGGCCTCACGGGAGATGCCTGGCTCTTCCTCTATCGCCCGACCGAAGGCCCGCCGGGAGAGCCCGCGTTTCCGGTCTTCGTCACTGCGGTGAGCGCGCAGCGGCTCGCGTCGACGGGCCGGTATCTGTTCGGAGAAGTGTCGGCGAACCCGTGGCGGCTCTGGGGCCTCTTCGACGTCGATCAGAACTTCCGCGCCGACATCGACGTGCTCGCGCAACCGGGCGCGGGAGACTTCACGGGGCAGGGCGTGGAGTTCAACCTGCAGCCGGGCCGCCCTCACGTACTCGACTACCCCATCAGCCAACGCGTGCCCTTCGAGCCGCCTGCCTTTCGCATCGAGAACGCCAGCGGAAACACCTTCGCCCTCGATGCCACCGATGGCGTGGCCCTCACCACGCTCAACCTCGTGGCCGACGCGCTGGGGCGTTTCGACGCCTCGAAGACCGGGTTCGTGATCGGCCTGCGCGACGACGACGGTGACGGCCGCGCCGATGATGTCGATGGCGATCGGGTGCCCGATCTCACCTTCACCGCACTGCTCCGCTGGCTCCCACGCCCCGGCCAGCACCGCGCGGAGTCCGATGTGGTGGTGCCGTTGGTGCTCAACCCTGCGCCGTTTCTCAGTCAGCTGGGAGGCGATGTGCGACAGCGGCTCCTCGTCGATCGTCTCTCGCTCACCGTGTTGCCTCAGGCGCAGGAGGTCTCGCGTCGCAACGGGCGGCGGGAGCTGTCCACCTTCGGGCGGCCTCCGGTGGGTGAGTACGAGCTGATCGTCCTTGGGGGAAATGGCCAGTTCTGGCGCCTGCCAAACCAGCTGGGGCCGACAGCCGAAAGTCAGGCGCTGCGCTTCCGCTTCGAGCGCGCCGCCCCCTGACGTACAGTCCGTCTCCCTCGAATGAACGCGTCTCCGGAATCCGATTCGGTCATCGCGAACCCGCTGAGGGCCAGCGGCCTCATCGACACCGAAGGGCTCGATCAGGCGCGCTCGTACGTGAAGGCGAACGGCGGGCTGCTCTCAGACGCGCTGCTGCGGCTGAACCTGGTGAAGGAGGGCGACTTCCTCCGCATCTTCGCCGAGCTCTACAGCACCCGCTTCGTGAAGTCCGACAAGCTCAAGACGCTGCGCCTCGACGAGGTGCTGCTCGAGCGCGTGGGCGTTCGCAGCGCCGAGCGCCTGCGCATGTGCCCGATTCGGTGGGACGAGAACGCCGGAGAGCTGCACGTCGTCGCCGCGGTGCCGCTGTCGTCGAACCTCGAGCCCGAGCTGCGCCAGTCGGTCGGAGCGCGCATCGTCACGGTCTACGTCGCGACGGCGGGCTCGGTGGCCGCGCTCATTCGCAAGACGTACTACCGCGACGAGTCGGCCTTCGGGCAGATGACGCCCAACGGCGCCGGGCCCTCGCTGCCGAACAAGGCCTACGAGACGATGGACGAGGAGGTCGGCCGCGAGAAGACGATGTCGTCGGCTTCGCTCACCCCCGCCGACACCACCGGCGTGAACGAGCAGTTCGACGCCCCGGCCCCATCGACCGAAGGCAAGACGGTGATGGTGAACATCAACGCGCTCGCCGACACCGCGACGATCGCGACCCTTCGCCGTGAGAACGCCCGCTACCGCATCGCGCAGGAGTTCCATCGCCGCGTCACCCTCGAGCGCAACCTCGAGGCGATGGTCGATCGCATTCTCTCGGTGCTCTTCGAGTTGATGCCGGCCGAAGGCGCCGCGATCTGGCTCACCACCGGCCAGTTCGCCTCGAAGTCGAAGGACGGCTCACGTCAGGTGCAGGTGCCGCGCGCGGTGTACGAGCAGGCGATCAACTCCGACAAGGGGCTGCTCACCCACAACGCCCTCGTCGACGAGCGCTTCGATCGGTCGGCGTCGGTGATGGTGCGCGGCATTCAGAGCTGCATGGCGGTGCCGCTGCGCACCCGCAACGGCGCGGTCGGCGTGCTCTACGTCGAGTCGATCAGCATGTCGGCGGCGTTCTCTGACGACGATCTGCCGCTGCTCGACTCCATCGGCGCGCAGGCGGCCATTCTGCTCGACAACGCCGCGCTGCTCGCGAAGGTGCGGCAAGAGGTCGAGCGCCGCGCCCAGCTCTCGCGCTTCCTCTCGGCGGCCGCGGTCGACGAGGTGCTCTCGGGCCGCCTCAACCTGAAGATGGAGGGCGCCGCCGCCGAGGTGACGGTGCTCTTCGCCGACCTGCGCGGCTTCACCACGCTCTCGGCCGCGATGAAGCCCGAAGAGGTCGTGCGCTTCTTGAACCAGTTCTTCCAGGAGGCCGTCGACGCCATCGAGCGCAACCACGGCACCGTCGACAAGTTCATCGGCGACTGCGTGATGGCGCTGTGGGGCGCGCCGCTGCCGAAAGAAGGCGATGCCCGCAACGCCTGCCGCGCTGCTCTCGAGCTGATCGAGCGCGCGTCTCGTATTCGCGTCGGTGGCAAGCAGCTCGAGATCGGCGTCGGCGTGCACACCGGCCCCGCCGTCGTCGGTGCCCTCGGCTCGAAGCAGCGCATGGACTACACGGCCATCGGCGCGACGGTGAACCTCTCGGCTCGGCTCTGTGGCATCGCGCGCGAGAACGAGGTGCTGGTCACCTCCGACACGCTGATGCGCGCTGGCCCCGGGGTGATCACCGAAGCCGGTGAAGCCGTCATCCTCAAGGGGCTCGAGACCCCGATCGTTCCCTACACGCTCAAGACGGTGTCTCAGCCGCTCCAGCTCAGCCAGATCTCCAAAGGGAGCGGGCCATTGAGCACCCAACCGGGCGTTCCCGGCCCGTTCTCGAAGCCGCGCGGGAAATAGCCTTCGCCAGTGCGAGAGCGACCCTGGGGGCCCTCAGACCTCTTCACCTGGTTCCTGGTCACGCCGTGACGAGCGCGTTGACTTGAGGGCCTGATGAGAGAGGCTGCGCGTCGTTCTCTCTCTCCCAGGAGTCCTCATGCGGAAGCTGCTCATCGCGTCGATGCTGTTCGCGTTCACTGGCTGCGGCGGCGTCAGCCCCGAGGTCTATGCCGTCGTCGTCGACTTCTTCACGCTGCCCGACAGCTGCTACACGAACAACGCGCAGCCCAGCAACGTGACGACCAACGACGCCCCGTCACTCCTCAACATCCAGGTGTGGGACGGCCCCGAGCAGACGGCAGTGCTCGAGCTCGAGAGCGGCCTGCGCACCATCGACATGGGCGATGCGCCCACCATCACGCTGACCGGCCTCATGAAGGGCAAGCGGGGCACCGGAGGCTGGGTCTTCTCGAGCCAGACGATCGAGAAGTCGACGCAGGTCGGCCGTACGCTCACCGACGACACCAAGCTCGAGCTCACCTTCGAGCGTGGCAACACCTTCAAGGGCACGGCGGCGCTCACCTCTGCTCGCAGCTGCGCGGGCAGCACCTGCATGGGCACGCAGCCAGCGTGCTCTGCCACGACGCCGATCTCGGGCACCCGGCTCGAGGTGAAGTACGAGCGCGCGCCCTGACGCGTGTGGCGCCGCGTCTTGAATGAGGGCTCCGGGCTGGCGAATCCGGCCGACCCGGTCGAGGTCGTTCAGCGGTTGTTGGCCGCGACCGATCTCGTCAGCTTCGAGCACGCCACAGCCGGGCTGAGCCACGTCGTCCCCAGCGCGTTGAAGGCCGCCTCTCGCACGGCGTTCTGGCTCAACCTCTACAACGCGCGGTTTCGTCACGCGGTGCTGGTGCTTCGCCCCACGGGCTCGGTGCTGACGAACGTGCTGCTGTTCGAACGCGCCAGCTATCGGGTTGGCTCCAGCGTCGTCTCATTGAGCGAGATCGAGCATGGAGTGCTGCGCCGAAACCAGCGCGCGGCGCCGTTCTTCCGCAAGCCGTTCTCGGCGGCAGACGTTCGCTTCGAGTGGCAGGTGGATCGCGTCGACCCGCGTATTCACTTCGCCCTCAACTGCGGCGCGGTGTCGTGTCCACCGATTCGGGCCTACACGGCGGCCGAGCTCGATCGGCAGCTCGATCTCGCGACCCGCAGCTATCTCGCCCAGCACACGCACGTCGATCGCGCCCGGTACGAGGTGACATTGAGCCGGTTGATCTCGCTCTACGCCTCCGACTTCGGGCGCAGGCACGACGCGGTCGAGTTCACGGCCCGTCATCTCGACGGCGATGACGGCCGATGGCTCGAGGAGCACGGCCCGCGCTGTCGCGTGAAGTTCGGCAGCTACGACTGGCGCCTCGTCGGCTGAAGCCGCTTCAGCTGGCGCGCTTCTTCTCGAGCGCTTTGAGGCGCGCCTCATGGTCGGCGACCTGCGTGCGCAGCTTGCGATCGTCGACCAGCACCTTGCTCAGATCGGTGATGGCGGCGGCCACGGTGGCGAGCTCGGTCGAGAGCCGCACCTCGGTCTCGACCTGTCGCCGCTCGAGCCGCTCGAGCCGTTCGTTGGTCTGGTCGAGGCGCTCGTTGGTCTGGTCGAGCCGCTCGTTGGTCTGATCGAGACGGCTGGTCAGGTCGCTCCGAGTGGCCTTCAGCTCGTCGCGAATCTGACCGAGGATCTTCACGGTGAGTTCGTTCATGCGGCGAGCAGTATCAGAGCGGGCTGACATGGCCCGTCGAGCCTACACATCGGGTGCGCGCGTGTCAGGGGCGTGAGCTAAGGACCGCTCGCGATGGACTCTGCTCCCACCACAGCCGCTGCGCCGCCTCCCGCCGAGATCGTCGACGTCGCCACGCTGACGCCGATGATGAAGCAGTACCTCGAGGTGAAGGCCCAGCACCCCGGCGCGTTGCTCTTCTTTCGCCTCGGTGACTTCTACGAGCTCTTCTTCGAAGACGCGGTGAAGGCCGCCGAGCTGCTGCAAATCACGCTCACCTCGCGCGCGAAGGGGCTCGATCGGGTGCCGATGGCGGGCGTGCCGTACCACGCGGCGAAGCGGTACATCGCGCGGCTGATCGAGGCCGGCCAGAAGGTGGCCGTCTGCGAGCAGCTCGAGCCGCCCGGCAAGGGCATCGTCAAACGAGAGGTCGTGCGGGTGATCACCCCCGGCATGGTCCTCGACGACGACGTGCTCGAGGCCAGAGAGAACAACTTCCTCGGGGCGTTGAACCCGGCCGACGCAGACGAGGCGTGGGGCGCGGCGCTGCTCGACGCCAGCACTGGAGAGTTCTTCGCCCTGCAGCCAGGCCCGCTCGAGGCGCTGCTCGACGAGCTGTCTCGCGCGAGCCCGAAGGAGCTGCTCGTTCCCGAAGGGTTTGGAGAGGCCGAGCTCGAGCGCGTGCTGGGGCACTTCACGCGCCGGCCGACGGTGGCGACGCTGCCGCAAGACGCCTTCGAGCAGAAGCGCGCGCGCGCCTCGTTGTCGACCCACTTTCAGGTGAAGTCGCTCGACGGCTTCGGGCTCGCTGACTCGTCGGCGTCGGTCGGAGCTGCCGGCGCGGCGCTGCGCTACCTGAAGGAGACGCAGAAGAGCCAGGCCGGCCACGTCGATCGCCTCACCGTGTCGACGCGCGGCGGAGCGCTGATCATCGACGAGGCGTCACGCGCGAACCTCGAGCTGCTTCGGACGCTGAAGGACAACTCACGGGCCGGGTCGCTCATCGGGGTGATCGATCGCTCCGTCACTCCGCTCGGGGCGCGCCGTATCGCCCGTTGGCTCACCGCGCCGCTGGCCGACGTCGAGGCGATCACCGCTCGGCATGACGCGGTGCAGGCGCTCGTCGACGGCGCGTCGTTTCGGGAGACACTGGTCGAGGCGCTCAAGCAGGTGGCCGACGTCGAGCGGTTGTGCGGGCGGCTCTCACTGTCGTCGGGTGGCCCACGCGATCTCAAGGCGCTGGCGCGCTCGCTCGAGGTGCTGCCCGGCGCTGCGAAGGTGGTCGCGACAGGGAAAGCGGCGCTGCTGAAGGCGCTCTCGGGCCCGCTCGATCACGCCGACGTGCGCGCGCTGTCGGCGGTGCTGTCGAAGGCGCTGGTGGAGGATCCTCCCGCGGTCGTCGGCGACGGCGGCTTCATCGCGAAGGGCTACCACGCGCAGCTCGACGAGTACGCCGAGCTCGCCTCGACGGGGAAGGACTACCTCGCGAAGCTCGAGACGCGCGAGCGGGAGGCGACCGGCATCGGGTCGCTGAAGGTCCGCTACAACCGCGTGTTCGGGTACTACCTCGAGGTCACCAAGTCGAACCTGCACCTGGTGCCGAAGGAGTGGATTCGCAAGCAGACCACCGTCGGCGGCGAGCGGTACGTCACCGAAGAGCTGAAGACGTACGAAGAGAAGGTGCTCACGGCCGACGAGAAGCGCGTGGCCATCGAGCTCGAGCTGTTCGAGGCGCTGCGCAAGCAGGTGGTGGCGTGCGCGGGCCCGCTGCGCGCGGCGGCCGAGGCCGTGTCGACGCTCGATGCGCTGGTGTCGTTCGCGCGCGTGGCCGTCGAGAACAACTACGTGCGGCCCGAGATCGACGAGTCGGCGGTGCTCGAGATCACCGGCGGGCGGCACCCGGTCGTCGAGAAGGCGCTTCGAGAAGACTCCTTCGTGCCCAACGACGTGCTGGTGAACCGACAGGATCGCCAGGTGCTGATCATCACCGGCCCGAACATGGCGGGGAAGAGCACCGTCATGCGGCAGGCGGCGCTCGCGGTGGTGATGGGGCAGGCCGGCAGCTTCGTGGCCGCGAAGAAGGCCCGTATCGGCCTGTGCGATCGCGTCTTCACCCGCGTCGGCGCCTCGGACAACCTCGCGAAGGGCCAGTCGACCTTCATGGTCGAGATGACCGAGACGGCGAACATTCTTCACCACGCGACGCGGAAGAGCCTGGTGGTGCTCGATGAGATCGGCCGCGGCACCAGCACCTTCGACGGTCTGTCGATCGCGTGGGCCGTCGCCGAGCACCTGCACGATCGCGTCGGCGCGAGAACGCTGTTCGCCACGCACTACCACGAGCTCACCGACCTCGGCCGCGAGAAGGCCCGGGTGAAGAACTGCTCCATCGCGGTGCGGGAGGATCAGGGCAGGGTGATCTTCCTGCGCAAGCTGGTCGATGGCGCCGCGAGCCGGTCGTACGGCATCGAGGTGGCGCGGCTGGCCGGGCTGCCTCCCGAGGTGCTCGCCCGTGCGCGCGAGCTGCTCGCGAACCTCGAGGCTGGAGAGTTCGACGAGACCGGCCGGCCACGCCTCGCTCGTCGCGCGACCGCCGCCGCGAAAGACAAGGAGCTGAAGAGCGCTCCGATCGACAAGAGCCAGATCAGCTTGTTCGGCGGTGGGCCGAAGACGCCTGAGCGGCCCAACGCAGAGGCCGTGCTCGCCGCGCTCGAGTCGTTCAGCGTCGACACCACCACGCCACTCGAGGCGCTCACCGCCATCGCGCGGTGGAAGGCGTCACTCAAGGGCCCATGAAGCAGACCCATTGGGTTCGAGCGGGCGCGCCGTCGCTCAAAGCGGCGCTCGCGCTGTTCGACGCGCAGGTTCATCGCAAAGGCCACGTCGACAACTGGTGGTCGTGGGAACTCGCCCGCCTTCCCGACGGCACGGTGAAGCGTCGCGTGCGCGGACCGATCCCCTCGTGGGCGGCGTCACCCGAAGCGTGGCAGCGCGCGGCGTGGGCACAGGTCGGTGCACAGCTGCGGGTGAAGGGTCCACGCGTCGTCAGCTCGGGGCCGATCGAGCCTGACGAGCCCGAGTGCCTCGAGGCCCTCGACGACTCGAGAGACTGGCGCTCCGAGCTTCCGCGGTTGCTGAGGCGCTCGACGACCTATCGGGCTCCGCCGGGCGTGCCGTCGATCATCGCCGAGGCGATCCGCGAGAGCGCAAGGCAGGGCAAACGTCTGCTCGATGGCCTCGACGAGGCGCAGCGGCGCACGCTGCCGTGGTTGGTCGATCAGGCTCCCGATGCGTGGCCAGCGCACTTCGTGGGGACGACGGCGCTCGAGCCGATCGACTTCGCCGTCACCATGCATCACTGAGGTCTCGCCTCCCAGATGAACCCCTCGACGCGGTGGCCGTCGACCGCGGCTGCGGGCACGCCGTGAGCCACCGCCCGACATGGGCCTCCAACTGCGCCCGCTGCGCAGAGGGCGGCGACGACCGCCTGCAGATCGTCGTGTGAACGAACCGTGAAGCGCGGGAGCCGGTAGGCGCGCCGCAGCGCCGACACGAACGGAGCGAGCACAGGCTTCTTTCCCTTCCCCGGCAGGGGCTTCAGGCCGCTCGCGCGCCAGGTCGAGGTGGGGAAGCACTCCATGAGCTGCAGACTGTGTCGCCGCTTGCCGTCGAACAGCCGAGCGCCGTGCGAGAGAAGGAGTTCGTCGAACACGCCGATGGAGAACTCGATCCACCCGCGTTGGGTCGACGGGTACGTGCGGGGATGAACGCCGGTCTTTCCCTGCGTCTTGCACACCCACTCGCATCGGCGACCGACGCCGGGCTCAGTCGTTGGCGTGTGGGGATCTCGCCAGCCCTGAGGCCCATCGAGCGCGACGGCTGAGACGTCATGGCGAGCGCAGAACTCGTGAATCGCGGTGGCGAGCGCGGTGGGTGTGAGGGCTCCGGTCGGCCACGGGATGGCGGGCGTGGTGACCGAGACGAACGCGCCTGAGCCGAACTCGATCATCGCGCTGCCGTTGTCGGCCCACGTGGCACTCGCCAGATCGACTCCGAGAACCCGCATGAGGCGAAGCGTAACGCTGGAGCCTGCGCGCGCCTTCTGAGCAGACTCGGCCCGTGCAGCTCGCCATTCCCCATGCGCCCAGGCCGGTGTCGCTTCGTCAGGTGCCGGGAGCCATGCGTCGCGTGTCGATGGTCGCCGGGGCGTGTGTCGTCGGAGTGCTGATGGTGGGGCTGCTCGCGCAGATTTCGGTGCGTTGGGTGACAGAAGAGGCGCGCTTCATCGCGGGGGCCGACGTCATTCAGGGCACGGTGGTGCGGGTCGATCGCTCGAAGGTCGATCGCAGCACGTGGCCAGTGAGCGTCATCTACACGTTCGGCAGCACCCAGCAGTCGGCGACGGTCGAGGTCGAGACTCCGCGCGCGGAGCGGCTGGGCAAGGGCGCCGTGATCGAGCTGCTGGTTCGGCCCGAGACGCCCGGCGTCGCGCGAGAGAAGGCGACGATCGAGGCTCAGGCGGGCAGGGGATCCTTCGTGCTGCCGGTGCTGGGCATCGCCATTGTCGCGGCGCTGTTGGTGCTGATACGCGAGCTGCAACGGGCCATGCGGCGTGAGGTCGAGCCGCTGCGCACCGGGCTGCTGGTCTGGCTCACGCCCGATTCACCGCTCCCAGAGAGTGCCGGGCCCTTCTCGTTCCCGGCGCACTACTTTCGCGATGACGTGAAGAAGCCGGTGGTGGCGCGCGCCGATGGGCGGCGTCGGCCGGTGAAGAACGGCGAGAAGGTGTTGGCGGCCGTGGCTCCGCGCGAGCCGACGTGGGTTCGGGTGGTGGATGAAGAGGTCGCGGCGGCGCTCGGCTGGTACCGCTGAGCCTGTGGCAACGTGACGCAGCGGGTGGAGGCCGGCACCGGAGTACTCCGCGCGCCATGAACCTTCGTCGAATCGTCGTGGCGGTCGTGGCAGCGGGACTCGTGGCGTGCGGAGCGGTCACGACCTCGACCGATGCGGGGCACGAGCATGGTGGCTCGGCTGCGGCTGGAGGAAGCGCCGCAGGTGGCTCCACGGCTGGTGGAAGCGTGGCGGGTGGAAGCGCAGGTGGAACGACGGCCGGCGGAAGTGCGGCCGGTGGAAGCGCCGGCGGGTCCTCGTGCAAGGCCTCTGGTGCGACGTGCGCGACTGGTTCGGAGTGCTGCTCGAATCAGTGCCACCCGCACGGCGCCGCCAGCGAGTGCCACTGAGGCGGGGCTACTGCGGGAAGAACGTCGATTCGTAGTTGAAGACCTCGAAGGTGACGCAGTCGCCGCCCGGGACGGCCTGGTTGCGCTTGGTGTCCCATTCGATCAGCGTCGCGCCCTTCACATGCGCGACGAGTCTGCCGCGTGGAGCCGATGCCGTCGTCAGCACCTCGAACTCGAGCGAACCCCGAACGGCCCGGTAGACGTGATCGCAGGTGGCGTCCGTTCCCTTGATCTTGCACTTCTCTCCGTAGACCAGGTCGACGTTCGTTGAGGTGGGCGACGCTTCGAAGCGCGTGATCATGTGTCCTTCATTGTCATCACGAATGGTGAACCCCACGACGCCATCGCCTGCGTCGCCCACGAGGGTCGCAGCCGTCGCCACCTCACGCTTCTTCGGGTCAGAGGAGCTGTCCAGGGTTCCGACGGTCTTGAAGCGAGCGGTTCGGCACGACTTCGGCGCCGGACGAGGCCCGACAGCAGGGCTGGGGCTCGGTACGGCCTGTCTGCTCCATTCGGATTGCTTCCGGCGAAGGTTCTCCATGCGCTGGAAGGCCTCGTCGCGCTCACGTTGCTGAATGGCGAGGTTCTCGTCGCGGCGCTCGTCTTCGTCGCGCTCCTGTCGGCGGCGGAAGGTCTCCCGTTCACGTTGCTGATCGAGGCGAGCCTGTTCCACGCGCTGGCGATCGAGGTTCTCGCGGTCGAGCCGTTGCTGCTCCTGCTGCCGTGCGAGGGCCTGTTGTTGCTGGGCCTGCTGCTGCTGTTGTTGCCGGTACAGGTCCTGTTGCTGCTGCTGGCGGTACATCTCCTGCTGTTGCTGCTGACGGTACAGGTCCTGCTGTTGCTGCTGACGGTACAGGTCCTGCTGTTGCTGTTGTCGGTAGTAGTCGTCGTCTGCGGCAGCGATGGGAGCGATCAGCGAAGCGAGGAGGAGGAACGTTCGGGAGGTCATTCGGGGTGCACGTGCAGGAAGCTGCGCGCCCCAACCCCCGACAATCGCTCGGCTGCCTCCACCGGGCGGGATGCTCAGTCACGGCAGCAGAGGACGCCGCCCTTGTCGGCGTTGCCGATCGCGTTGCCGTCGTACTGACAGCTCGAGTTCGGGCAGCCCGACTTCGTGACGATCGCTCCCTCGGCGAGGTGGCTCATCGTTCCACCGACGCACTGCCACGGGCCCAGGTTCGGCTCGGCCTCGTTGAAGCCACACGACCCTGCCTGCGTGCTCGCCAGCGCGCGGTTCAGCGGGCCGCAGTTCTTCGCCGGCTGCAGCTGAATGCCCAGGTTCCCGCAGCCGAAGACATCATTGCTGCTCGTGCTCATGTCGCACGTCGTGTTGTTCACGCTGTTCTGCACGACCGCGAAGAAGAGCGAGCTGGCCGAAGCTCCAGCAGGCACTGCGTCCGCGCACGAGTTGTTGGCCTTCATCGCCACCTCGTCTTTGCCGCGACAGAGATGCCAGCCCGCCGCGCAGAGATCGGCCGAAGAGCAGCCGACACCCTCTCGATTGGTGCCCGTGTTGCCCGAGGCGCGTCCACACGCGGGAGCACTCGCGGCGGTGATTCCTGGAATCGTCCAGGCTCCTGAGCAGCCGGCGATCCCCGGGTACGAGGTCAGCGACTGAAAGCCTTCGCGTGTTCCATCTGCGCAGCCGAACCGATCGATCACGCCTGCGTCGATCTCGGGAACGCCGGCATCGATCACTCCCGCATCGACCACTACGCACGCGCCGTTGTCGCAGATCTTCTGCGCGCCGCACGGCGTGCCATTCGCGACGCGATCGATCACCGGCCGGCCCGACTCGCAGTTGATCATCGACTCACAGACGCGCTTCGTCGCCAGCACCGTGTCGACACCCTCGGGACAGAACGGACCGTTCGGCGCCGCGCACGCCTGAGGGCCGGCACACCGCGCCGTCGTCATCGGGCCATGGCGGTTGGCGACGCAGGTCGCCTCTCCGCCCGCGCTGAGATCGCCATGCACGTCGACGTGATCGAGCCCGCTGCAGGGAATCGCTCCGCACCGCGCGTCATCCGAGGCGCCGATCATCATGCCTGCCTGACAGATCACGCAGAGGGGCAGATCGATCGCCTCGTCGATCTCTCCGTCTTCGTCGTTGTCGAGCCCGTCGCACGTCTCGGCGGGCACCACGACCTGCCGCTTCGAGAGATCGATCGTCACCTCGGTCACGCCGCCGGTGCTCACCATCACGCCGGGCTGCTCCACCGTCTGCAGCGTGGCTCCAGTGGAGTTCACCGAGCTGGCGCGCACCACGTACGTCGCGGGCATCAGCTGATCGACGCGCAGCGAGAACGGGAGCGTCGCGATCTGGTCTGACTTCTCCTGGGTCGACGAAGGGCCGATCACCGCCACCGCGAGCGTCACGCCTTCGGGCTCCACCCCGATGAGGTTGACCTGAATGGCTCCGTTGTTCGCTCCGACGACGCGGCCCTTGCCGCAATCGCAGCCGGTCATGACCAGCAGCAGGCAGAGCGTGAGGAGTCGATTCATGACGCGCGCGATGAGCAAGCGATGTGCCCCTCAAGACGAGGCCGAAGATATCGGAACTGCTGGGCTGACAAGCAACCGAGGACGACTTGCCTCCTCAGGGAGGCGGAGAACAGATCGACCGATTCACGCCGAAGCCGATCGCGAGGCAGCGGGGCAGGGTCGACGGGCAATCAGCGGGCGCGTCACAGAGCTGGCTGCACCGTTTGGCGCCCACGCGTGGCTCGATGCAGAGCGCGCTCGCGCAGTCGGTCTCCGAGGTGCAGACGTCTCCCGCCACACCAGCGCCACGAGGCCCCGGCAGGCACCAGATGTTGGTGCCCGAAGTGTCTTCGCTGAAGCAGCGGAACGTCGGAGCACAGTCGTCGCTCGAGAAGCAGGGGCAGTCGGTCTTCACGGCGCATGAGCCTCCGTCCCAGAAGCGGCTCGGGTTTCCCGCATCGGTCGGCGTTCCTGCGTCGACGGGCTGGCCCGCATCGCGAGCTCCCGCGTCAGGCACTCCTGCGTCGACCGCGAGCGACACCGGAGAACACGCGCTGATGGCAACGAGGAGCAGGACGGCTCTCATGCCGGGCGAACTAGCACCGAGCGCGGCCGCATTCGCCCATCGAACGACACGAACGAGCGCGGCTGATGGCGCCGCTACGCAGGGGCGGAGCTCTGGGGTATTGGCCGCGCGTCATGGAGCGCTCCCGTCTTCGCCCGGTTGGTCTGTGGTTGCTCGCGGTCGCGGCCGCCGTCGTCGTGCAGGTGTTGCTCGGTGGCGTGACGCGGCTCACCGACTCGGGCCTGTCGATTACCGAGTGGAAGCCGATTCTCGGCGTGATCCCTCCGACGAGCGACGAGGCGTGGGGCGAGGCGTTCGGCAAGTACCAGCAGATTCCCCAGTTCCAGCGGCTCAAGTCGCACCTGACGCTCGAGGAGTTCAAGTTCATCTACTTCTGGGAGTGGTTCCACCGCCTCTGGGGCCGCACGCTGGGGGTTCTCTTCGTCATCCCGCTCGCCGTGTTCTGGAAGCAGGGGCGGCTCGAGGGGCTGAAAGGAAAGTTGCTCGGCCTGCTCGCGCTCGGAGGCGCGCAGGGCGTGATGGGCTGGGTGATGGTCGCCAGCGGCCTGCAAGATCTCGTGTACGTCAGTCATCTTCGCCTCGCCGCGCACTTCATGCTCGCGGCGGTGTTGCTGGCGGCGCTCGTGTGGCTCGGCGTGTCGATGCTGCGCGGTGAAGGTCACGCGGGTCGTGAATTCGTCAAGCCGACGGGCATCCTCATCGCCGCGCTCGCGGTGCAGCTGACGTGGGGCGCGTTCATGGCGGGGCTCAAGGCTGCGCTGGTGGCGCCGACGTGGCCGACGATCAACGGGCAGTGGCTGCCGGCCGCGATCTTCGGGAGCGGAGAGTGGTGGTGGAACGATCCCCTCGCCGTGCACGTGGTGCATCGAACGCTCGCGTACGTGCTGGTGGTCGCGCTTGGTGCCTGGTGGTGGCGCACGAAGACGCTGCTGGGCTCGTCGAGGCAGGTGGTGCTGGGCCTGGTGATCGCGCAGACGGCGCTCGGAGCGCTGACGACCGTGCAGTCGGTCTACGCGGGGCGGTTGTTGTGGTTCGGCGTCGCGCACCAGCTCGTCGGCTTGTCGCTGATGATCGCGTTGCTGGTGGCGTTGCACGAGCTGCGTCGGCGCGAGGTCGTGCCTCAGCCGAAGAACCAGCCGGTGCCGCTGCCAGTCACTGCCTGACGCGGGCTATGTCCGCTCACGTGCTCTCGTCCCTGCTCGCGCTCTCGCTGGCCGCTGGTCCGTCGACGTTGCTGGTGTGGGGCGGAGGGAAGACGCCAGAAGAGGCGCAGAAGTCGCTCGCCGAGTGGAAGGCGAAGTCGCCCCAGTGGCTCACGTACGTGCAGCTCGCGGCCGCTTCCCACGCATCATCGAGAGCAAGACGGTGGCGGGCCTCAACTCCGGTTTT
>JBEOKA010000055.1:0-6758 GCA_040275325.1 Myxococcaceae bacterium | reverse complement strand
AGCGCTCTTCGGTGCGTTGGCGAGCGGTCTTCCGATGGCCGGCATTCAGCTGAACCTCAAGCTCGTGCAACCGAAGTTCGAGAACCTCGACCCGGCTGCGGGGTTCAAGAAGCTCTTCAGCCCGCGCCAGGCCATCGACCTGCTGAAAGGGCTCGCCGTCGCCGCGGTCATCTCGGTGATTCTGTGGAACGCGGTCGAAGACGCCGCGCCGCAGACGTTCCGCGCGCTGTCTCACGACGCCGTCACCAGCTTCCGTGTGTTGTTGGCTGCGTTCTTCCCTGCGGTGACGAAGGCCGCCGCCGTGCTGCTCGTACTCGGGGTCGCCGACTACGCGCTCGCGCGCATGCGCCACACGAAAGACCTCATGATGTCGCACGACGAGGTGAAGCAGGAGCACAAGAACTCCGACGGCGACCCGCACACGAAGGGCAAACGGAAGCACCTGATGAAGCAGCTCGCGATGGGTGGGCCTGCGCGCGGCGTCAAGAAGGCCACGGCCGTCGTCGTGAACCCGACCCACATCGCGGTCGCCATTCGGTACGACGAGTCGGAGTGCGAAGCGCCGTACATCGTCGCGCGCGGCCGGGAGGAAGACGCGCTGGCGATTCGCCGCGAGGCTGCGTCACTGGGCATCACCATCGTTCGTGACGTGCCGCTGGCGCGGTCGCTCATTCACTACGACGTCGGCGAAGAGGTGCCCGAAGAGCTGTACCAGGCGGCTGCGGCCGTGCTCCGTGTCGCGATGGAGACGAAGGCCGAGGCCGCGTCCGCCGCGCTGGGACAGCCTCAAGAATCCTGAGGGTTTGCGGGGCATGCGAGGTGCAAAACCAGCCCCTCATGAACACCCCGACGCCGCCGAAAGACCCGCCACTTCCCGAACTTCCAGACGAGCTGCTCAAGGCTGTGGCTGCGCTGCTGCAGGTCGCGCTCGAGACGAAGACGAAAGCCGAGAAGGAGCGCCCGTGAACTCGTTCATCGACAAGGCGCTCGCACGTGCGCGCACGCAGTCTGACGTCATTCTCGCCATCGTGATGGCCGCGATCGTCGGGTCGATGATCGTGCCCCTGCCACCGTGGATTCTCGACGTCGGCATCGCCATCAACCTCGCGGCGGCGGCGGCGCTGCTGGTGGCTGCGCTGTACGCGAAAGACGCGCTCAAGGTCGCGAGCTTCCCCACGCTGCTGCTCATCACCACCCTCTTCCGCCTCTCGATGAACGTCTCGTCGACGCGGCTCGCGCTCAGCGAAGGCCACGCCGGTGAGATCATTCAGGCCTTCGGTGAGTTCGTGGTGCGCGGTGACTATGTCGTTGGCGCCGTCATCTTCCTCATCCTCACCCTCGTGCAGTTCCTCGTCGTCGCGAAGGGTGCAGAACGCGTCGCCGAGGTGAGCGCGCGCTTCACGCTCGACGCGATGCCGGGCAAGCAGATGTCGATCGACGCCGATCTTCGCGCCGGGGCCATCACCCAGGATCAAGCGCGGGCCCGACGCCGCGATCTCGAGCGTGAGTCACAGCTCTTCGGCTCGATGGATGGCGCGATGAAGTTCGTGAAGGGCGACGTCATCGCGGGCCTCGTCATCACTGCGGTCAACCTCATCGGCGGCATCATCATCGGCACGCTGCAGAACGGAATGACGGCGGCCGAGGCAGCTGGAACCTACGCGCTCATCTCCATCGGTGACGGGCTCGTCTCGCAGATTCCGTCGCTGTGCATCGCCGTGGCCGCCGGTCTCGTCGTCACCCGGGTTGCTTCCGAGACGGAAGAGGCGTCGCTCGGCAGCGACATCGGCTCGCAGTTCTTCGGCCAGTGGAAGGCGCTCTTCGTGGTGGCGGGGCTGTGCCTTCTGCTCGCCCTCATGCCCGGCATGCCGCACATCACCTTCGTGCTCATCGCCGCGGCGCTCATCGTGGTCGGCTTCGGACTCAAGCGCGTGCAGGACCAGCCGAAGGCCTCGACGAACAGCGTGTCGAAGTCGGCGAACGCGTCGGCGCCCGCTGGCGAGAAGAAGGGCCCCGAGCTGAACCCTGGCGTGTCTCCGCTGACGCTCGATCTTTCGACCGATCTCACCTGGCTGGTCGAAGAGCTCGACGGCCAGTTCGTGAAGACCGATCTCGACACGGTTCGTGAGCGTGTCCACCAGGACCTGGGCGTGAAGCTGCCCGGCTTCCGCGTGAGAACTGGAGCGCCACTTCCCTCTGGCAGCTGGGCGCTGTCCATCGACGAGATCCCCGCGGGGCGAGGCAGCGTCGGTGAGCTGCGCTTCGTGACGCCCATGTCTGTCGGCGATCTGCAGGTGATGGGCATCATGGGAACGCCGCTGCCCGACTCGGGGCTGGGCCGCGCGCTCACCATCGTTCAGCCTGGCGACGAAGCGAAGGCGCGCGCGGGGCAGGTGCCGCTGCTCTCGGCGCGAGAGTACGTCTGCGAACACCTCGTGCTGCAGCTGCGCAAACGCGCGCATCAGTTCCTCGGCGTGCAGGAGGTTCAGTCGGCGCTCTCGGCCATCGAAGCCACGCACGGCGCGCTCGTGAAAGAAGCGCTGGTGAAGGTGCCGCTGCCGCTGATGACCGATGTGCTGAAGAAGCTGCTTGGCGAGCAGGTGAGCATTCGCAACCTGAAGGCCATTCTCGACGCGCTGGTGTCTCCCAGCACTGCTGGCGACGCGATGCAGCTGGCCGACCGCTGCCGTCAGGCGCTCGCGCGGCAGATCTCGCACCAGTACGCGCCGTCGGGCTCACTCTTCGCGTACCTCGTCGATCCCGGCATCGAAGAGACGCTCCGTACCGCGGGCCAGGCGATCGACCCCCGTGAGGCCGGCGCGATTCTCGAGGGCATGAAGTCGGTGGCACGTCAGGGCCGCGCGGTGCTGCTCGCGTCACCCGACGTTCGCCGCCTGCTCAAGAAGCTCGTCGAGGGTGCGTTTCCCGAAGTCGCCGTGCTCACGTTCGCCGAGCTCGACCCCGAGCTGCAGGTTCGCCCGGTTGGCCGCCTCGCGCCCGTGCTGCACTGATTCCCCGTTCGACGCTCGACTCTCGTCTCACTCCAGAAACACCAATGCCCCGGTCACCAGGTTCGGTTGCCGGGGCATCGTGCTGTGAAGACGAACGAAACGTCAGGGCGTGTTCGACGACGGGAGCGGCGGCACCTTGCCGTCGGGCCCCGGGCGGTTCACGCGATCCTTCAGCTCCTTGCCCGCGCGGAAACGAATGCCGCGCTTGGCCTTCACCGGAATCGGCTCGCCCGTCTTCGGGTTGCGGCCCTGATACGCGCCGTAGTGCTTCACGTGAAAGGCACCGAGGCCGCGAATCTCGATGTTCTCGCCCGCGACGAGCGCATCCTTCATCGCGTTGAAGATGACGTCGACGGTGGCTTCAGCCTGCTTCTGCGTGACGCCCTTCTTCTGCACCAGGATGTTGACGAGGTCGGATTTCAGCACCGAGTACCCCCTAGAGATCGGGTCGAGAGGCCCGGAACCACTGGGCTTTCCAGAATGCTACCCACGGAACACCCAACCTCGCAAGAAACCTACGCTTTTGGCTCGTGCTCGGGCAGCAACGCGAGGTCAGCCCACGTGATTTTCTTGAGTTTCTCGACACTTACCTCGTCGGCCGCCTCGAAGAGCGTCGCGGCGGCATCGAACTGGCCGGTGCGCGAGAGTCGTTCGCGATGGAGCGTTCGAGCCGCTCCGCCGACCGCGAGCGAGATGTCGGCCACGGTGAGATCGACCAGGTCTTTCGCGGGAATCAGTGCGCCTGCTTCGAGCTTCACGAGCCCGGCCTTCAGCAGACGATCGACCGACTCTTCGATGCGTTGGGTGGGCAGGCGGAGCTGAAGCGCGAGGCCGAGCGACGCAGGGCCTGGCACCTGCGCGACACGTGCACGCGCGACGAGCTGGGCGATTCGCGTGGCGATGAGTTCGTCACTGCGCGGGTGAGCCGAGATGTCGCGGAACTCGTCGTGGAAGTCGGCGTGCTCCACCGCGTAGGCGAGCCGGGCTCCACTCAGAATCACGTACCAGCTGACGTACACCCAGGTGAGGAACAGCGGCGCGATGCCGAGCGAGCCGTACACCGCGTTCGCCGAGAAGAAGATGCTGGCGATGGTGCCGTAGACGTGACGGGCGACTTCCCACGCGACGCCAGCCGTCGCACCGCCGATGAGGGCCGAGCGCCACGGCACATGCGCGTGGGGAGCGATCTTGTAGAGCAGCGTGAAGACGATCATCGCCGAGATGATCGCGCCGAGCGTGAAGGCCGCGCCCGAGAGCGGAAAGTTCACCAGCAACAGCACCCGCTTCATGCCGTCGCTGCCGAGCAACGACAGCGCCATCGCGATGGGCCCGACGATGAGCACGCCCAGGTAGAGCCCCAGCGTGCCCAGAATCGGGCGAGAGCGGCGCACGGCCCACACGTCGTTCAATGACGCGTCGAGGTGCCGAAGCATCACGCCCGACGACACCAGCAGCACGAGGAACGAGAGGCTCGAGCCCGTGGGCGAGTTCGCCGCCGCCTTGAACTCGCGCAGCGCGCGTTCAGCCTGCGCCCGGCCTCCGGGGTTCAGCAGATCTTCGAAGAACTTGATGACCAGCGCTTCGACCTGCGTCGACCCGAAGGCGTGCAGCAACGCGAGAATGACGGCTGCGAGCGGAACCAGCGACGTGAGGGTGATGAAGGTGAGGTTGCCCGCGCGAAGGGCGAGCTTCTCACCGCGGTAGCCGATGACGACCGCGACCAGCAGCCGCCACAGGCCCTTGACCGTCAGACGATTCGATGAGGGCGACGACTGCACTGGCGCCGACGCAGTGACTGGCTCCGTCGGCGTGTCGGGCGTCGTCTCCACGATGGACTCACCGGCGCACGAGGATGCGCTCGATCAGCTCCCGCGAGACCTGCGAGAGCTCGACGAACACCACGCCCATGCCCTTCTGACGACCCTTCTCGACGACGCGCACGACCTCGCCGAGACCTTCGATGGTCTCGAGCTCGTCGTTGATGACGGTGAAACGAAGGTTCACCCGCGTGCCGATGGGCAACGGCTCATCGGAGCGAATGAAGACGCCGGAGCGGCTGATGTTGGTGACGTATTCGTTGATGAACTCGTCGACCGAGGCGAACTCGTGGTTGATCGTCTTGCGAACCGAGATCCGCCGCTCCACCGTCTTGGCCATCGCTCACTCCCCTGAAGAGAGGCCGTCGTCGCGGCCGCCGCCACCGCCGCCCTGCTGAGGAGCCGACGGTCTGGGCTGGTTCTGATTGCGGTTTCCACCGCCGCCACCACCACCGCCGCCGCCACCACCACCGCGCCCATTGCGATTGCGTCGATTGCCGCGGTCTCCACCACCGCCGCCACCACCGCCTCCGCCACCGCCGCGCTCACCACCACCGCCGCCGCCGCCACCACCGCGCTGCTCGAAGCGGTTCGACTCCTGGTTCTGGGGCTTGCGCGCCGGCCCACCGCTGGCCTCGAACTCGACGACGCTGGTCGCGACCTTGAGCTCCACTCCGCTGACCGGCCGCGCGTAGATGTCGTACTGCTCGCGGTGGTACTGCTGCTGGGCGCGCACCTGAATGGTCTTGTTGTAGCGATCCATCAGGTGGCGAAGCTCGTCGCGCTCTTCACCCTGCAGCACGTTCGAGACCTCGGTCTGGCACTGCACGACGAGCGTCGGGTCCTTGTACGCGGGGCCCGAGCGGCGCAGCTCGCGGAAGATCTCGTACGCGACCGTGGTGGCCGACTTCACGCTGCCCTGGCCGTTGCAGTAGCCGCAGTCTTCGTGGAGCACGCGGCCGAGCGACTCACGCACGCGCTTGCGGGTCATCTCGACGAGGCCGAGCTCGCTGATGCGCAGGACGTTCGTCTTCGCCTTATCGCGGCCCAGCGCTTCCTGGAGCGACTTGAAGACCTTGTCGCGGTTCTGCTGCTTCTCCATGTCGATGAAGTCGCAGATGATGATGCCGCCGATGTTGCGCAGGCGCAGCTGGTAGACGATCTCCTTCGACGCCTCGGTGTTGATCTTGAGGATCGTGTCTTCGAGGTTCTTCTTGCCGACGTAGCGGCCCGAGTTCACGTCGATGGCGGTGAGGGCTTCGGCCTGATCGATGATCAGGTAGCCGCCCGACTTGAGCCACACCTTGCGAGCCGAGGCGCGCTTGATCTCCTCCTCGATGCCGAAGGCGTCGAAGATCGGCTCTTCACCTTCGTGCAGCTTCACGCGCTCCTTCAGCGCCGGGTCCTGCGCCATCACGAAGCCGAGCACGCGCTCGTACTCGTCGCGGTCGTCGATGATGAGCTGCTCGACGTCCTGCGCGAAGAGGTCGCGGGTCGCGCGCAGAATGAGATCGAGGTCGGGGTGAACGAGGCCCGCGCGGTGGGTCTTCTCGCTCTTGCGAACGGTCTCGTTCCACACCTCGATGAGGAAGCGAATGTCGGCCTCGAGCTTCTCGCTGGGCACGTTCTCGGCGACGGTGCGCACGATGAAGCCGGTTCCAGGCGGGCGCAGGCGGTCGACGATCTCGCGCAGGCGGCGGCGCTCCTTTTCGTTGCCGATGCGGCGGCTGATGCCGACGTGATCGACGGTCGGCATGAACACGAGGTGACGGCCGGGAATCGAGATGTGTGAGGTGACGCGGGCGCCCTTGGTGCCGATGGGATCCTTCGAGACCTGCACCATCACTTCCTGGCCGACCTTGAGCAGGTTCTCGATCTTCGCCTCCTTGCGGGGGGCGTGCTCGGGCTTGCGCTCCTTCTTCTGGTGCTG
>JBEOKA010000054.1:0-13353 GCA_040275325.1 Myxococcaceae bacterium | reverse complement strand
TCACGGCGACCGCGTCGACGACCTCACTCGCGAAGAATGCCTCGTTCGCCAACGCGACTGACGACACCAGCCCCACCACCATCGAGAGTCGCGCGCTCATTTCAGCACCGGGAGCTTGAAGCCGGGGCGCGGCTTCCCCAGCTTGAACATGTCCTGCTGTTTGTAGGCGATGAGCAGATCGAGCAGCTCCGACGGCTGGCCCTTCTTCCGCTTGTCGACCTCGGCCTGGAGCTTCGCGAGTACGTCGTGCACGCCCTTGCCGAAGAGGTGCTCGAGGTACGCGGTGGGAATGCGCTCGCTGCCTTCGATGGGCTTGCCCGTCTTGTCGAAGCGGCGCGGGCCCGTCATCGGCGGCACGTAGTAGACGTTGGGCTGCGTGCCGTACTCGGCGTGCAGCGGCAACGCGACCTGGTGCTTGAGCACCAGCTTGTGCACCTGGCTGTCGACGTCGTCGAGGTAACCGACGAACCGAATGCGGCCCACGCACTGGTCAGCGCACGCGGGCGGCAGGCCCTGCTCGATGCGCGGAAAACAGAAGATGCACTTCTCGGACTTCGAGAGCTTCGGGTTGAAATAGATCTTCTTGTAGGGGCACGCCGCGATGCACTGCCGGTTGCCTTCGCAGCGGTTCAGGTCGACCAGCACGATGCCGTCCTGGTCGCGCTTGAAGATGGCCTGGCGCGGGCACGCGGCCAGACAGCTCGGGTTCGAGCAGTGGTTGCAGATGCGCGGCAGGTAGAAGAAGTGCGAGTTGGGGAAGTCGCCGGCGCCGACGTCTTCGTCCCAGTTCGGGCCCACGCGCGGCTCGGTCTGCGCGTGCACCTCGTTGCCCTTGAGAATCTCGTCGGCGTTGTAGTCCCAGGGCACGCCGTAGTCGCCGGCGCGCGAGGGCACGACGCCTTCACGCAGGTTGCCCTTCTCGTCGAAGCCGCCGCCGAGCCCTTCCCACCCGCGAGGGAAGCCCATGCCCGGCTTCGTCTCGACGTTGTTCCAGTACATGCCTTCGCGGCCGTTGCGGTTCGTCCACTGCGTCTTGCAGGCGACCGTGCACGTCTGGCAGCCGATGCACTTGTTGAGGTCCATCACCATCGCGAGTTGTCGGGTCGACATGGTGGCTCCTCTCAGACCTTCGCCAGCTCGACGGTGGTCTCGTAGGCGTGCTGGTTGCCGTCCCAGTTGGTGCCGAACTTGAGGTGGCCCCAGCCGTCAGACAGCTCGAGCAGGTTGAGCATGTCGCCCACCAGCAGGTTGTGGCCCTTGCGGCTCGCGTACATGAACGGCTCCCAGCCATGCTCGAGCACGAGCGCGTCGGGCGGCGCCGAGGGAGAGACCTTCGCCATCAGCTTCACCTCTCCGAGCTCGTTGAACATCTTCACCTGGTCGCCATCGGCGATGCCGCGCGCCTTCGCGACCTCGGGGTTCACCATCACCGCCGGCTGGCCACGCTGCAGCCGCAGCAGCACGGGCGAGGTCTTGTACGTGGAGTGAATCGACCAGCGTGCGTGCGGCGTCATCAACACGAACGGGTGGCGCTTCGGGCGAATCGGCTGCTTCGCGGTCGGCACGTGCGCGTTCGCGGCGATCCACAGCGGGTGGTCGACGTAGAAGGTGAGCCGGCCCGTCAGCGTGTCGAAGCGGTGGTGCAGGTAGAGCTGGTTCTCGAACGTGTTGTACGGCTTGTCCGGGTACAGGGGCGAGCTCTTGCCGGCCTTCTCATTGAGCTGCAGGAACCCGCCGCGCTCGTACATCGTCTTCGTGGTGTTCGGCTTGAACTGGTCGACGTGCTCGAGCGCGTACTCCACCGCGTCCTTGTCGGTGCGCAGCGTGCCGCCCTTCGTGAACTCCTTCACCAGCTCGTCGAGGCGCCGCGTGCCCGTCTGCGTGTGCGTCGTGTCGACGATGGCGATGTCGCGTTCGTCTTTCGACTTGGCGAAGCGCGCCTTCGCCAGCGCCTCGAGCTTCTCGGTGACGAGCGTGGCGATCTCCCACTCGCTCTTCGACTCGCCCACTGGCTTCAGCGTCGGTGAGGGGTACGCGATGTTCGCGTAGCGGTGGTACCCGGGGTTCGTGCGCAGGTCCCAGCTCTCGTAGGGCGTCTTGCAGGGCAGCAGCACGTCGGCGAACACGCCGAAGTCGCTCATGCGGAAGTCGCCGTACGCGATGAACTTCGCCTTCTCGAGGAAGCCCTTCTGGTAGTGGCCCTTGTTGCGGCGGAAGCGCGAGTCGGCGAACAGCAGGAAGTTCTCGACCGTCGTCCAGTACGGCTTGCCCTCTTTGTACCGTTCGTCGTTCTTGCCGCGCTCGAGCAGCTCGACGACCTGCTTCTGGTACTCGGCCTTCGAGACGCCGGTGCCGCGCTGGAAGTCCTCCTCGGAGTACAGCGTGTTGGCGTCGCCGAGCCCGTCGCCGAGCATGAACTCGCTGACGAAGCCCGACGCGAAGCGGTGCACGTACTTGCCCGAGAAGCCCGAGAGGCCCTCGAGCCCGGTGATGTTCCACTCGTTCTCGGTGTTGAGCCCGCCCTCGGGGCCCAGCTTGCCGATGAAGGCCGTGAGCGCCGCGATGGCCCGCTGCGAGAGCATGCCGTGAAAGTGTTTGCCGACGGCGAAGCCCATGGTGACGAGCGCCACCTTCGCCTGCGTGAGGTCGTTCGCGAGTTCGTCGACGATGGCCGGGTGCACGCCCGTCAGGCCCTTCACCTTCTCGGGCGCGAACACCTCGAGCTCGGTCTTGAAGAGCTCGAACGCGGTGGTGACCTTCACCTTCTTTCCGTCCTTCAGGGTGAGCTGCCACGAGCCGTTCAGGGCCGGGTCGATGTCCCAGTCCATGTCCGACAGGCGCAGCGTCTCGACCTGGCTGCCCTCACTGCCGGGCATGACGGTGAACTTCTTCGTCTTCGTGTTGAACGCGAGGAAGTTGTCGTGCGGGTGGTCGGGCTTCGCGAACCGCTCGATGGCCTTCGCGTCGACGTTCTTCGCCTTCACGTCGATGTCCGACAGCCGCACGAGCTCTTTCGTGTCCGTGCGAACGAGCAGCGGAAGGTCGGTGTACTCCTTGAGGAACTCGGGCTTGTAGAGCTTCTTCGCGACGATGCGCTGCACGATGGAGAGCGCGAGGTGCCCGTCGAAGCCCGCCTTCACCGGCACCCAGAGGTCGGCGTGAATGCACGTCGCGTTGAACTCGGGCGTGATGACGATGATCTTCGAGCCGTTGTACTTGCCCTCCCACAGGTAGTGCGCGTCGGGAATGCGCGAGACGTTCGGGTTGCAGCCCCAGAACACGGCGACGTTGGTGGTGAACACGAAGTCGTAGGTGCAGCCGATGTTGCCCTCGCCGTAGACGGCGCTGACGCCGGGGAACATGTCGCCCACGTAGCTGGCGATGTACGGCCGCACGGCGCCGAGCAACGAGCCCAGGCGCTTGATGGAGGCCGCGCGCGCCTCGGTGAGAATGCCCGCTCCAACGTGCACGTAATTCGACGCCGGGCCCTTCTCCCGCAGGCCGTCATACAGATGCTGCGCGACCTCGGTGATGGCCTCGTCCCAGCTGATACGCACCCACTGCCCCGAGCCTCGCGGGCCCACGCGCCGCATCGGGTAGAGCAGCCGGTCTTTCTCGTACATCACCTGGCTGTGCTGACTGCCCTTGTTGCAGCCGCGCGGGTTCGCGTCGGGCAGGTTCGGCGCCAGCTGCGGGTAGGCCGCCGACTGGTTCTCGCGCGTCACCTTCCCGTCCTTCGCCCACACCTCGAAGGCACAGTTCCCCTGGCAGTTCACGCAGTGGTACGCGAAGCCGCGATCGTCTCCGTCGCCGCGCACCGAGCGGAACTCGTTTCGGTAGAAGTCTTCGGTGCTCTTCGTGTCGGGGTACGCCTTGCGGGGGTCGTCGACCCGCACTGGCTTCACCTCGGCGTTCGCGTCGGTCGCGCTCGCGGCCTTCGCCACCACACCGGCGGCGACGAGGTTCTTCAGCGCATCACGTCTCGAGATGGACATTGGGAGAGCTCGGGGGTCGAAGGACGACGACTCAGAGACAGCCACCACCTGCAGCGTTCTTCGGCGGCGCGTAGTCGCCCGTGTCTTCGGGCAGCCGCGCGTCGCTCCAGCCTTCCATTCCACCCTGCAGCACCCGCGCGTGCGCGAAGCGCTGCCGACACGCCTCGAGGGCGGGGCTCTGGCCGTCTGCCGTGATGAGCACGGTGGTGACGTACGAGTACACGCGCTCGCGGGCGGGCTCAGGAGCCTTCGCCGGGTCGCACTCGGGCATCGGAATCGCGCCGGGCACGTGCGTGTCGAGGTAGCCGTCGTCGTCGTACGCGCGCAGGTCGACGAGCTGCACCTTCACCTGCGGGTTCGACAGCTCGGCGTAGAGCGCCTTTGCCGTAACGCCCTCTCGCGCGTCGAGGCTCGCGCTGCGGTTGCCCTCGGTGAACAGCAGCACGGCCAACAGGGCCATCGCTGCGAGGTAGATGACCTGCTCGAAGCGCTTCATGGCGTCGTTCCCGTCGTTGGAGTGGAGAGCCGTGACTCCCGCTCACCGTTGCGCGCGCGCAGCGCCAGCACGGCCGCGGCCATGGCGACGATGAGCACGATGAAGGTGATGCGCACCGAGCGCTTCATCAGTCGTAGACCTCGTCACCGACGCGCTGGGCCTCGGCGAAGTCGATGCGCCGCGTCGCGAGCATCAGGCTCGAGGTCACCATCGACACGAGGAAGAAGGTGGTGCCCATGGCGAGGCTGCCCACCGAGAGCGTCGGCCACGCCGCGATGAAGGCGCCCGTCGTGCAACCGCCGCCAATCATCGCGCCGAGCGCCAGGCCGAAGCCGCCCACCAGCGCCTTCGACGCGGCCTTCAAGCTGAACGTCGCCTTCACCGTCGGGTGCGTCGCTGCCTCGGACGGCGTCGAGAACAGCTTCGCGAGGAAGCCGCCGGGGAAGACGCCGATGATGAGCATTGCGCGCCAGAGAACGTCGTCGTTCACCTTCGGGACGAGCTCCATCGGGTGACCGACGAGGTGCGCTGCGCCACCGACGACCGCGAGCGTGGCCCCCGAGAAGCCGAGGTAGCCGTTCTGCGCCGTGGCCAACACGATGATGGTGCCGCCCAGCACGCCTCCGGCCAGCCAGCTCCACTCACCACGAACGAGTTCGACGACGCTGCGCGCCGGTTTGGCAGGCGCGAACGCCTTCTCGGGCAAGAAGCGGTCGACCGCCGTGGCGATGCCGAAGAACAGCGCGCCCCAGGCGATGGCCACGACGCCGTACGGCAGCCCAAGCAGGCCGTGCAGCGTGATGGGCTTCTGGTTCGTCGCGATGATGCCGGCGTCGGTGAGCGGCGTCTTCACCACCGAGTACGCGAGAATGCCGAGCACGAGGCCGAGAATGCTGAAGAGCGTGGCGAAGCGTTTGTCACCGCCCATGCCGCCAGCCTTCGCGACGCAGGTGCCAGGGCAGGTGCCCGTCGTGCCCATCGCGAGCCCGAAGATGACGCCGCCCAGCACGTGCGCCGCCCCGAGAAAGGGCATGACGCGCGGTACGAGGTGCAACGGCTCGGCGAAGCCCAGCACCGAAGCCAGGCCATAGAGCACCGACGCCGTCGCGACCGCGGTGAAGGCGAACTTCATCACCTTCGTGTCGCGCAACGTCAGCATGCCGATGACGCGCGAGAAGCGGCTCGCGCCCACCTTGTAGAGGACGACGCCGAACGCTGCGCCCGTGGCGAGGCCTCCGAGCACGGCCGTCGCCGCGCCGCTCATTGCTGCGTCCCGAGGGGAAGCTCGGGGGTGTTGCCCCACTCGCTCCAGCCGCCGACGTACAGCTTCGTGTTGGCGTGACCGGCCTTCAGCAGCGCGAGGTACTGGAACGAGCCGCGGCCCAGGCCGACGTGGCAGTACGTGATGACGGGCTTGGCCGCGTCGTAGCCATTCTTCTTCAGCTTCTCGAGCTGCTTGGCGAGGTCCTTCTGGTCCTTCAGCGTGGGCTTGCCGGCCTCGGCGTCTTTGTTGCCGGCGTACTTCGTCCACGGAGAGAAGACGGCGCCGGGAATGAAGCCACCACGCGCGACCGTGAGCTCCTTGCCGGGAGCGCTGAGGCCGCCGAGCAGCTCCTTGCCCGTGTACTCCTCGAGCTTGTGGCGCGAGTCGAGGATGAGGGCCTTCGACGGGTCCTTCACCACCGCCTCGACGTCGGCGCGGCTGGCGATCATCGACCACTGCACCTCACCCTTGAACGTCTTCGCCGCGGGCGCCTTGCCCTTGCCTTCTTCGATGGCGCCGCCTTTCGCCTTCCACGCAGCGAGGCCACCATCGAGCACCTTCACGTTCTTGTGCCCGTAGAGCGCGAGGAAGAACCAGCCTCCGCTGGCGTTCACGCCCATGCCTGCGTCGTAGACGATGACCTGCGTGGCGGCGTCGATGCCCAGCGTCTTGCCGATGAAGTCGAACGCCGTCGCCTCGCACATCGGCAGGCCCTTGCACTTGCGCACGTCGTCGAGCAGCTGAAGGTCGTGCGCGAAGGCCTCGACCGCGCCGGGCAGGTGGCCCTTCTCGAACTCCTTCTCGTTGTCGGTCGCGACGAAGCGGACTCCGTCCTTCCCGGCCAGCTTGAGGGCGTCGTCGACACTGATGAAGACGTCTTGCGCAGAAGCGGAGAGCGACGACGCGAGCGCCGCGAGCAACAACAGCCGGGACATGGGGGCTCCTTGGTGACCAATGTGAAACGTCGGGGCTCAGAGCCACGCCTGCTGAATTCGATTCAGGCGGCTGATGGAGGCAGCGATTTCATTCGGTTACGTCCGGCGAACCGTGATCCGCAGCGCCGGGCTCTTGACGAGCCGCATGGTCGTCGACCGTCACCACCGCACCCTGAGAAGCCTTCGCCTCTCCGTGACCGATCGCTGCAACCTGCGTTGCCAGTACTGCATGCCCGAGTCGAAATACGACTGGGTGCCCCAGCCCGAGCTGCTGTCGTTCGAAGAGCTGTCCCGGGTCGTCGATGCGTTCATCGCGAGCGGTGTTCGCAAGGTGCGGATCACTGGTGGTGAACCGCTGCTGCGCGCCGATCTGCCGAAGCTGGTCGAGACGTTGGCGCAGAAGCCGCTCGACGAGCTCGCGTTGACGACGAATGGGGTGCGGCTGGCGTCGATGGCGAAGGCGCTCCATGCCGCAGGGCTTCGGCAGCTGACGGTGAGCATCGACAGTCTGTCGCGCGCGACGTTCCTGCGAATCGCGCGGCGTGACGAACTGGCGCAGGTGCTCGCGGGAATCTCTGCCGCGAAGGAGGCTGGCTTCACGAAGCTCAAGCTCGACACGGTGCTGCTTCGCGGCGTGAACGACCACGAACTGGGGCCGCTGCTCGACTTCGCGCGCTCCATCGACGCCGAGCTGCGGTTCATCGAGTACATGGACGTCGGCGGTGCCACGCACTGGAGCCCCGAGCAGGTCGTCTCGCGCGCGCAGGTGCTGACGCAGGTGGCGGCGCTGCGCGGTCTTCCCGTTCCCGTCGCAGGGCGTGGCAGCGCGCCGGCCGAACGGTTTCAGCTGCCCGATGGGCAGGTGTTCGGGGTGGTGGCGTCGACGACGCAGCCGTTCTGCGGAGCGTGTGACCGCGCACGCCTGAGCGCCGATGGCCAGCTGTTCACGTGTCTGTATTCAGCGCGTGGCACCGACGTGAAGGCGTGGCTGCGCTCGGGCGTGACGAACGAGGCACTCGCGGAGCAGCTCGAGCGCGTCTGGCGGAATCGGAGTGACCGCGGGGCAGAGGAGCGCGCCGGCCTGAGCCTGCGCGGGCCGCTGCTCGACGCCGAGGGGCTTCGCGGCGTGCCACACCTCGAGATGCACCGCCGCGGGGGCTAGGTCGGCCTGCCGTCTCACTCGCGAAGAGCAGCAATCAGTCGAAAAGCGTAGCGCCCAGCACCTGTTCTCGGAGTCTTCTGCTCGCCGAGCGGACAGAATGGTGGCGCGGTCGTCGAGCGCTCGTCTTCGACAGTCCGCGACGTGTGATGGGAGGCCACCACGGCTGCACCAGTTTCACGCCGGCGGGTGGATCACTTTCAGAGCGGCTGAAGCAGAACGCGGCACGAGCACGAACGCGAAGTTCGAACCCATCGTCGTCTCGCGACGACCACTCCAACTCCTGACGACGTGATCACGACGCGACGCGCAGGCCGCAGAGATGCGCGAGCGCCATGATGCTCACCATCGGATTCACCCCGGTGTTCGTCGGGAAGACGCTCGAGTCGGCGACGAAGAGCGCGTCGACGTCGTGATGCCGAAAGTCTGGCCGCACGACGGAGTTCGCGGGGTCGCTGCCCATGCGCGCCGTGCCGAAGAGGTGCGTCATCGACATCGAGTACGCGCCAGCGTCGAGCGGAGCGTTGGTCTCGAGCGCGCGCGCCTGCTCCATGGTGTTCAGCTCGGAGGCAACGCCCGAGATGCCCGGCGCGACGGCCTCGGCCCCGGCGGCGACGAAGAGCTGAGCCACCACGCTCGCTCCGCGCCGCACCGTCTTCACGTCGTCAACGGTGAGCGCATACCGAACGACCGTGGAGCCACCGACACTCCGCACCGAGCCCCGCGCCTTCGCCCGAATCGCCGCGCCCCACGCTGCGTGATGACTCAGCCGCGCGAGTGACTTCATGAACGACGCTCCCGTTCCCGGCAGCCGGCTCGCGAGAATCGACACGTCGAAGCCCAGCGCCTCGACCTTGAGGCCCTCGTGCCGCAGCCCGATGACCTCGTGGCCCTGCGTCGCGCCGAGGTGATTGTTCACGGCTTCCGCGAAACGGCCCGTCACCGACACGCCCGGGTGCGCCATCAGGTTGTCGCCGACCGGCCCGCGCGTGAGTCCACTCTCGCGCAGGAGCAACGGTGTCTGAATCGCGCTCGCGGCCAGGACGACCGCGTGCTTCGCGCTCACGTCGACGCGCACGCCACGCGCCGTCACCGCCTCGACCCCGACCGCCCGCCTCCGCTCGAGCACGACCTTGCGCACGCGAACGCCCGAGACGACCTTCGCTCCCAGCTTCACCGCGTCTGCGAGGAACGTTCGGTCTGCGCTCGCCTTCGCGCCGTTGGGGCAGCCCTGCAGACAGCGACCGCTGCCGCGACAGCCCGGCGCGTTGCGACGAATCGCGCGGTGCTCGAGCCCGAGGACCTCTGCACCGCTTCCGAGCAGCAGGTTCTTCGCGCCGGCGACGCGTGGGTCCGTCGGAGCGACCTGCAGCCGTTCATCGACCAGCGCCTCGGCCCGCACCACGTCGCTCCACGGCAGCTGCTCCCCGAGCCCAGGGTCGTCGCGCAGCCACTGCTCGTGGACGTCGCGCGGCAGGTTCCAGCAGATGGCGCCGTTGATGACCGACGTACCGCCCACCGCCCTGCCCTGCAGGTACGGAATGATGGCCGGCCCGAGCGCGACTGACATGCCGAGCTCGCGGTACCAGCGCGCCATTACCTCGAGGCCGCTCTCTGGGAAGTCGGCGGTGGTCGCCTCGTGGCCTTCTTCGAGCACGATGACCGACAGGCCTCTCGAGGCCATCGTCCATGCGGCCGTGGCGCCTGCGGGCCCGCTCCCGACCACCACGACGTCGGCGTGCAGGTGCAGCGACCGGTTCAGGCTGCGACCGTCGACCTCGACCAACGCGCTCATGGTGTCGCCCACCGGCTGCGTGCACCTGGCGACTCGAACAGCGCGAAGCATGCGAGCACCTTCAACGTCGAGACGAGCTGTCGAACGGGCAGCCGCGCGTGCGTGGCCATCGATTCGATGCAGACCGCGCGGGCGTCTTCGTCGAGGGCGAAGAACGGTCGGCGAAATTCGGGCAGCGTGACGGGCAGAAGCGTGAGCGCATGAACCGCGGCGCGGAGACCGGGTTTCAGCATCACGGGCCCGTGCGCAGCGAGCAGCTCCCAGAACTTCGCGCGGTCGGTGACCGGCGTGCCGAGCAGCGCGTCGAAGAGAGCGTCGGCCCAACGTCGCTCGAAGTCGTGGAGCAACGGCTCAGGCTGGAACAGCGGCGGTACGAAGGAGACGCGGTGCTCCCGCTCGAGCACGAACCAGGTGGGCGTGCGCACACGGAGCGGTCCGACGATGGCATCGCTCACGCCGAGCAACAGGTCGGAGCCAGACAACGAGACGAGCGGGTCTCTCACGAAGCGCATCGTGTCGGTGTTGAACGGGGCGTAGTCGATGACGAGCCCCGGGCCTTCACCCGCCACCACCTCGAACGGCCACACGCAGAGGGGCGCTCCACGTTTCGTTCGCGGCTGGCTGGGCGCTGACAGGCCTCGCTGCTCGAGCCGCACGTTCCACCCGACGAGCCGGCCATCGGGCAGGCGGTGAAAGCACTTCTGAAACGTCTGCCAGGTGAGCCGCTCGATGAGGCGCGGCGTCGCGAGCACGGTGCCGCGGTACGCCCAGCCGTCGAGCGCCTGCGGGTCGATGGGGTGACCGGCGCGGAGCAGCTCCGCCAGCCGGGGCTTCGAGAGCGCCCGGAGCGTCTCGACGGACGGTGCCGTCATCGCCCGCCACGCTTCCCTGCACGCCTGCGCCGCGTGATGGACTTCAAGACCTCGGCGTCGGCAGTCTCGAGCGCCTTGCGCAGCACCGTGCGCGCGACGTCGGCGTCCTTCGCCTGAATGAGGCTGATGGTGATGGTGTACCCGGCGAGCGAGCGCTCTTTGTCTTCCACCAGCGCCTCGAGGAACTCGGGGTGGGCGGCCGCGATGGGCGTCAGCGTGTTGAAGAGCAGCGACGTGGCGAACGACTGCGACGCCGTCAGCACCAGCCGGGCGAACTCGGTGTCGCGGTCGAGGTAGCACTGGTGGTCGGTCTCGACGGCCTGCGCGTCGGCCAGCCGTTGCAGCGCCGAGACTTCGGAGGGCACGGCACGCTCGCACGCCAGCGCGACGGCCTCGACCGCCACCGCGCGCCTCAGCTCGAGAAAGGAGCGCAGCAGATCGGCGCGGTCGGCGATGTCGACGTAAGCGAGCACGCCCAGGCCCGCGCTCTTCATGACGTCGAGCACCAGCACGCCGTCACCCTGCCGCGCCCTGACGAGCCCCTCGCTCTCGAGCTTGGCCATCGCCGCCCGCAGCGTCAGCCGGCTCACGCCCAACGAGGACGCGAGCTGCCGCTCGGGAGGCAGGTAGTCGCCGGCCGTGTACTCACCACCCACCACGGCGCGGCGAAGGCGGTCGAGCACGGCGTCGACAGGGCGGGGCACACGGGCAAGGGGCGTCGAGAGCGTCATTGGTTAAACCACTAAACCAATCGAGACCTGGCGCGCAAGGGCGCCCCGTTGTGACGCGCCGTTCCCCGGCTTCCTGCTCGTGTGCTGCCGGGAGGAGCTGTTCTGAGCAGCGTTGTCTGGTTTACAGCCTTCTTCGACGGAATCGGCAGGCTGCGGTGAGCGGCTCGGTTGGCCCCGCAGCACCATCGTTACCAGCGAGGCGACCGAGCGTGATCATCATCAGCCCGCTGTGTTGTCAGGCGACAGGCTTGGAATCGTTGGCTGTTCGCGTTTGGCTCTGCCGTGCGGGCTTGATTCACTCAATCAACGCCATTGCCATAGAGCCGGCCTATGCTCGGGTAAGCCGGGAGGCGAGATGAACATCGGGTTGCGAACTGGTGTCTTGAGCTGGTTGCCAATCCTGACCGTCAGCCTGCTACTCGCACGGGAATCGCGAGCTGACCTCTGGCCAAGAGAACACCAGGTCCAACTCTTGGAAAGTTGCAAATCGGGTGCGAATGCGGACCCAGAGATCTGCGATTGCGCCCTCGCGTCGGCGATGAAGCGGTGGCCGCGCTCCGCAACCTTCTGGAACGAATTCGACAAGGAGAAGGGATTCCAGGAGTTCGTCTTCCTGGCAAGCGAGTGCGGAAGCACCGTCCGCATGAGAAATGAAGTCAGCGCGCGGCTTTCAGCGCGACTCGGCACCGACTGGACGGGAATTGCCCCAGCGGACCGCGCTAGTCTCGAAGAAGGCGGCTACCGCTTTGACAGAGGGCTCGTTCTCTCAACATCCGGCCGAACAAGGGGCGCACCTGCCATCGCGACGGTACGGGTTTCGGCCGAAATTGTCGTCCGAGAGTCGTTCCTGAAGACGATGAGTGCCATTGATGCCCAGGAATTCTGTGCGAAGTCGCGACCCAAAGCCGAGGCCAGTAGGGCTGCCGGAGCCTTCGACCGAAGGAGCCTCACCTACCGATGCGAGACCATATCTGAGCTGTCCCGGTTCGGCGTCGTAAAGTCGGTATATTTCTGGCAGTTCTATCAGAACCGTATTGTGATCTTAGAGGCGATGATTCGCCTCGATGGGCCTCCCGTCTTGGATATGGAGATTCGGCGTGCGTATGAGTTCGTCGTCGAGCGCCTCAGCGCAGCAGAAGCCAAGCCCTCGACTTCGACGAACGAGACCGATCGCGTCCTCACGCCCGCTGAGTTATACGCACAAGCTTCACCTGGCGTCGGCTACCTCGTGGCGGGGGAGAAGCTTGGCAGTGTTGTCGTCGTCTCCAAGAACCGCGTCGTGACAAACTGGCATGTTGTGCGTGGCACAACTAGCGATGTGTTGCCGATAGTGCATGTCGGCGCAGTTGAGAGTGAAGCTGTCCTTGTTGGCGCTGACGAGGAGCAAGATCTTGCGGTCCTCCAAATACTCCGCGGGGAATTCCAGGGAATCTCGCCACGAAGAGTGGAATTGCCCGTCGTAGGCGAGCGAGTTTTTACAATCGGTTCGCCCCAAGGCCTTGAGAACACACTCGCCGAGGGGTTGGTCTCAAGTCTGAGGCGCCTCAAGAACCGGACTCTGTTACAAGTGTCTGCTGCCATTTCACTCGGTTCAAGTGGTGGCGGCCTATTCGACGACCGCGGAAACTTGGTCGGCATCACAACCGCGACAATTGAAGGCGGACAGCAGCTGAATTTCGCGGTGCCCAGCGCCGCACTTGATCGTCTGCTCGGGAACCTGTTCACCCACCCGGCTATTGCCCCAAATGCTGCACTCTTGCGTGCTGATGGGAAAATCTTGTTCAGGACATCTCTCTCACCACTTGAGGCCGAACGATTTGCCCGTCTCAGTTCTGTCGCGGCCCCGGTGGACGCTGGCGTCATTGCGTCGTCTTTGGTCGATCAGGGGAGCGTCTCCGATCGAAACCGAGCCGCGACAGCGATTAGCTCGACTTGGATGGGCAAGGCCGAGTTGGGGAAACCGATCTACGCGATTATGAAGACAAGCCGCGGGAACGTGACCTTGAAACTCTGGTCCGATCGCGCTCCAAGAACTGTTGCGAACTTCGTCGACTCCGCCGGGTTGGTGCACCGCGACTTCAAGCCCGACAACGTGCTCATCGGCAA
>JBEOKA010000053.1:0-10339 GCA_040275325.1 Myxococcaceae bacterium | reverse complement strand
ACCGGAACGGGTCGGCGAGCGAGAGGCCGTGAATCGTCTCTTTGATGACCTGCGTGCGTGTCGGGGGGACCATCGGCTTCTTGGGCTCCGGAGCGGGGGGGACGCCAGCGTCGACGAGCGCTTCCGCGATCTTCGGCTCGGGCTTCACCGCGTCTTGAGTCGAGACGCAGGAGACGACGAACAGCGACAGCAGCGTGAGTCTTCGCATGGCGCGGGGGTGTAACGCCCACCCGCCCGGCTGGTCGAGGAAACACGACAGAGGCAGAGTGCGCGCCAATGGCGACGAAGAAGGTGGACTGGAGCGCGCTGGCCGAGTCGAAGAATCCGGCGAACCTGGCGGTGATGCTGGGGGCCCTTGAAGACACGAGTGTGCCGAAGCTCGAGGCGCGGTTCCTGACGCTCACCACCTGGCCGAAACAGCGCGCGATCGCAGACGCCGCCGCGTCGTGGTTCCAACACTTCCCCATTCGGTTTCGGGAGCAGCTCGGCACGGGCTGCGCGGCGCTCGGAGCGTTGGTGCTGCACGGCGCGCCGCCGTCGTTCGCGGAGTCGCTGAAGAAGGTGAACGCCCCCAACGACCTGGTGCCGAAGTGGAGAGCGCTGGTCGCGACGGGAGCCGCCCGCCTGCTCGGCCCTCGCAAGCCCTTCGGGAAGGGAGCGAGTGGAGCCGCCCTGCCCGCCGGTCCCCGCGCCGCGCTACAGACGGCGTTTCTCGAGCGGGCAGAAGCACGTCGTGAGGGAGATCTGCCCGACCTGCTCAACCGATTGGGCGAAGGACCCGCGACCGACATCGCCGAGCGATTGGTGTTGTTGACCTCGTTACCGAGAACGGCGGCGATCGCCGACGCGGCCGCGATGCTGATCGCTCGCCCACCCGTTCGCTACGATCCGGCGTCTTCGATCTTCCCCCTGCTCGCGTTGCTGCTCATCGCGCATGGTGACGCGAGCCATCGCAAGGCGGCGCAGCAACTGGGCTCCGAGATCACGTCGCTGGCGTGGGTCGAACTCGGGCTCTCGACCGAGAAACGTTCAGCTGCGCCGAAGACGAAATCGTCCGGCCCGAAGTCCGAGGGTGACTTCTTGAAGTGGCTTGCCGAAGCGCCCACCGACCTCTCGCGCCGACACGCCTTCGCCGACTCGCTCCAGGAGCAAGGCAATCCACGCGGCGAGTTCATGGCGCTGCAGCTGTCGTCGACCCTCGAGCCGAAAGCGCAGAAGCGCATGGCGGCGCTGCAGAAGAAGCATGAGCGCGATTGGCTGCGAGCGTTCTGGAAGATCAAACGGAACGGAACGATCCGGTTTCAGGGCGGCGTGCTGACGGGCATCGACGTCGTGCATTGGGGCCCGGCTGGAGACGTTCCGACGCCTGGCGAACCGCAGCTCGCGACGCTGGAGCGACTGTGGATCGACGGCGGCAACTCCGAGGCACTGCGGGCGCTGGTTGCCTCTCCGATGCTGGGCGCCGTTCGTGACTTCGCCGTTCCCGCGCGGCTGCTCGACGCGGTGCCGAAGAAGTTGGGGGCGCAGCTCACGACGCTCGGCGTTCACGTCTCGTGGCACGACGATGAGACTGGTGTCGGCGCCGCGAGCCGTCACATCGACTCCATGACGCTGCCGAAGCTGCCGACCGTTCACCTCGCCGGGCAGGTCCGCTCCGAGGCCGCGCCGATCATCGCGAAGGCGAAGTGGCCAAAGCGCATCGAGCGGCTGATCGTCGAGTCGATTCAGCCCGAAGCGTTCTGGGCGATCTTCCCGAAGCTGGGGCCGAAAGTGCTCGAAGTTCGGCCTGAGCTTGGCGATTCGAAGCAGTACTGCTGGGTCTTCGAGAAGGACTCGCTCGACATTTCAGGGCCCGGCTCGGATCCGGAAGGTCACCTGCTCGAGGGGCTCGACGCCCTCGGGCCAGCGATTCGAAAACGGGCGGCGTTCACTGCGACGACTCCGCTCGACCCGGCGCTCGCGAAGCAGCTCGCCGCCTTCGGAGTCAGCGACAAGCGTCCTTCGCTCCCAGCTCGCAGGCCTTCTTCGCCCACGACGTAGCGGCCGCCGCGTCACCCTTCGCCTGCGCGATTCGGCTCAGCGCGAGACAGATGTCGGCCCTGCCCTGCTCGCACTGTTCGACTCCACAGCCCTGCGCCCTTGCTCAGCTGGTACTCGACGTTCGCGCTACCCGACGAGCCACTCACGCCGAGCTCGCCGTACGCGACGCCTTCACCCACGTCGCCACCCGACTCGTAGTTGCCGCCGAAGCCACCCCGAAACGGACTGAACGAGAGCCCGGTGCCCAAGCGCTGTGCCGCCTCGGGACAGGAACCAATCAGCTCGATCATCACAGGCGTGAAACCGACCACCTGCCCGCAGGCGTACCGACCCGGAGGCCCGATGATGAAAGCGACGAGGCCCACCAACAGCAGAATCGGAGTCCCGATGATCGCCCGGTTCACGCCGCGCTGCCGGCCGCCTTCGGCTTCTCATCGGCGGTCGCGTGAAGAATCACGGGCTCCTTCTTCTTGAGCACCACGTCTTCGCTGATCATCACTTCGCGCGCGGTCTTCTTCGAGGGGATCTCGTACATCACCTCGAGCATCACGCTCTCGAGAATGGCGCGCAGACCACGGGCTCCGGTCTTGCGCCGAATCGCCTCGTTCGCGATCGCCTTCATCGCGCCGTCGGTGAACTTGAGCTGCACGCCGTCGAGATCGAGCAGCTTCTTGTACTGCTTCGTGAGCGCGTTGCGCGGCCGCACGAGGATGTCGATCAGCGTCGCTTCATCGAGCTCTTCGAGCGCCGTCACGACGGGCAGACGACCGATGAACTCGGGGATCATGCCGAACTTGAGCAGGTCCTCTGGCTCGACGTGGTGGTACAGCTCGGAGAGCGACTTGGGCTCGCGCTTCTTCACGTCCGCGCCGAAGCCCAGCGATCGGCCACCCAGCCGGCGATCGATGATCTGCTCGAGGCCGCCGAACGCGCCGCCGCAGATGAAGAGGATGTTGGTGGTGTCGACCTGCAGGAACTCCTGCTGCGGGTGCTTGCGGCCACCCTTCGGCGGAACGTTCGCGACCGTGCCTTCGATGATCTTCAGCAGCGCCTGCTGAACGCCTTCACCGCTGACGTCGCGGGTGATCGACGGGTTCTCTGACTTGCGCGCGATCTTGTCGATCTCGTCGATGTAGACGATGCCGCGCTGCGCCCGCTCGATGTCGTGATCGGCGGCCTGCAGCAGGTTGACGATGATGTTCTCGACGTCTTCGCCCACGTACCCGGCCTCGGTGAGGCAGGTGGCGTCGGCGATGGTGAACGGCACGTTGAGAATTCGCGCGAGCGTCTGGGCCAGCAGCGTCTTGCCCGAGCCGGTGGGGCCGAGCAGCAGAATGTTCGACTTCTGCAGCTCGACGTCGTCCATCGCGACGCGCGACTCGATGCGTTTGTAGTGATTGTGCACGGCCACCGCGAGCGTCTTCTTGGCGCGCTCCTGGCCGATCACGTACTCGTCGAGGATGGCTTTGATCTCGTTCGGCCGCGGAATGCGAACCTTGGTGTCCTTCGTCTCTTCGCGATCGATCTCTTCCGCGATGATGTCGTTGCAGAGGCCGATGCACTCGTCGCAGATGTAGACGGTCGGGCCGGCGATGAGCTTCTTCACTTCTTTCTGCGACTTGCCGCAGAAGGAACAGCACAGCGTCTGATTGCCGTCGCGCCCGACGTTCTTGGTGGCCATGACTGTTTGAACCCTAACCGGGCTTCCTCACGTGTGCGAGTGATGCACTGCTCGACTGGTGCGCCTTTGAGCGTCAAAGCCCTGACGCACGACGACCCGCCCCATCCAGTGACGGAGCGGGCCGCGTGTGCTGCCAATCCGTTACTTCTTGTCGGCGGCGGGCGGAGCGACCTTCTTCTTCTCCATCACCTCGTCGATGAGGCCGTACTGCTTGCCTTCGGCGGCGCTCATGAAGAAGTCGCGGTCGCAGTCCTTCTCGATGCGATCGAACGTGTGGCCGGTCGCGCGCGAGAGAATGTCGTACAGATCCTTGCGGAGCCGAACCATCTCGGCGACCTGAATCTCCATGTCCTTCGACTGGCCGCGCGCACCGCCGAGGGGCTGGTGAATCATGATGCGCGAGTGCGGCAGGGCGAAGCGCTTGCCCTTGGCACCTGCCGCGAGCAGCACCGCGCCCATCGACGCGGCCTGCCCGATGCAGATCGTCGACACCTGCGGCTTCACGTACTGCATGGTGTCGTAGATCGCGAGGCCGGCCGTGACCGAGCCGCCGGGCGAGTTCACGTAGATGCTGATGTCCTTGTCGGGATCTTCCGACTCGAGGAACAACAGCTGCGCGGTGACGACGTTCGCCACGTCGTCATCGATCTCCGTGCCCAGCATGATGATCCGGTCCTTCAGCAGGCGGCTGTAGATGTCGTACGACCGCTCGCCACGGTGGGTCTGCTCGACGACGTAGGGGACTGGCATGTAGGGCATCTCGGCTTCCTCGGTGGGGACTTCGGGTTCAGCTCCAGTTCGCGTGCTGACGAACCAGCGCGATGGCCTTCTCTTCGACGATGCGGACCTTGAGGCTCTCTTGCGCGTCGGGGGCGGCGTAGCGCGTCTTCACCTGCGCGGCCGGCATGCCCGTCTCTTTGGCGATCTCTTCGTACTTCGCCTCGACGTCGGCGTCGGTGGCGGTGAGGTTCTCGCTCTTGCCGAGCGCCTCGAGCAGCAGCGAGCCACGCACCTCGACCTCGGCGCGGGGGCGCATGTCGCCACGCAGCTTGCCCCAGTCGAGGTTCAGCATGCGGGGGTCGACGCCCGAGCGCATGAGCGAGCCGAGCGCGCCGTCGAGCATGTAGTCGATGCCACGCTCGATCATCGAATTCGGGCACTCGAACGGGTTCTTCGCGATCAGCGCCTTGAGCAGCTCTTCGCGCGCCTCGGTCTCGGCCCGGTTCTTCGCGCCGCGCTCGAGATCTTCCTTCACCTTGGCCTTCAGCGCTGCGGCCGTGTCAGCGCCCTGCGTCTTGGCGAACTCGTCGTCGAGCGGAGGCAGCTTGCGCTCCTTGAGCTCCTTGAGCGTGACGGTGAACGACGCCGTCTGGCCCTTCACCTCGTCGACGCGGTAGTCGGCGGGGAACGCGTAGTCGAACGTCTTCTGCGAGCCGAGCTTCATGCCGTCGAGCTGCGGCAGGTTGCCTTCGACGAGCTCGCCAGGCGCGATCTCGACGGTGACGTTGCGGCCGGTGTTGCCGGGGAACGCAGCGCCGCCCTTGGTGGCGTCGAAGTCGATGACCGCCATGTCGCCCGTCTTCGCGACGTCGCGGCCAGTCACGGGCTCGAGCGTCGAACGCGAGGAACGCAGGCGATCGATCTGCTCGGTCACCTTCGCGTCGTCGATGCTGGTGTCGAGCTTCTTGAGCGTCAGGCCCTTGAACTCCTTCGCCACCACGTCGGGCTTCACCTCGAGGCGCGCGGTGAACGCGTACGTCGCGTTCGGCACCAGCTTGCCGCCCGAGTAGTGCGGCTCGCCGACGGCCTTCACGTCGTGCGACTTGATCGCGTCGACGGTGGCCTGCGCCTGCACCTTGCGAACGACGTCAGCCTCGACCTCGGTCTTGAACTTCTGCTCGAGAATGCGGCGGGGAACCTTGCCGGGACGGAAGCCGGGCAGTTTCACCTGCTGGGCCAACGTCGCGTACGCGGTGGTGAGCTCGCGATTGACGACCTGCGCGTCGACCTCGATCGACAACCGCTTCTCGATGGACGACACCGACTCGACCTGAACCTTCATGCGTGCTTCCTCGGGGAAAGTGACGAAGCCGGAGCCTTTAGGGGAGGCGGTGGATCCGGTCAACGAAGAGGAGCCGTGGAGCACGAAAGACATCATCTGAAACGACTGCTGCCTCTGCATCACGCAAACGGGCGGGCCCTGTACGATGAGTGAGGGATGGGGAGAGCGCCACAGGCAGCGCAGGCCGAGCTGAAGCGCATGCTGCTGCGGCTGTCGCTGCTCGACGGGCGGGCCTTCGTGACGCCGGGCCAGAGGCGGTTGCTGCACGTGGTGTCGGTTCGTGACGCGGCAGGGCTGATCGCAGCGGGCGCGGAGCCGACGAACGCTGATTTTTCGCGCTGTCTCGAGCTGCGACGCGCTCCGCTGGAGCTGTCGACGCGGTGGCTCGCGGCGGCGCAGCGCGATCTGAAGATCCTGAGGTCGAACCCCACCCTGCTTCGTTCCATCGAAAAGTCGCCCCGCACGTTCCGCCGGTACGGCACCATCGACACGGCCTGGCTCGACGATCGGCAACGGAGAATCGACGAACTCGGGCGCGCGGCTCCATCGACCCGGTTTGGGCTGGTGGCGGCGGTCAAGGGAAACGAGATCGCGGCGCGGCTGGAGCAGTGGTTCTCGCGAAGTGAAGCCGCAGGCACCAGACGACGCACCGAGCTTCGCCAACGCCTGGCGGTGCTAATGGCCGCACTGAAGGGGCAACCCCGAGAGGCAGCGCTGCTCGACGAGACGATCGCAGGGCTCCGCGACGGCACCCGACGGCCAGGAAGAGCCTCGGCCCGAAACGTACGCAGGCTGGTCGTGCGGTTCCTCGCGTGGCCAGACGCGGCCCACGAACTCGCGGGCGAAGCAGACACCGTTCAGGCGATCGGCGAGCAGTACATCGCCAGCCTTCCGTCCACGAGAACGCCAGAGGCGCTGAGCCGGCTCGAGCGCGCGCTCACGCTGCTGGGACTCACCTGTGAAGTCGAAGACGAGGGCTCGCTGACGCAGCACGAGGTCGGCCTGGTGCTTCGCAAGCTCGCGGGCATCTCCATTCCGCCGAACCTGGGCATCAAGGCACTGCTCGACGTGCTCGCGCTCGACCTCAACGACTTCCGCTTCCGGGCAGCGGTCGACGCGTTGGGCGCCGGGCTGCCAATCGCGACGGTGACAGCGCTCGCGAAGGCCGATCTGCTCTCACGCATTCACGAGTTCAAAGGCGACGCGAAGGCGCTGCAGCTCTGGGCGCGGTGGACGATCGAGGTGACGCAGGCGCTCCCGAGCCGGAAGCTCGAGCTGCCGACGGAGCTCTTTCTGGCTCGCGGCGCCACAGCCGAGCTTCGCGCCTTCGCCGAGGTGCTGCTGAATCGGGGAGACGAGCCGCCCACCGCGCTGCTCGAGGCGTTCGACACCATGCTGGCGATCTCGAAACGATCGCCCCAGACGCTGGGCACGATCAGGGCACGACTCGATCAGACGACCTCCGGCCTGGGCAAGCGACATGCGCCCGAGTTCACGACGTGGCTGGGCGATGACGCGTTGATCGATCGACACTTCACGCTGAAGGCGCTGCTGGGTGAACCGCTCGAGATCTCACGCACGCTCTGTCGTGACTTCGCAGCTCGGGAACGGCTCTCGGGCGAGCTGCACCACCTTCGTGCCCGGACGAGCCTGACCTCCGCCCAACGAAAGCGAGTCGATCAGCTCGAGCGACGCCTCGATGGCGACGGCCTCGCCGGCCCCGAGTGGACCCGCCGTGAACTTGGCCAACGAAACGTCGAGCTCGAGAAGCGGGCGCTCGAGCTGCTCTTCGACGACGCGCTCAGAGAGAGCCTGCGCGCTGGTTGGGGCATCACGTTGGCGAAGGGAACGCTGACGGCCGCATGGAGAGACGCGCTGCGCTTCATGCTCGTCACCCGCCACAACGTCAGCCTGCTCGAGCGCCTGCTCACCCACGCGGCTCGCGAACCGGGCATGGCGATCACCCGGAAGCTGCCGAAGAACGTCGAGTGGATCGAGAAGGCGCGCGCGCACTTCGACGTCGAGGCGTGGCTGAGGCCGAGACACGAGCCGGTCACCATCGGCCGACGCGAGTACACGCTCTCGACAGAGCAGGACCCGCTCGAGGCCCTGCGCATGGGCATTCCCTTCGACACCTGCCTGTCCCTCACCGACGGGTCCAACGCCGGCGCGGCCGTGCTGAACGCGGTCGAGGCGAACAAGTGCGTGCTCTACCTGCGCACGACCGACGGAACGATCGTCGCGCGGAAGCTGATCGCGGTGTCGTCGACGTGGAGCCTGCTCGGGTACCGCACCTACAGCGCCCTCGATGGCTCCGTGTTCGAGCAGGTCGACGCGGCGTTCGATCGACTGTGTCGGGCCATCGCGACCGACGCAAAGCTGCCACTGGGCAACACCGGCGCTCCCGACAAGCTGCACGGAGGCTTCTGGTACGACGACGGGCTGGTCGCCTTCGCCGGCGCGCGGTCGAGTGCGATCTCGTCGTTCTGCGCGTCGCTGGGGCGGCCAGAGTTCGCGTCACGAGGGCTGGAGCAGGCCGCCAAAGCGTGGGCCGCGCAGGAAACCAATGACGTCGAGAGCGCACTCTCGGCGCTGAGCCGATGGTCGTACGACGGAGAGACGCGCGACCTCGCAGACTGGACCCTCGAACGTCTCGGCGAAGCAGAGGCGGTGAAGCGCGCGGCCGATCTTCCGCTGTTGGCAGACGCCCTGCTCGGTCGCGCAGCTCGCAAAGGCCCCCGTCAGCTGCTCGCGATGTTCGAGCGGGTTCGAGCCTCGTGGCGCACGTGGGAGCAGACGGCGGCGCTGCTCGACCGCTCTCCCGCCCGAGGCCTCGCCCGGCAGCTCGTTCACACGGCGCGATCGGTCTGCGGAAAGACTGGTCGCTTCGATGATCACGACATCGAGCACGGAACGATCTGGTTGCTTCCGTACTGGCTCGAGCGCGAGTCGGTCGCGACGACGTTCGAGGTCATCGAGCAGGTCGAGCCCGTGTGGCGCTACGTGATCGAGAACTCCGCAGAGTGCGCGTCGTGCGTCGATGGCGCCATCGATCGGCTCGAGCAGGTCGTCGTCGACCAATACGCGCGCGAGCCGTCACCGAGGGTGGTCATCGACGCACTCGAGTCTTCACGGTCACGGAACGTGCTTCGCCTCGCGCTCGCCATTGCCGCGCGCTTTCCATTTCCCCGCGGCAGAAACGACGAGCCTCCCGGTGTTCGCGGCTTCACGCTGTTCGAGGGCGCGCCCACCGGCTGCCCGGCCGCCCTGCGCGCGTTGAAGGCCCTTCGTCAGCGAATGCCCGAGTTCGAGAAGCAGCCCGACCTGGTGGCTGCGGTGCTCCGGCAAGGTGGCCCGCTCGGCAGCTGCGATGCGTCTCCGTTCGAAGCGCTTGGTGATCTGCTGCTGCACACGGTTCCGCTCCTCGAGGACTGGGATGACACGCCCGTTCATCGTCCCGGCCCGTGGGCGCTCGCGTATCACCGCCGGCATCAGACCCGGTGGCGTGCGCAGCTGCGTCAGGCGAAGCCCGCCGACTGGGACGCGACGGTCTGGCGCGCGGTCCTCGGTGAGACGCATGAGCCGGCATCACGAACCATCGACGTGCGGTCGCCGCCACCACCGTCACTCAAGCGCCCCCAGCTCGAGTCGGCGCAGCGGCTCGTCCTTCGTCAGCTCGAAGGCTCGTTCGAGGGCCTTCGCGAACTACCTGCGGAGTGCGCAGACGCGTTCGCGATCGTCGCCGTGGTTCGCGAGCTGCGCACCGCCATCGAGAACGCCGACACGTCACGCGCGGTCGAGCTGGTGCAATCCCTCGACGGCACACCGCTGCCTCACTGGAGGGCCTGGCGCGCAATGACCGAACAGGCGCTCGAACGGAAACTCCCCGAGCCGCTCGTCACCGCCCTCGCCGCCCGGTGGATTCCGCACTGCACCTGGAGCGCACCCGAGCTCGAGCCCCGCCTCATTCGCCAGCTCGCCGACAGCGCATCCGTTCGCGCGATGATCGTCACCACCCTCGCGAAGGTCGACGCGAGCCGCGTGGTGCCCCTCTTTTCGCAGCTCGAAGCGCTGGGCCTCACGCCCGCCGTCGACGCCCTGCTCGACGAGTGGCTGCGCGAGTGGATGCGGCGGGACGTCGAGCAGCTCTCCGATGGAACGCTCTTCGGACAGCCGAGCTTGATCGCCCGACTCTCGAGGCTCGCGTTCGAGACACCTGGCGGCGCGCTCCAGCTCTTCCTTCGTCGTCCCGGGTTCCGCGAAGCGTCCGAGATGATCGGGCCGTTGCTGGCGCGGTTCGAGGCAACCGTGCTCCGCGAGGTCGTGCAGCGCGAGTCGACCGACGCCGACGATCTCGCGTGCCGACGGGCCTGGCTGCTCGCTGCGCTCGGCTGAAGTGGGCAGGGCGGGACTCGAACCCGCACGCCTTTCGGCACGGGATTCTAAGCCCCGCGCGGCTACCAGTTACGCCACCTGCCCCACTGCGCTCGTACCACCGACGACAAAGAAAAACGGCCGGCGCTCTCTCGAGTCACCGGCCGTTTTTCACTGTGAGA
>JBEOKA010000052.1:0-45393 GCA_040275325.1 Myxococcaceae bacterium | reverse complement strand
GCACCTCACGACAGTCGTAGTTGCCGGCGTTGCCGTGCGGGCCGTTCGACTTGTACGGGTGGTGGCCGAGGGCAATCTTCCAGGTGGCTGTCGAGGCTGCGAGCCAGGCGTTGATGTCGGTGCGAGTCTGGGCGTCACCGCTGCCGTTGGGGCCCCAGAAGCTGCGGTTGGTGTCGAGCGCGAAGAACTCGGCGTGGGCCTGGGTGAAGCGGTAGTGAAGCGACGGCATGCGCCACTTCGGGTTCACCTGCGAGTAGGCGACCTCGTTGTCGGCGCGCGCGGCCTCGTAGCCGGCGCCGTCACCGCCGTAGTCGTGGTTTCCCAGCACCGCGTAGAAGGGCGCGTTGACGGTGCTGTAGGGCTGCACGAACGCGGTCTGCCACTGCGGGTCGGTCACCGAGGAGACGCCTGTCGGGTAGAAGTTGTCGCCGAGCAGCACGACGAAGTCGCAGCCACGCTGGGCGCAGATGGTGCCCATGGCCTGGCCGACCGCGTTCTGGCCGGTGTTGCCCTTGCCGGTGTCGCCGACCGCGATGAAGCGCACGATGTTGACGCCGGCGTCGGCCGAGCCGCCTGCAGCCGCGCCACCAGCAGCCGAGCCGCCTGCAGCCGAGCCACCACCAGCCGCGCCGCCTGCAGCCGAGCCACCACCAGCGCTGCCTCCCGCGCGCGCGGCCCCACCTGCCGTCGCCTGGCCGCCCGCGGTTGGAGCGCCTCCAGCGCTCGCCGTTCCACCTGCGCTCGCCGTTCCACCTGCGCTCGCTGTTCCGCCTGCGCTCGCCGTTCCGCCCGCCGTCGCAGCGCCACCAGCCGAAGCGCTTCCACCTGCCGCAGCACCGCCCCCGGTGGGGGCAGGCTTCGGTGGGGTGCCACAACAGCCGAGCAGGACGATGGCGAAGACGGGCGCGAGGCGGTTCATGGAGGCTCCTGACGAACGGGTGCGACGGGTTAGCGAAGGTTCGAGGACCCCGTCAATCGCAGCGCTCGACGTCAGGGTTTGTCACAGTGGGCGCGTGTTCACGCCGCTGCACCAGAGCCCGCTCTTCACCCGCCAGGCGGCCGTTTACGACGCCATGGGCATGCGCGCGTGGAGCGAGGGCATCGTTCCCTGGCGCGCGACGACGTGTCCCCTGCTCGCCGATGTCGAAGCAGCGCTCATCTCAGCCTTCGCTCGAGACGTCTCAGGCCCACTCACCATCATCGACGTCGGCGCGGGCACGGGTCGGCTGGCCTTTCACCTGCTGCCGAAGCTCGAGGCGCGCGGCGTCGACGCGAACCTGGTGCTCGCCGATGTTGCGCCGTCGAACGTGCGCGCGTGGTCGCAGCAGCCGCAGCTCGCCGCGCTGGCAGCGACGGGGCGGCTCACGTTCGAGGTCTTCGACGCGCTCGCGCCACGGCCGCGTCGGGGAGCGACGGTGCTCCTGGCCCACTACCTCTTCGACTCCCTGCCGCATCGCGCCTTCCGCGTGACCGAGTCGGGGGAGACGTCCGAAGGATTGGTGGAGGTGACGCAGACGCCGTTGGCCTGGAGCTACGCGGCGACGGGCGCGCGACCCGAGCTGCGTGGACGCGGGGCGGGCACGTTCCTGGTTCCTGTTGGCGCAGCTGCGGCACTCGAGGCGTGGCGGAGCGCGTTGGAAGGGCCGGTGCTGGTGCTCGCCGCCGACAAGGGCGTCACGCCGAGGGGGCCGTCGGAGGACCCGCTCCTGGCGCAGCACGAGTCGGTCTCGGCGGGCGTCGACTTCGGCGCGCTCGCGCTGCTGGCTGAAGGGTGGGAGCACCTGAAGCCGGCGACGGCCTCAGACGTGTTCGCGCTGCATGCGTTCACGACGGCCAGGGCGCCTCACCTGACGAATGCGTGGCAGCTCCGCGGCGAGAGGAACGAAGTGCTGCATCTGCTGGAGCGCTTCAACGGACTGCTGGCCGCGATGCCTGAGGCCGAGGCACTGCTGGGCTTTCTCGAGACGACCCACGACGACCCTGACCTGCTGGCCCAGCTCTCGCCGCACCTGCGGGAGCTGACACTGAATGACCGGGACGCGGGCAGGCTCGTCTCGTTGCTCGCGCGCGCCGGAGAGCGGCACTTTCTGTTCAAGCAGCAACTCGACGTGCCCTTCTCGCTCGCCATCACGGCGCATCAACTGGGGGCGCTGCAGCTGGCGGTGGCGTTGTACGGCCGTTCGCTCGCAGAGAATGGGGCGCACCCGTCGACGTTGCTGAACCTGGCGCTCGCGCAGAGGACCCTGGGCCGAACGGAGGACGCGTCCGCAGCGCTCGAGGTGTTGCTCGAAGCTGCTCCGGAGCATGCGCGCGCGCGCACCTTGTTGGCCGAGTGGCGGAAGACCTGAGGGCGAGTCGTGAGCACGACTCTGACCACCGCGGCGGTCGCTGGCCAGGTCGCCGCGCCGGCTCCGACGCGAGCGCAACTCTGACCACCGCCGAGGTGGTTGGGCGCGTTCTCTCGGTCCGCTCCGAGCACAACGCTGACCAACGCAGAGGTCGTCGCGCCTGCTCCGACACGAGCACGACCCTGACCACCACGGAGGTGTTTGGGCTCGTTCTCGCGCTCCGACGCGCGCGCAACTCTGACCACCGCGGAGCTGTGGGCTCGTTGTCGCGCTCCGGTGCGAGCACAACGCTGACCACCGAGGTCGCCGCGCCTGCTCCGACGCGAGCACGACTCTGACCACCGCGGAGGTGTTTGGGCTCGTTCTCGCGCTCCGACCCGAGCACAACGCTGACCGCCGCCGTACTCGACTCTCACCACCACCGAGGTCCCGCCCGCTCCGACGCGAGCACGACTCTGACCACCGCAGAGGTGGCTGGCCGCGTTCCGAGCACAACTGATCACCGCCAAGTTCGTCCGCTCCAACGCGAGCGCAACTCTGACCACCGCGGAGGTGGCTGGGTGAGTTCTCACGCTCCGAGGCGAGCTCGACTCTGACCAGCCATGACGCATTTCGACCGCTGGGTTGGGAACGGTCTTGTCCGACGCGAGCACAACTCTGCCCACGAGCTCGAGTCTGACCACCGCGGTCAGCGTCACCACCCAGCCGGTCTGCACGACCTCCGAGCCGGTCGACGTCACGTCGGGCTCGGTCAGTGTTACCTCGGCATCCGGTTTGTGCTTCCCCGGCGTTACCAACCCACCCGGTCAGAAGTGTTACCGACGATCCCGGTTGCACACGACGCGAGCGCAACTCTGACCACCAGAGCGGTGGTGGTTGCAGGCGAGGGAAGACCCCGTTGCAGGCGAGGGAAGACCCCGTTGCAGACGAGGGAAGACCCGGTTGCAGACGAGGGACATCCGGCTTGCAGACGAGGGACATCCGGCTTGCAGACGAGGGACATCCGGCTTGCAGACGGAGGACGACCGCCTTCAGCGCAAGCCGGCGTCGAGCAACACGTCGAGCCGCTGCGAGACGTCGTCCACCGGAGGCTCGTGGGCATCGTGGTACGCCTTGTCGAGCCGCTCGATACGCCTGCGACAATCATCGAGAGCCTTCACGACGTTGGGCGTCGCTCCACCATCGCGGGCCAGCAGCTCGGCGAGCGAGGCACACGCCCGGGTCTGCGCCTTGATGTCCGCGGGCAGGTCCGACTCGTCGGCGTGCACCTTCGCCAGCGGCCGTCGCACGTGCACGCGCGCGTTCAGAATCGCCTGTGCCAGCTGCTTCGCTTCAGCCGACTTCGCGCTGCCTGCAGGCACCTTCGCAAGCGTCTCGAGCACCTCGTCGAACGCCTTCGAGTCGGGCCGCTCGGCCTTCGAGACGAGCGACAGGTGCTTCGCCTTCGCGTCGTCGTACAGCTTCGTGCCTTCGTCGCGACACGCGACGAGCAGCAGCACGAGGAGCAAACACGAAGCGCGCACGGGCTCAGGCTTTGACGCGTGGGCGACGAAGAAGCAACGCCGCCGCTGCGAGCAGCACCCAGAACGCCGGAGCGCTCTGACACTGGCAGCCGACGCCAGGCTCTCCGCCGATGCCCGCGTCGAAGGGTACGAAGATGCCGCCGTCGACGTTGAAGGTGCCGCCACCTCCGCCCGCTCCGCCGCCGCCCGTGTTGGGCCCCGCGTCGACCATCGGCCCGGCATCGACCATCACGACCCCACTGTCGGGCCGGCCTGCATCGACGACGACTCCACCATCGGGCCGCGGTGGCGCCACAGTCCACGTGACGGGGAAGCCACGCAGCACCGCCGGCATCATCGGCACGCCACGCCCGCAGCCCGCGGTGAAGCCCGGCAGGTCGGGAGCTCCGGCTTCGGCCCACGCCATCCACAACAGTGACGCCATCACCGTCAGCGCGTCGCCCCAGCGCTTCGCCGTCATGTCGCGCGACTGGGTGAAGAGCACCTGCCGCTGGTACCCGCCGCCACCCGCGTCGAGGCCACCAGCGGCGACGTCTGCTGCGACCAGCGCGGGCACGAGCGGGTAGCCGACGAGCACGATGTCGAACGTCGCGTGGCGCGGGTCGAGGACGCCTGCGGTTCCGTAGAACGTGCGGGCCTGGTCGCGAATCGCGTTGATGTTGGCCGAGACGTTCAACATGTCCGACTCCCAGCGCGCGTGCAGGCCGTCGTTGGGGTCGAAGTTCTTCGTGTCGTGCAGCACCGAGAACGAGTCGGTGACGTAGTGAGACATGTAGAACGAGCGATCGAGAATCGCGTTCACGTCGCGCGCGCGGAACGCGGCGACGAGCAGCGCGTATTGGTCTTCCACACGCCAGGGCACCGTGCCGTTGCGAAGGGCGTTCTGCCGAAGCTGGTCGAGCGCCATCTGCCAGTCGCGCGGGTACGCCGAGGGCGGGTTGACCCAGTCGATCTCGAGATAGTGACGCGGCGCTTCGTTCTGGTCGGTGACGCGCTCGCGGTCGGGGTCGCACGCGCGGTCTTGCAGCGCGAACGTCTGGCGCGACGAGTACCAGGCACCGAGGCAGTGATTGGCGGGCAGCGGCTCGTGCATCATCGAGGCGAGGCGACGGTGACCGTCGAAGCCCCACGCGAAGCAGAGGTTCGGCAACACGGCGGCGAGCAGCAGCAGACGACGAGACACGATTGAGCCTTCATCCCTTGATTCGTCACGTCTGTGCAACAGCCGCCATCACAGCGGGAAGAAGATGCGCCCCGGAGCCGCGTTCGCGCCCATCGCCGTGTGACAGGTGTTGCAGTCACCATCCATCTGCGAGCTGGCCATCGCGTTCGTCTTGCCGTTCGCCTTCACCCGAGCCTTGTACGGGAGCGTGAAGCCGGCGGTCGTCTTCGTCGAGCGGAAGTTGCCCGCGGCGTTGATGGGCAGCGTGGCCTGCACGACGTCGTTCATGTCGAGGATCTCGACGACCGCACCAGCGGGAACGTTCGCTGCGGCGCAGAGGTCGGCCTGTCGAACCTCGCCGTAGGCCGTGCCCATGAAGAAGTACGCCTTGCCGCGCTCCGAGGCGCCCGAGGGGTTCTGGTTCTGGAAGTTGTTGCCGAGGTGACAGCTGCGGCACGCGTAGCCGGGGTTCATCAGCTCGCTCTCTGACGTGCCCGCCGTCCACAGTTGGCCGCTGGTGCAGGTGTCGGTCGCGCCAGCGCTCGAATACCCACTGCCGAGGGGAGACACGCCACCACCGCACGCCGTCACGAGAAGAAGAGGAAGGAGCTTTCTCACAGTTGTCAGACTCCACGAGCACCAGGTTGGCCACCACGACGTGCGTCAATCGGGAAGGGTCGCGACCCGGGCGAGAATGACCTCGGGGTTCGACGACGGCAGCTCGAGCACTGCGCCGGTCGCGTCCAGCGAGGTGACGTCATGAGCCGGCTCGCTCAGAAAGCCGCGGGTCGCGCCGACGAGATCGACTGGAGCCGTCCGCGGCCACCACACGAGCACGAGCAACAGCGTCGCCATGGCTCCAGCCAGCACCCACTTCGTCGGGGCCCGACGCTGCCCGGCCATACGCGCGCGCAGCCGCTCGAGCCCGAACGGCGGCGGCTCGATGATCTCGAAGACCTCGTTGCGTTTCATGACGCGTCCTCCAGAGAACCCAGCTTCGTCTCGAGCTGCTGCATCGCCTGATGTCTGCGCGAGCCGACCGTGCCGGGTGGAATGCCGAGTGCCTGTGAGATCTCGTTCGTCGACAGCCCCGAGAACTCGCACAACACGACGACGGCTTTCAGCTTCTCGGGCAACGCGTCGATGGCTTCACGAACCTTCGCGCGACGTTGCTCCGATTCGAGGGCCGACTCTGCCGTCTGTCGTGGGTCGCGTTCGTTCGCTGCGGTCTCGAGGGAGAAGAACCTTCGGAGCCGTCGCAGGCGCAGCCGGTTGGCCGCGAGGTTGAGGGCGCTCTGGAAGACGAGGGGCTCGACGGTCTCGAGCTTCACGCGGGCCCTCGCGTTCCACACCTTCAGGAAGGCCTCCTGCGTCACGTCGCGCGACTCCTCGGTGTTCCAGAGCCACCGGTAGACGACGTTGAACACGGGCTTCTCGAGCTTCACGAACAGCGCCTCGAACCGCGACCGTGAGAGTCCTTCATCGGCCATCGCCGCCGCTCGGGGTCGCCTTCACGATGAAGAGCACCGAGCGCGCAGGCTCGTTCGGGTCTTTCGCCGGAGCGCCCGACGACGCGAGCACCACCGTCTTGCCCGGCGCGAGCCGCACGCGCGTGTTGATGCGCTGGCCGAACCGCTCGAGGCGAAGGTCGGCGGTGAGCGCGCCGTTCATGCTCGTGACGAACTGCTCGACGGAAGTGTCACGGCCGTTGAGCATGCCCCGCTCGGCCGACAGCGACGTCACCGACAGCTTCTCGACCAGAGAGAACGCCTGCGGGCCGTCGGCCTTCTTCACCTCGGCGAGCGCGGGCTCGAGCTCGGCGGGCATCGGCTGGCTCTGCTCCTGCCCGGGCGTGGCGTTGATGACCCAATACGTGAGCGTCACCGACTCGGGCTCTTTCACCGGGTTCGCAGCGACCGACGCGACGAGCGCCTTCACGCCTTCATGCACCGGCTCGCTCGCCAGCACGATGAGCCGCCCGTCGGGCCCAACATCGACGCGGCCGACCCACTTGTTCGAGTCCTTCCCGTCCGAGCCGAACCAGAGCACCTCTTTGAGCGCCGCCCGCAGCCGCTGCGCCTGCCCTGCTGGCACGTCGTAGGTGCGCAAGACGAGGCCAGCCATCGGGTTGGCAGCAGACGTGTCGCCGAGGTGACAGCCGGTGGCAGCGAGCGCGAATGAGAGGAGCAGGGACTTGAAGGACATGAAGGACTCCAGCAACAGCGGGTGGTGCGTGGTGTTACCCGGCAGCGTCGAATTTCTTCGGTGGTGCCTGCGTTTTTCGCAGCGCCCCGTCTTTTCAACCCGTTCCCGGCACACTACGAGCCCCTCTCCATGCGCTGGCTTCTGCTGCTGACCCTCTCCTCCACGGCCCTCGCTCAACAGGCGCCGACGCCTGCAAAAATCACCCTCGCCGACCTCGAGAAGGCGTGCAGCCAGGGCGACCAGGTGGCGTGCGTCGACTACGGCTTCAACCTCGAGAACGCCGACCCCGAGAAGGCCGTGTCGGTGTACCGGGCGTCGTGCGCGAAGAACACCCTGCCCGCCTGCAGCAACCTGGCGCTGATGCTCCGTGACGCGCGCGGCGCGGCGAAGAACCTCGATGAGGCGGCGAAGGTCGCGAAGAAGGCGTGCGATGGCGGCAACGCTCCGGGCTGTCTGCACCTCGCGCTCGTGAAGGACGCCGCCAACGACTTCACCGGAGCGACTGCTGCCTACGACGCCGCCTGCAAGGTGAAGGTGTTTCAGGGCTGCACGAACTACGCGATCAACGTGCTCAAGGGCATCGGCATCAAGAAAGACGAGAAGCGCGGCATGGAGCTGCTCGAGAAGTCGTGCGGTGAGTCGGTGAAGAAGGGTGTGCAGTTCCCCTCGCTGCGCGCGTGCCTCGTGCTCGGGCAGATCTACGAGCAGGGCGCGCTGGTCGAGAAGAACAAGGACGCCGCCAAGCGGCTCTACAAGCTGGCCTGCTTCGGTGGCCTCGATGAAGGCTGCGAGCGGCTCGGCGCCGGACCGAAGAACGTGAACGACCACGACGACGGCCACGGGCACTGACGGTGGCGTAGCGTTCACGCTCCATGGGAACGGTCAGCCTCAAGCCACCGCGACGCAGCTGAAGTCGTTCGTCACCGAAGCCGACGCGCTCCGGGTCGCGCAGGGCAACCTCACCGTTCGACGCTTCACTGATCTGCGCACCGACGAGCCGCACGTACTCGTGACGTGGGCCGGTGACGCCGCGGCAGCCTGTTCGCGACGCGCAAAAAGGAGCGCACGGCGACCGTGATGGGCTCGGTGCTTCAGCCGCTCTGACGCGCAAAAGAGCGCGAAGCATGAACGTCATGGAGATGGTGCTCCACCTCTGACGCGGCTTCACGCTTCGTCGGAATCACGCTTTGTTCCAACGCCCCGTGCTCCGTTCATCTCTCGCGTCGATCCTTCTGTTGGTTCTCGGCTGCTCTGGTGTGGTCACTGAACCTGACAGCGGGAGTGAGCCAACAGACGCGTCGGTCTCGTTCGATGCTGGGGTCGAAGAAGATGCAGGCCTCGACGCTGGCGTGACGTTCGACGCGGGCGCAGTCGACGCAGGCAGAGACGCTGGCGTCGTCGACGCGGGCGTACGGCCGATTCTCGACGCAGGCCCGTACGACGCAGGGCTCTTCGACGCAGGCATCTGGCCATGGACCGACGGTGGTGGTCCGGCGTGGCGCAACGGCCTCGCGCTCAACCAGTGGGTCGAGATTCCAGGCACGAGCGGCGCGGGCGGAGCGGCCATCGACGCGTGGGGCGCGCTCGCCGAGAACAAGGCGACGGCCGAGCTCTTCATCGCCGCCTCGGGTGGCCACAGCGACAGCGCCGACAACCGGGTCGTGAGCATCTCGCTGATGGCCGATGCTCCAGCGTGGGTGCTGCGGCGCGCCTCGAGCACGAACACGCAAGCCGACGTCCTCTACTACCCCGACGGCCTGCCGACCTCGCGACACCTGTACCACCACCTCCACTACCTCCCTTCGCTCAACGTCGTGCTGCTCGGTGGCTGCCGCTACGGCTTCGGTGGCAACACGCCGACGGGCCCGGGAATGGATGCGTTCTCGCTCACCACGAACGGCTGGCTGCCGCGCTACACGTTCCCCGACATCACGCCGTACAACGGCTACGTCATCGAGGTCGACGGCGCGGGCAACGCGTGGACGCAGTCGGGCAACCGCTTCGTGCCGTCGACGAATCGCTGGAGCACGCCCGGCTCGGGCCCCGGCCTCGGCCGCTTTCCGCACGCGACCGCGCCGTCGAGGAACCTCATCTTCAGCCTGCAGTACGGAGACGGCCAGGGCTACGACCTGAACCTCGGCGTCGTGGCGAGAAAGCTCGACACCACCACGGGCAACTCGGTGGCCATCACCTTCAACCCGAGCACGGCGCTCACCGAGTTCATGACGGCGCAGCCGACCTACGCCGGCATGGACTACGACTCAGCGAACGACCGCTTCCTGTTCACGCACCACGCCGAGCGCGGGAAGGTCTACGTCGTCACGCCGAACGCGACCACCACGTGGGACCTGAGCGTGCTGCCGACGACGGGCATGCCCGCGGTGACGTCGGGCGCCGGCATCAACAAGCGCTTCCGCTTTCTGCCGACCCTCGGCGGCTTCGTGCTGCTCCCCTCACGGTCGTCGAACCTGTCCTTCCTGCGAACGAACTGAGCCGCATGGGAACGGCTGCAATCGGGTGTTGGTCTGTGCGCGCCGCGTGACAGACTCCGCGCGCACGTTTTCCGAGGGGGCCTCATGACGTCGCCGTCGCAGGTGATCATCTTCGGAGCCGCGGGCGATCTCGCCCTGCGCAAGCTGCTCCCCGCGCTCGCCAGCCTCGCCTCGAAGAGCCAACCCGGCGAGGGCTTCTCGGTCGTCGGCGTGTCGCGCCGCGAGAAGACCGACGAGGCGTTTCGCGCCGAGGTCGCCGAGGCGATGCCGCCCGAGCTGAAGGCCGCCTGGAGCCAGCTCGCGCCGCGTGTGCACTACGTCTCGGGCGACGTCGGCAGCGTGCAAGACCTCGATCGCCTCTCGACGACGCTCGACGCGCTGCCTGGCGGCCGAAACACGGGCCGACTCTTCTATCTCTCGCTCAAGCCCGACCTCTTCGCGAACGCCATCAGCAACCTCTCGTCGAAGGGCCTCTTGCACATGCCCGAGGGTGAGGCCGTCGCGTGGCGCCGCGTCGTCGTCGAGAAGCCGTTCGGTCACGACCTGCAGTCGGCGGTGGCGCTCAACCGTCACGTGCACACGCACCTGCGCGAGTCACAGGTGTACCGAATCGATCACTACCTCGGGAAAGAGACGGTCCAGAACATCCTCGGGTTTCGTTTTCACAACGCCATCTTCGAGCCGCTGTGGAACCGGAATCACGTCGAGCTCGTGCAGATCACCGTGGCCGAAGAGCTCGGCATGGAGCGCGGCCGCGCGGCCTACTACGACGGCACCGGCGCGCTGCGAGACATGCTGCAGAACCACATGCTGCAGGTGCTCTCGCTCATCGCGATGGAGCCGCCCACGTCGCTCGACGCGAAGGCCGTGCGCGCGCAGAAGGTGGCGGTGCTCGAGGCGCTGCGGCCTCCCGACAAGGCCGACATGAAGCGGCACTGCGTTCGCGCACGGTACGGCGCCGGCATGGTGAAGAACGAGCTCGTGCCCGGCTACCTCTCGGAAGAAGGCGTGCCGGCCGGGTCGCAGACCGAGACCTACGTGGCGGTGCGCTGCGAGATCGACACCTGGCGCTGGAGCGGCGTGCCGATTCTGCTGCGCCACGGCAAGCGGCTGAAGAAGCGCTTCACCGAGGTGCAGGTGCAGTTCAAGACGCCGCCGCTGCAGCTGTTCAACAAACCCGACGGCATCACCGACGAAGAGTTTCGCCGCAAGCTGCGCGCCGGAGACCTCTGCCAGATTCGCCCCAACGTGCTGACGCTCTCGATTCAGCCGCGTGAAGCGGTGCGCCTGTCGTTTGGCGTGAAGCGGCCGGGCCCGTCGATGGTGATGCACGCGGCCGAGATGACGTTCGACTACCAGAACGTGTTCGGCGCCTCGACGGCGCCTGCGTACGAGCGGCTCTTGCTCGACGCGCTGCTGGGTGACGCGACGTTGTTCCTGCGTGGTGACGAGATCGAAGCGAGCTGGCGGTTCGCCGACGCGATGCAGAACGCATGGCATGGAGCCGATGCTCCGCCGCTGCTCGAGTATGACGCTGGCAGCTGGGGCCCCGACGAAGCCGCCGAACTGTTCCACGGCTGCGAAGGCGGCTGGACGCGTGGCTGAGCTGCTCGAGACCCAGACGCCGGTCGAGGACGCGGCGAGGGTCGTGGCCTTCTGGCTGAGCGAGTTCGTCGCGAGCACTGGCTCTGCGAGGCTCGGCATTCCCGGTGGCTCGGCGCTGACGGCGCTTTCTCGCGTGAAGGCGCTGGTGACGAGCGACGTGTGGAAGGCCGTGAAGCTCACGTGGGTCGACGAGCGCGTGGTGCCGGTCGCCAGCGCTGACTCGAACCGTGGCGCAGCCGAGCGCAGCGGCGTGCTCGAAGGACTCGGCCACGTGTTGCCGCTCGTGCTCGACGACGAAGACGGCGCGAAGGCCTGCGCGCGTTTCTCGGCTGCATTCATGAGCTCGTTCGGCGGCGCGCTCGACGTCGCGCTGCTCGGCATGGGTGAAGACGGGCACGTGGCGTCGCTGTTCCCCGGCCATCGCCTGCTCGAGGCCGCTGGAGTCGTGGCCCACCTCGACGACTCACCCAAGCCGCCTCCTGCGCGCGTGACGATGACGCTCAGCGTGCTGCAGCGGCCCGAGACGAAGCGGCTGGTGCTCGCCGCCGGCGCGGGGAAACGTGACGCGCTGAAGAAGCTGCTCTCGAAGGACCAGGCGCTGCCCGCGACGCTGCTGGGCGAGCTGACGCTGGTGACTGATCAACGACTGACCTGATGGAGACGACATGGGCGACCGAAAGAACGACGTGGCGGTGATTGGGCTCGGCGTGATGGGCGGAAACCTCGCGCGCAACTTCGCGTCGCGTGGCCTGAAGGTCGGTGGCTTCAGCCGCACGTTCGAGACCTCGAAGAAGCTGGCCGACGACCACCCCGAGGCGAAGCTCGATGTCGTGCCGACCTTGAAGGAGCTCGTCGCGCGCCTCGAGCGCCCGCGCCGCATCGTGGTGCTGGTGAACGCTGGTAAGCCCGTCGACGACGTCATCGATCAGCTCGACCCGTTGCTCGAAGATGGCGACATCGTCATCGACGCGGGCAACAGCCTGTACACCGACAGCGATCGCCGGGCGGCGAAGGCGAAGGGCAAGCCGTGGCGCTTCGTCGGCATGGGCGTCTCGGGCGGCAGTGAAGGGGCGCTCAAAGGGCCGTCGTTGATGCCGGGCGGTGACGTCGACGCGTGGGAGCGCCTCAAGCCGGTGCTCGAGCCCATCGCCGCGCGCTCGTCAGCGGGCCTCTGCGTCACGCACTGCGGGCTCGGCTCGGCTGGCCACTTCGTGAAGATGGTGCACAACGGCATCGAGTACGGCGACATGCAGTTGATCGCCGAGACCGCGCTGCTGCTGCGTGAAGGGCTGGGGCTCGACGGCGGCGCGGTGGCCGACACGTTCTCGCGCTGGAACGCGGGCGATCTCTCGTCGTTCCTCATCGAGATCACCGCGAACATCTACCGGGTGAAGGACGCGAAGGCGCAGGGACTGCTCGTCGACGCGATCCTCGACAAGGCCGGCCAGAAAGGCACCGGCAAGTGGACGGTGATGGCCGCCGCCGAGCTGGGCATCGCGATTCCCACCATCACCACCGCCGTCGACGCGCGCATTCTGTCGTCACAGAAAGACGTTCGCGTGAAGGCCGAAGCCGCGCACCGCCCCGCCCGTTCGCGCCTGACCGGAGTCTCGGTCGACGATCTCGCGCACGCGCTCTACGCGTCGAAGGTGGCGAGCTACACGCAGGGCTTCCAGCTGCTGCGCGCGGCCAGCACGACGTTCGGCTACGGCACGAAGCTGTCCGAGATCGCCCGCATCTGGACCGCGGGCTGCATCATTCGCGCGGCGTTCCTCGAGCGCATTCAGGCCGCGTTCGCTGCGACGCCCGAGCCCGAGCTGTTGGCATTGGCCCCCGAGTTCGTGAGCGATCTCTCGAAGCGCCTTCCAGCGTGGCGGCGCGTGGTGTCGGCGGCCTCGAGCGCAGGCCTCGCCATTCCCGGGCTGGCGACCTCACTCGCCTGGTACGACTCGCTCACGACCGCCCGTGGCTCGGCGAACCTGATTCAGGCTCAGCGCGACTACTTCGGCAGCCACACCTACGAGCGCGTCGACGCTCCCGGCACTTTCGTTCACACTGACTGGGCCTGAGGTGGCCAGAGCCGTCGCCCAGTGAGCAGCGCCATCACGAACCGGCGGTGATCGGCCTGTGGCATCGGCCGTTGACCGTCGACCTGCTGCTGAGCGAGCACCTGCTGGACGAGCCCCAGCCTGCGTGCGCTCGGAGTCTTCGACACCACGAGCTCGAGCAACGCGGCCACGCGCGAACGCCGCCCACCCGAGATGCCGAGCGTTGCGTACTCGAAGGTGTCGACCGGGAGATGAACGCGCGGAGCCCACAGCCCGAGCAACTCGATCACCAACTCCGGCTGAGACGTCGCGGGCGGGGCGGTCGCCATCGCCGCGTCGGTCGCCTTCTCGAGCGCCGCCGAGAACCCGCCATCTTCGAGACCGAACAGCTGCACACCCGATGAGACCATGCCGGCCACACGATTCGCGGTGTGCAGGGCGTCACTGGTCGGCGGAGGCAGGAAGAAGGGCGCCGGCTCGGCGAGCACCATGTGCACCACGTCGACGCGAGAGAAGGGAAAGCCGGCGACGAGGTCGGTGGCCTCGCGGGTGAGGCGGGTGAGGCGCATCGCGGGTTCGGCCCGCTCGCACTCGGCCCACGAGATGGCGCGCGCCTCGAAACCGGCCTGCTTCAACGCCGTCTCGAGGGCAAACGCCTCCGACTCCTCGAGGAGCACGTCGAGAAAGCCCTGCCCCATGCGGACCGCGCGTGTGGCGTCGGCGCGCAAGATGCGAGGCGTCGCCCGAGTCACCACTTCAGCGGCGCGCTGCCAGTCGCGCGGGGCGCCATCACGGAACAGCACCGTCCATCGCTTCGTCGTCATTCGAGCTGCGCGGCCTCGGAGCAGGTGCGCGACACCAGCGCCTTCACCAGCGCCTGCTGACTGGTGCCGCTCGCCTTCGTCGAGATGGCGCCGAGCAGCTTGTGGTCGGCGTTGCGAACGCCGATGACGCTCAGCTTCAGCGCGCCAGGAAGCACCTCGAGGCTGGGCTTGAGCACGATGGCTGCGCGCGAGGCGTCTCCGTCGATGACCGTCGCGCCCCGCCGCCGCAGCTCGTCTCGCAGCTGGCGGTCGACCTGGTCGATGAGCGTGCCGCCCTGACTCCACGTCACCGCGTAGACACGGGCGGTCGCGCCTGCGACCTGGGCGGCGCTCAACATCGCGAGGACCAGCATGAGGCGCGTGAACATGACTCTCCCGTCCGGGAGCGAATGCTGCGCTCCCGCTCGTGCATCGCGGTGGGTTCGTGGGTGTTGCAACGGCCGTGAAGCAGCCTGTTGCACGACGGTACCAGCGGCGCAGAGCCGATCGAGTTTTCGACGGTGCCTTCGACGGTGCCTTCGGCGAACACCACGAAATTGCCTCCCGTTTCATCGCCACACGAGTCGTGGTCTCTTCCCGGCCCATGTCCGACGACGTGAAGAGCCCGAGTGTCGAACGCCTCACCTGGCTGGAGGACGAGCTCGAGCCGTGGCTCGCGAAGCACTTCAAGGCGAACCCCGACCACCAGTCCGTGCTGGCCGCCGTGGCGCAGTACTGGGCCGACGAAGCCGACGACGCCGTGCACCTGACGCTGCTCGCCTCGAAGAGCGCCGTGCCCGACTTCTTCTCGAGCGAGTGGGATGAAGACGCCACGGGTGACACGGTGGGCGTCAACTGGTCGAACCGCCCGAGCTGGGACGACAACGGCCTGTCGATTCGCAGCTTCCAGGGCCTGTGCGGAGAAGGTGGCAGTCAGGAGCTGCCGTCGAGCGACCAGGCCGAACCGTTTCTGCTCGCGCAGCGCCAGGCGAAGGGTCACCGCATCACGTGGCTCGGCCGCTCGCAGCGCCCGTGGCTCGACCTGCCGAACACCGCCCTGCCCGGCTTTCTCGCTGAAGACGATGACGGCGACCCGATGGACCGTGAGCCCCTCGACGTCGTGTTGCCTGCGCAGACGCTCGAGCCCGCCGACCTCGAGTGTCTCGAGGCCATCGCAAGCGACCCGTTCGCCGAAGGGCCACGCCGCGTGTGGGCCGACATGTGGCTCGCGAGAAACGACCCGCGCGGCACGTTCATGCAGGAGCGCTCGCCCTCACGCGCAGCGCTCATCGACAAAGGCGAGTTCTGGCTGGGCGAGCTCAACCGCGTCGTGCCGCTCGCGTCAGCCGTGTGGGAATACGGCTCGCTCACCGAGGCCGACGTCGCCTTCAGTGACGACACGCTTGGACTGGTCGACTCTCCGTGGTGGCTCTCGGTGCACACGCTGCGCTTCTCGAGCGAAGACGAGTTCTTCTCGAAGCAGATGCGCGGGCTGCGCCACGTTCGCGGCCTGACGTCGGTGGGCCTGCTCGCGCTCGCCGACTTCGAAGGCGTCTCGCGGCTCGAGTCGCTGCAGGTCTCGGTCTCGATGGCCGAGCTCGACGCCCTGCGCGCGCTCCCGCTGAAGAGCCTCAAGTCACTCTCACTCACCATCGCAGACGCCGACGTCTCGAAGCTGAAGCTGCCGACGAGCACCTGGCTCGCGCTCGAGCACGTTCGCATCTGCCGCGCGTGGACGCCGACGTACGAGTGGGACGAAGAGAACGGTGAAGGAGCGAACGCCGAGATGCCGTCGGTCGCCGAGCTGCGCGCTGCGCTGCCGTACCTTCCGCGCGTGTCGGTCTGTGCAGCAGACTCCGCGGGGCTGCCGGCCGGTTGGGACCTGAGCCTGAACAAGGACATCGATGACGTCGCGACCTTGCGGCTCGAACGCCTCGGGCCAGCCGCTCGACGTGCGCTCCTCGATGCACAGTTGGAAGGGCTTTCCTCTTCCGTGAAGACCGTCGCGCTCGAGCCCTCGGTCAGCTTCCAGCCCGACTCGAAGTTCCGTGTGGGCGGCGGGCGCAAGGCCGTGGTGAGCAAGGTGCCGTGACCGAACCGCACGTCGCGCCAGAGCTCGCAGGCGAGTACGCGGCCAACCTCGTCGAACCCTCGGAGCGCGCGCGCATCGAGGCGCACGTCGACCAATGCGCGTCGTGTCGTGAGCTGCTCTCGGCCATCGCGCGAGCCATGTTCTCGACGACGGGCTCGAGCTTCAGCGCAGACAAAGCGCCGGGCCCCGACACCGTGCTCCCTCGCGGCACGAAGGTGGGCCACTTCTCGCTCGAGCAGCCCCTTGGCGCCGGCGGCATGGGCCTCGTCTATCTCGCGTACGACTCGCGGCTCGACCGGCACGTCGCGCTCAAGTGCGTGCGTGAGCGGCGCGGAGACGTGCAGCAGCTGCTCTCAGAGGCGCGCATCATGGCGCAGCTCGCGCACCCGAACGTCGTGCCCGTGTACGACGTCATCGAAGCCGACGGGCAGACCTTCATCGCGATGGAGCTCGTCGTGGGGCGCACGCTGCGGCAGTGGCTCGACTCGGCGCCGCGCACGTGGGAGCAGATCGTCGACCTCTTCCTCGAAGCAGGCGCAGGCCTCTCGGCGGCGCATCAGGCCGGCATCGTGCACGGCGACGTGAAGCCGGGGAACGTGCTGGTCGGCAAAGACGAGCGCGTGCGCGTCACCGACTTCGGCCTCGCGAGCGTCGGTGGCACGGGTGAAGGCGGCGTGGTGCGGGGCACCGAGGCGTACCTCGCGCCCGAGCAGCGCAAAGGCGCCACGTGCGACGCGAAGAGCGACCAGTACGCGTTCGCGGTCAGCCTGAACGAAGCGCTGACGGGCTCGATGCCAGGGCAGGCGCCACGAAAGCGCTCGAGCGCGCCAGCCTCGGTTCGTCGGGTCGTCGAGCGCGCGCTGTCGACGAACCCTGCCGACCGCTTCCCGTCGATGCGCGAGCTGCTCGCGGCGCTGCGTTCGGCGAGAGCGGCGCGGTGGCGGTGGGTCGTCGCTGCCGTCGCCCTGACCTCGACGTTCGCGCTCCTCGCGTTCGGCGCGGGAGGCCAGCGCGCCACCGCCGCGCAGTGTGAGGCGTCGGCCTTGAGCACCCCGTGGACCGCGACGGCCCGTGACGCCGCGCGCGCCGCCTTCGACCGAACGAAGCTCTCGTATGCGGCCGAGACGTTCTCTCGCGTCGACGCGAACCTGGCCGCCTGGCAGCGCGCTTTCGACGAGGCGCGCTCGAAGGTCTGCGCCGTCAGCTTCTTCTCGCGCGGCCCCTCACCCACCCTGCCCCGGCAGCTCGCCTGCCTCGAAGAGAACGTGCTCGACGCGCGCGCGCTGGTGGCGCAGCTGAACGATGCCGACGTGGGCGTCGTGCTGCACGCCAGCGCCGCCTCGCAACAGCTGCGCTCGCCGCTCGAGTGCACGGCCGTCTCTCCCGAGGTCACCGCGGTCGTTCCTGCCGAAGCGGAGGCGTTTCACGAGAAGGTCGCCGCGACGCGCGCGTTGGCGGCGTCAGGCAAGTACCAGGCCTCTCTCGAGCTCGCGAAAGAGGCGAACGCCATCGCCGAGCGCTCGAAGGACCCGCACCTGCGCGCGGCGGCGAAGACGTTGCTCGGCGGCATTCATGGCCTCGTCGGCGAGTTCGAGCTGGCGGCCACCACCCTGCGTGAGGCCATTCGGCTGTCAGAGGTCGTCCACGACGATCGATCGCGCTGCTTCGCGTGGTCTGACCTGCTGGCCGTCGAATACAACCTGGGCCACACCGACCAGGTGCTCGCGCTGAGTGAGCTCGCGCTCGGCGCCTGTGAACGAATCGACGACGTGCGGCTGCTCACCGACGTCATCAGCTCCCGCGGCTCGAGCCTGAGCGACAAGGGCCGCTACGCCGAAGCCAAGGTGCTGCTGGAAGACGCCGTGCGACGACGTGAGCTCGCGTACGGCCCGAAAGACCGGCGCACCTCGGCGATGTTGTCGGTGCTCGCGAACACGATGGCGATGAGCGGCGACTTGAAGGGCGCCATCGATGCCCACCGCCGCGCGCTCGAGGGTGCTGAAGCCGGGTTCGGGCTCGCCCACCCCGAGACCGCCATCATTCGCCAGAACCTCGGAGACGACTTCCTCTACGGGCTCGACCTGCCGCCGGCGGTGCAGGCGCTCACGGCGGCCGTCGACACGCTGAGCGCCGCGAACGGCCCGAAGAGCCGCGGCGTCGCCATCGCCGCCACCGACCTCGCCTTCGCGCACCTGCTGCAGGGTGACGCCCGCCATGCCTTCGAGGTGGCCGAGAACACCCTCGGCGTCTTCGCCGAGTCGTTCCCGAAACACCCCGTGTACGCGATGGCGCTGCTCGCGCGGCACCAGGCCGGCCTCGCGCTGGGCACGGCGCCGCGGGTCGACGACCTCGAGCTCGCGCTGACGCTGAGCGACGACCTGCCCCCGTTCGAGAAGGGCCGCGTGCAGCTGGCGCTCGGCACGGCCATCACCGACCCGAAGCGCGCGCAGGTGCTGGTGACGGCCGCGAAAGAGAACCTCGCCACGACGACGCTGCCCCTCATCGAGCAGGAGCGCCGGCGCGCCGAGCAGTGGCTCTCGACGAAGCAGTGACCGGTCACCTGCGGTTTCGACCGTTCGCCAGACCTGGGGAAAGCACCGGCCTGGCCGATGCGTACCCTCGGCACATGCGAATCCTCCTGCTCAACCCGCCCCACACCGCCATCGGCAGCCGCTGCGTTCCCGACGACCACCTGCCACCGCTCGGGCTGCTCAGCATCGGAGGCCCGCTGCTCGACGCAGGCCATCAAGTCGAGCTGCTCGATGCCGACCTCACGAACCTGCCGCACGAGACCATTGTCGACGAGGTGTGCCGGCGCGCACCCGAGGCGCTGCTCGTCGGTCACGCAGGCTCGACCTCGGCGCACCCCACCATCGCGGCGTTGACGAAGGCGATTCGTGAACGGGCTCCAGCGATTCGCATCGTCTACGGCGGCGTGTTCCCCACGTACCACTGGCGTGAGGTGCTCTCGCAGCAGCCGCAGGTCGACGTCATCGTGCGCGGTGAAGGTGAAGACACGGCCGTGAAGGTGATGAATGCGCTCGAGCACGGCACGGCGCTCGAGCAGGTTCGGGGGCTCGCCTTTCGCAAACTCGGAACCCCGTTCTCGACGCCCGACGCGCCGGCCATCGTCGACCTCGACGCGTACCGGGTCGGCTGGGAGCTCATCGACTTCTCGCGGTACCACTACTGGGGAAAGAAGCGCGCGGTGGTGATGCAGTTCTCACGCGGCTGTCCACACCTGTGCAGCTACTGCGGGCAACGCGGCTTCTGGACTCGCTGGCGTCACCGCGACCCGAAGAAGTTCGCGCAGGAGATCGCGCGGCTGCATCGCGAGCATGGCGTTCAAATCGTCAACCTCGCCGACGAGAACCCGACCTCCCAGCGCAAGGCATGGAAGGAGTTCTGCGAAGCGCTCATCGCCGAGGACGTCGATGTCGAGTTGGTCGGCTCGACGCGCGCGGGCGACATCGTGCGCGACGCCGATCTGCTGCACCTCTACAAGAAGGCGGGCGTCTCCCGATTTCTCCTCGGCACCGAGAGCACCGACGAAGCCACGCTCGAGCGCATCAAGAAGGGCTCGACCACCACCGTCGACTTCGAGGCGATTCGGCTCCTGCGTGAACACGACATGCTCTCGCTCGCGACGTGGGTCGTCGGCTTCGAAGAGGAGCGCGCGCGCGACTACTGGCGTGGCTTCAAGCAGCTGCTCCACATGGACCCAGACCAGGTGCAATTGCTCTACGTGACCCCCCACCGGTGGACGGCGTTCTTCGACGAAGCGAAGGGCCGGCAGGTGATTCAGACCGACCAGCGCCGGTGGGACTACAAACATCAGGTCTTGAAGACACGGCACCTGCCGCCGTGGCTCGTCATCTCGTTCGTGAAGGCGATGGAGGTCGGCATGCAGCTGCGGCCGACGGCGCTGAAGCGGCTCTTTCATCGAGACGAGAAGCTGCGCTCGGCGCAGCGCTGGTACTACCGCATCGGCCGGCGCGTCTGGTTCTTCGAGTGGGCGAACTGGCTCTTCCGAGAGACCCGCACCGAGAACGGGCCGACCGTCGAGGCGATGTGGGGCCAGGGTCAGGTGGCCGAGGAGTTCCCCAACGTGCTGACGAAGCGGGTGAAGAAGCTGGCGGAAGCGGTTACGACGGCGGCGTGAAGCGCGCGATTCTGCTCCTGCTGCTGACGACGACTGGCTGCAACCTGGTGCGAGGGCCGAAGCGCGACCACGAGTGCCGCTCGACGCTGCGGCAGATCATGGCGCTCGAGTTCGGGTTTCAGTCGCAGCAACTCCGATACACCACACACCCACACGAGCTCGGCTTCGCGCCGGGGCCGGGCAATCGGTACCTCTACCTCTTCGACAAGGTCGGAGACGTCACGCGCCGAGACGACAAGCCCTCACCGCTGCCGAAGGACTCCGTGGGCTACGGACCCGATACGCCGAAGCGCAACATCACCGTCGAAGACCTGCTGCCCAAGTTCCCACCCGAGGCGCGCGCGCTGCTCGGCATCGAAGGCACCTGCCCCGACTGTCAGCTCGTCGTCGGCTGCATCGCCAACCTCGACGACGACCCCGACGTCGACGTGTGGACCATCTCCACGAAAGACCGACCGGGCGCGAACCGCGGCACGCCGCTGAAGTTCGTGAGCGACCTGTGACGCCCGAGCAGCTCGACGACACGCGCGCCTCATGGAACTTCGCGACGAGGCAGCACAACGCGCACAAGCACGAGCAGGCCGCGTTCCTGCGTGGCGGTGGGTCGACGTTGTTCCCCGACGAACTCGAGCTGCTCGGTGACGTGAAGGGCAAACGCCTGCTCCACCTGTGCTGCAACGCCGGGCAGGACTCGTTGAGCCTGGTGCAACACGGCGCGGTGGTGACGGGTGTCGACTTGAGTGACGAGGCCATCACCTTCGCGACGGCGCTCTCGAAGGAGTCGGGGCTGGCGGCGACCTTCCTCCGCTCCGAGGCGAACGCCTTCTTCGAGACGACTGCCGAGCGCTTCGACGTCGTCTTCTTCTCGTACGGCGTGCTCGGCTGGTTCGACGACCTGCCGCGGTTGATGAACGGGTGCGCGCGCGTGTTGTCACCGAACGGCCGGCTCGTCGGGCTCGAGTTTCACCCGCTCGTGTGGAGCTTCGGCGAAGGCGGCGCGTTCAAAGACCCCTACTTCGCGCCAGGCCGCGACTTCGACGAACCGGTGTCGAACTACGTCGGCGAGGCCGCTGGAGCGCTCTCTCCTTCGGGGCACGTCTCCACCTCCAGCACGCAGAACCCGACTCGCGCGCACAGCTGGCAACACACGGTCGGCGACATCGTCACGGCCGTCGCGTCGTCGGGGCTTCGGCTCGAGCTGCTGCGTGAATACCCGTACGCGAATGGGTTTCGACCGACGCGCTGGTTCACGCCGCGCGGAGCCGAAGGCCTCGACGCGCGCCGCTTCGTGCCACCGGTGTCATTGCCGGTGATGCTCGGGCTGACGGCGCGCGCGCCCTGAACGCCACGGTCGTCGAAATGACCATGACCCAAGACGGGGCCTTCGACGGTCTCTTCTGCATGAAGATTCCCGCCCGCATCCCCTCTGTTCAGCTTCCCCGCAGCACCCTCGAGCAGGCCGCACGCACGGCCGAGCAGGTGAAGCAGACCGCGCGCCCCGAGGTCGACGCCTTCGTGTCGAAGGCCAAAGCCGTCGGCATGCCGGTGCTCGAGGTGGTGGGCAGCTCGTCAGGCTGGGGCAAGTCGATTGGCGTCGACGACAGCACGACCGCTCCGCGACGTTTCGACCATGGCGCCCGCAAGCCCACGCTCGCCGGCTTCGACACGTCGTCGCCCGACCGCAGCGGCGTGCGTGGCCGGCTCTTCGGCGAGGTCTCGAAACGAACGGCGTCGGCGGCCATCGGCCTCGAAGCAGAAGCCGGCGCGAAGTCGAAGTACCGCAACGACGACCGCGAGCAGACCGGTGATGCCTTCGCTGGCGTTCGGGGCCGCGTCTTCGCAGAAGCGGGCCTGCTCGGGGGCTCGGTCGGCGCTGAAGGCTTCGCGGGGGCCGAGCTGTACTCGCAGGAGGGTGACGAGCGCGGCTCCGAGACGTGGATGACGGGGAAGATGCAGGCTCAGGTCGGTGTGCGCGGGGCGGCCATCGCCTCGGCCGACATCCTGGGGGTGCGAGCCAACACGCTCATCGAAGCCGGCGCGTCGTTCCGTCACAGCAGCCAGCTCCACAACCAGCTGGTTGGCCCCATCGGCATGATGTCGACGACCGACACGTTCGCCTTCGTCGGCGCACGCGGCGCGGCGAACGTGGGCGCGAGCCTCAAGGGCCTCTCTGCCGGCGTCGAGGTGTTCGCCGGAGCCAGGGCTGGCCTCGAGCAACGCCTCGCGCTGGCTGCGGGTGGCACCGAGCTGCTCGGCGCAGGCGTTCGCTTCGAGGCCTGGGCTGGCGCGGGCGCGAAGGCCGAAGTGAAAGCCGGCTACGACGCCGAGACAGGAGAGGTCGGGCTCGGTGCAGAAGCCGGCGCGGCGGTCGGCGTCGGGGCCGGGGTCTCGGGCAACGTCACGTTCAACGGAACGGCGCTGGGCGGCGCGACCCGCGAGGCCATCGGCGGGCTGTCGACGAAGCGCTGACGCCTCAGAGCGGAAAACCGCACTGCTCTCGCAAGGCCTTCAGACGCGTTGCGTCCGAGTCGGTGCACCAGGTCGTCGAGGTGAACGTCTTCATCACCGAGTTGCCGTTGCGAGCGCAGGTGCAGCCGCCCATGCCGTTGGTCTGACAGCCCGCGGCGTAGCGGTTGCCGTCGGAGCAATCGAGTGTGGTCCAGATACACAGCGTCGGGCTGCCGGTGTCGAGGGCGCTGCGTGGGCACGTCACCGCGGCGCTCGGAGTCATCTCCGTCGTCGCGCCACAGGCAGTCATCAACAGGAACGAAAGCAGAAAGGAGCGCATGCGCCGCTCTCACACGAAACGGCGCGGCCGGTCGACGAACTTCTCGACGCCCGCCTCGGTGCACCACGCACGCCACGTCTGCGTCGGAGCGCCCTTCCACTCGAGCTCGTCGAGCGACTCCTTCAACGGAGCGTCGTAGCGAAGCGTCGCGAGCGTGCGGTACAGCGTCGCCTCTTTCCGATGTGCCGCGAGCGTCGCTGCCAGCTTCTCGGCGCCACGCACCTTCACCTTCCACGCCGCGCCGTCGTCGGGAATGTCTTCGAGGTGTGGATACGCCGACAGCACCGCCGCCGCGCCCTTCTCGCCGAAGCCCTCGAGCCCGGGAATGCCGTCGGCCGTGTCGCCGACGAGCGCGAGGAAGTCGGGAATGCTCTGTGGCCCGAAGCCGCGCTCGGCGCGCAGCGTCGCCTCGGTGAAGAGCCGCTTTCGCATGCGGTCGACCTGCACGATGCGCTCGCCCGAGAGCACCTGGCCCAGGTCTTTGTCGGGCGTCATCACCCGCACCTGCGTCACGCGCGCGTCTTTCGCGAAGCGCGCGGCCGCCGTCGAGAGCGCGTCATCACACTCGAAGTCCTTCATCGACCAGACGGTGATGCCCAGCGCCGCGACCGCACGCTCGACGTCGTCGAACTGTGCGTACAGCGACGGCTCGATGCCCGCGTCGGTCTTGTAGCCATCGAACAGGTCGTTGCGGAACGAACGAATCGGGTTGTCGAAGGCGACCGCGAGGTGCGTGACGGCCTCGTCGGAATCGGAGAGAAGGCCGAGCAGCGAACCCACCACGCCGACGGTGGCCTTCAGGTCTTTCCCCGAGGGCGCGACGTGCGAGGGCCGCGGCGCGTAGTGCGCACGAAAGAGTTCCCACGTGCCGTCGACGAGGTGAACGCGCATCAGCCCTCCGTGCGCGGCTTTCGAGACGGAGCGGTCTTCTTGCCGAAGAACAGCACGTGCGACGCGCCGCCCGAGGGCCCACGCGCCGTGACGCGCTTCACCTCGACCTCGAAGTGCAGCTTCTCGAGCACGCGCACGTAGTCTTCATCGGGGCCGGCTGACCAGACGGCGAGCACGCCGCCCAGCTTGAGCGCGCGATGACACGCCGCCACGCCCTTCGTGCCGTACAGCTTCTTGTTGCCGCCGGTGGTGAGCGCCGAGGGCCCGTTGTCGACGTCGAGCAGAATCGCGTCGTACGCCTTCGAGGCCGCCTCGATGCGCTTCATCACGTCGTCTTCGACGATGCGCACGCGGGCGTCGTCGAGCGGCCGCTTCGCGAGGTCGGCCAGGTGCGTGCGGTTCCACTCCACCAGCTGCTTCGAGAGCTCGACGACGATGACGCGGCACTCGGGCGGCACGCGGTCGAGCGTCGCGCGCACGGTGAAGCCCAGGCCCAGGCCGCCGATGAGAATGTCGCGAGGCTCGGCGACGCGCTCCATCGCCCACGACGCGAGCGTCTCTTCGGAGTCATGCGCGCGCGACGACATCAGCGTGTGCCCGCCCAGGCGCACCACCCACTCATCTCCGCGCTGCGCCAGCTGCAGCTCTCCGCCCTTCGGGAGCGGAGCGCGATCGATCACTTTCCACGGCGTCATGGGGGCTCCCTCGCACACCTGCGCGGCCAAAAGCAGTCGTGATCTGAAGCGCCTGCGTCGCCGCTGAGGCCGATCAGCCGCGGCCGGCGCGCGAAGTGACTGGAATCGCTTTGTCTTCACTTGGCGTGAAGTTCGCAAACAGTGTATTCTGTTGACACTGCAACGTCTCGTGTCCCCGCGTTGCGAAAAGGGCCGCCCATGTTCGACTGGCTGCACACGCTGTTCTCCCGCGATCTCGCGATCGATCTCGGCACTGCCAACACCCTCATCTACGTGCGCGGCATCGGCATCGTGTCGAACGAGCCGTCGGTGGTGGCCGTTCAGCAAGACGCGCGCGGCGGCAAGAAGGTGCTCGCGGTCGGCAAAGAGGCGAAAGAGATGCTCGGTCGCACGCCGGGCAACATCGTCGCCATTCGCCCGATGAAAGACGGCGTCATCGCCGACTTCGAGATCACCGCGGCGATGCTGAAGTACTTCATTCAGCGCGCGCACCAGCGGAAGTTCAACGTGAAGCCGCGCATCGTCATCGGCATTCCTTCGGGCATCACCGAGGTCGAGCGCCGCGCCGTGCGTGAGGCCGCCGAGAACGCGGGCGCGCGCGAGGTGCACCTCATCGAGCAGCCCATGGCCGCGGCCATCGGCGCCGGGCTGCCCGTCACCGAGCCGTCGGGCAACATGATCGTCGACATCGGCGGCGGCACGACCGACGTGGCCGTCATCTCGCTCGCGGGCATCGTGTACTCGAAGTCGGTGCGCGTCGGCGGCGACAAGCTCGACGAGGCGATCATTCAGTACGTGAAGCGCAAGTACAACCTGCTCATCGGCGAGCGCACGGCCGAGCTCATCAAGATGGGCATCGGCACCGCGTACCCGACGGATGAAGCGATGACGATGGAGATCAAGGGCCGCGACCTCGTGGCCGGTGTGCCCCGGACGCTGACCATCACGAGCGACGAGATTCGCGACGCGCTGGCCGAGCCGGTGAACGGCATCGTCGACGCGGTGAAGATGACGCTCGAGCGCACGCCACCCGAGCTCGCCGGTGACATCGCTGACAGGGGCATCGTGCTCGCCGGTGGTGGAGCGCTGCTCAAGAACCTCGACACCCTGCTGCGTGAAGAGACGGGCCTGCCGGTGTTCCTCGCCGAAGACCCGCTCTCGAGCGTCGTGATGGGTGCAGGCAAGGCGCTCGAGTCGCTCGACATGCTGCGCGCCGTCGCCACGCCGAACTGACGTGCCCTCGTTCGAGGCGGCTGACCTCGTCGTCGCGCGCGGAGCCCTCATCTTTCTCGCAACCGGGCTGCTCCTCGCGTGGCTGTCTCTCGCGCGTGGCTGGCCGAAGCTCGACCCGGCTCAGCACTGGACCGAACGCGCGCGCCTCGTCTTTCCCATCAGCCAGGCCGTGCTCGGCTTCGCGGTGACGTGGCAGTGGCTTGGCGTCATCACGTTCATCCTCGTCGCGCAGCCAAACCAGCGCTGGGTTCAGGCCTTCGCGGCCATCGGACTCTGCCGACTCACACTCCCGCTGGTGACGAGACTCATCGAGCGTCGACAGCTCGGTCGCCAGAGTCCGCTGTGGCCAGTCTTCACATGGGCGCTGACCGAGGCAGCAATCGCAGCGTGCGTGGTGGCACTGCCGGGGCCGTGGCGCCTGCTGGGCGTGGGCGCTGCGGGGGCGCTCGTGCTGGCCAGCTTCTTTGGGCTGACGGTGCGCGGTGTGCCGGGGCGGTGCTTTGGCTTTCGGCCGCTCCCTGCAGAGCTGGAGCGAGTTCTTCGCGCGGCGCTTCCCGCACCAGACCAGGTTCGCAGCATCGTCGTCATGCCCTCGGCATGGGTGCAGGGAATCATGACCTGGCAAACGATGGTCGTGACGACCCGAGCGCTCGAGGTTCTCGACCAGCGCCAGCTGAGTGCTGTGGCTGCTCATGAGGCCGGTCACCGCGCGAGTTGGAGCGGGCTCGCTCTGCTCCTGCGGCTGGGAATCGCTGCCGCACCGTGGGCCGCCTTCCTCGTGCTCGCGATGGCGCCCGCGCTCGGCGCTGTGGTTTGTGTTCTCGCGCTGGGCTTGTTCGTCAACTCGGCCAGGTCGAGCGAGCTGCTCAGACAGGACGAAGATCGCGCGGACGACCACGCCAACCCAAGCGACCTCGCGGCCGCACTCGAGCGGCTCTCCGAAGCCAACTGCTCGCCGGCGGTACTCACCATCAAGGCGACGCATCGCGATCTGGTCGAGCGACTTCGTCGATTGGGACAGGTCCCGTCCTGGCCGATTCCCGCTCCGCCCGCCGGCTTTCCGTTCACGCTGGCGCAAGCTGTGCTGATCGTCGCGAGCTTCTGCATCTCCTACGGGTACACGCGGCCACAGTCCGATGTTGCTGGCGTCTTGCGACCCGTCTTCAACCTGCCGATGTCCGCTGCGAGCCGGCAGCCGTTCGATCCCGTCATCTATCGCCACCTCGCGAATGGCGACTGCGCGAGTGCTCGCGCTGCGGTCACCGAGACGGCCCCCGCGTCACTCAAGCGCGTCGTCGAAGCGTGCGGAGAGCGCCCGACCGGTTGCATGTCGATCTTCGAGCTGCCAAGCGAAGACGTCGCTGAGCACGTTCGCGTCGCAAACGAAGGGAGTGGCGCAACGCTCGTCTTCGATCCTCGACACGCTTTGGGGCTCGGCTTCAAGATTCCACGGGCCGCCACTGGCGACGCTCCGGCTCCGCTCGACCTGCGACCCGGCAGTCCGTACAGCCTCATCGAGGTGACGAACATGGGCATCGTGTGGAGGGGCGAAGAAGAATCGGGAGTCGTTCCGTGGACGGGACTGCTCGAACTCTCGGCCAACGGCCGCTGCTGGAGGCGGTGATGCGACGATTCCCAGACGAGTTCGAAGCGCTCCTGTCTCCCACCGGGCGTGCGGTGCTCGACGGTCGTCGCGCCCTGTCACTGGGAAACGACCGCTTCCTCGCAGCGAACGGTCTGCTCGACGCGAAGCAGGCGAAGGCCGTCACCGCGCTGCTCGACCGAACGCTCAAAGACACGCTCACGCCAATGGAGGACCCGATTCCTCCCTGGACCATCACAGGCATGCAGCACGACTACGGCGAGCTGCTGCCGAAGACGGTGCGGGTCCGCACGGCCACGTTCTCGTCACGTCGCTCGAAGGGTTTTCAACGCGCGGGCGACATCGGCCTGCACACGATGCTCGCCAGCGAGAGCTACTACGCCTTCGCCCGACGCCTCGCTGGGCGCGCGCTGCGACGCGGCTGGGGCACCCAGGTGCTCTGCTACGGCCCGGGCGACTACGCCGGCCCGCACAACGACCATCACCCCGAAGACGCCGACGCGCGTGATGGCTACACCGACCTGCACCTCACGTTCTGCACGAGCGGGGTCATCTCGCAGTCACTCATCTATGAGCGCGATGGCCACTTCAGCGAAGAGCAGTCGGTCGTCACCGTCGGCGGCGTCACCTGCTACCGGCTGCCCTTCTGGCACTACACGACGCCGCTGCACGCGAAGCCGAAGCAGGAGCGTCACGCCCGCCGCTGGGTCGTGCTCGGCACCTTCCTCGATGAGGTTGCACACCCAGGCCGACGACAGGGTTGAACGAGCATGCTTCGCGCCGCGCTCGTGTGTTCGCTCTTCGGCTTCGTGGCCCACGCCGGTCGACCGCTCACCGCGGCCATCGACGGAAAACCCGTGCGCCTCACACACGCGCTGGCGTGGACGAACGGCGAACGAGCCGTCTCCCTTCGGCTCTCGGAACGCGCGCTGGGCTGTGACGAACTCTGGAACGCAGGCCTGCTCGTCGAGCTCGTCGTCGCGCCGATGCTCATCGAGCCGGTCGACGCGCAGAAGCGCTTCGGGTGGAGCCGGCCCGCGACCGAGACGTGGCGAGTGACGTGGGCGAGCTGGCCGCACGGCGCAGGCGCTGACCCGACGTCGACGGTGAAGCTCGAGCCGGCCGTTCGACGCGGAGCCAATGGTCGCGTCGAGCTCGCAACGAAGGTGAACTTCATGACCTCGAACGTCGTGAAGTCGCTCGAGCTGAGCGGTGCCATCGCTGTCAAGGGCTGTGGCGATCGCCCGCGCGCTGGTCTCGAGCTCTCGAAGCCGCCGCTCGTCACCGTCTCGGGCGAACCCGTACAGGTGCGGGGCGCGACGTTTCAACGCGAGTTCGATGGCAGGCCTGGCTCGTGGGCGCTCACCCTCTCGTCGGTTCCAGCCCAATGCGGCGGTCGCCAACAGCCCGATGTCGAGGTGGCGATTCGGGCACTCCCACGCCGCCCGAAGTCGCCGACCCAGACCGTGACCCTCGACGTCAGCGGGAAGCGCGTCGGTCAGCAAGTCGCTCAGCAGGTGCTCATCGACGCTGGCGTGCTGCCAACGCCGCGCGTGGTCGATGGCGGCGTCGAGGTCGACCTCGCGCTCGACTTCGAGGCGCTGGGCTCGGTGCGGGGCGTGGTGACCGCGCTCGACTGTTCGCGTTGAGCCGCTTCACCCGAGAACGACGGCTCGTTCTCCGCCACGAAGCGCCGTGACGAGCGCGACGGCCGGGCCAGTCAATCACCAGCCCCTGCCGTGTCAGTCGGCGAGCTCGGTGAACAGCTCCATCACCTGGTTCACGTGCCGCTCGCGGTCCTGCGCGCTGACGAACTTCTGGCCCAGCACGCCGTCGAGCAGCAGCGACGAGAGGCCGTGCACCATGCCCCAGTGCATCGACACCATCGCCTCACGCTTCGCAGGCGCGACCCGCTGACCCAGGCAGCGCTCTTCGACGAGCGCCTCGAGCACCGCCAGCGCACGCGCACCAGCGGCCACCGCCTCGGGGAACCGCTCGAGCTTCGCGAGCTCGGGCCGGAACATGAGCCTGAAGTACACGGGCTGCTCGAGCGCGAAGGTGACGTACTCGCGCCCCGTCTTCGCCAGCCGCTGCGTGACGGAGCCCTTGCCCTTCGCCACCGACTCCATGCGCGCGGCCAGCATGGTGAAGCCCCGCTCGACGAGCGCCGCGACGATGGACTCCTTGTCGTCGAAGTAGTGGTACGGCGCCTGGTGGCTGACGCCCGCGCGCCGCGCCACCTCACGCATCGACAACCCCGCCAGCCCCTGCTCGGCGATGAGCTGCACGCTCGCGTCGAGCACCTGCGTCTTCAAGTCAGCGGCCATGCGCCCGTCTCATCTCGCCGGCCTGACACTGTCAACGCCTCAGAGTGACGCGAGGATGTGGTGCGGCATCAGCGAGAGCGGCACCTGGCGCTCGACGGCGCCGAGCTCGAAGGCCACCTTGGGCATGCCGTAGACGACCGACGACTCCTCGTCCTGGCCGAGCGTCTTCGCGCCGGCCTTGCGCATCTCGACCATGCCCTGCGCGCCATCGGCGCCCATGCCGGTGAGGATGACGCCGAGCGCCTTGCTGCCGGCGGCGCGCGCCACGCTGCGGAAGAGCACGTCGACCGAGGGCCGGTGCCCCGAGACGCGGGGGCCGTCGAGCACGCTCACCATGAAGCCGCGCGCCGATTGGCGCACCACCATCTGCCGGTCTCCCGGCGCCAGCAGCGCGAGGCCTGGCTCGACCAGCTCGCCGTCTTGCGCCTCCCGCACGCGCACGCGACACATCTTGCCGAGGCGGTCGGCGAACGACTTCGTGAAGAAGGCGGGCATGTGCTGCACCATCACCATGCCGGGCGTGTCTGGAGGCATCGCCTGCAGAATCGACTCGATGGCCGCGGTGCCGCCGGTCGATGCGCCGATGGCGATGAGCGAGAGCGACGCGCTGCTCGCCACCGTGCGCTGCACGTGCTCGACCTGCTTCGTCGGCAGCGGGCGGTTGAGTCGGCCGCGCGCATGCCACGCGCTGCGCACCGCATCGACGAGCGCGACGGCCATGTCGGTGAGCGCGTTGTCGTTGCTGGGCTTGCACACCACGTCGACGGCGCCGGCCGACATCGCCTCGAGCGCCACCTCGCCGCCTTTCGCAGTGAGCGTCGACACCACGATGACGGGCATCGGGTAGTGCTTCATCAGCTTGCGCAGAAAGGTGATGCCGTCCATCCGCGGCATCTCGACGTCGAGCGTCATCACGTCGGGCTTGAGCTTCACGATGAGGTCGCGCGCGACGTACGGGTCGGGCGCGGTGCCGACGACCTCGATGCCCTCGGCCTCCGAGAGGATTCGGGAGCACATGCGCCTGACGACCGACGAGTCGTCAACGATCAGCACGCGAATCATGACCCGCTCCCGTCTCGACGACCTCGAGCTCGATGCGCGCACCGTCGACGACGAAGCCGACCAGCTCACCCGTTGGGGCTTGCGTGGGCAGGGCGCCGTCGTAGCCCCGCGTCGCAGGCACGCCGAGCGCCCACTTCGCCGAGGCGCCGAACCACGCCTCGAGCGCGGGGCCCGAGATCATGTTGAGCAGCTCGCCCACCGCCGCGAGCGCGTTCGCGTCGGCGTCGGGGTCTTCACGCTCGCAGCCCAGCAGGTTGGCGGCGGCCTCGACGGCGAGCGGCCAGGGCAACCGCAGCGCCAGCCGGCCGGGGCTGGGCGCGTCGAACTCGATGGTAGCCTCGGCGAACCGGCCATCGAGCCTTCCGGCGTCGTCGGCGTCGTCACAGAACAAGAAGGCCGCGTCGCCCAGCACCGAGCGGGTCACCTCGGCGAGCTGCGCGGGTCGAAGGGTCTGGCTCATGCGTGGCTCCTTTCGGCGGCCTGGTCGAGCACGTGGTTGATGGTCTCGAGCACCTGCTCGGGCGTGAACGGCTTCATCAGGTGCGCGCAGATGCCGAGCTGCTTGAGGCGGTCGAGGGCTGGCTCGCTGCGCTCGGCCGAGATGACGACGACGGGGATCTTGCCGAGCAGCTCGTCGCGCGACATCAGCTCGATGAGCTCTGAGCCCGTCATCACCGGCATGTGAATGTCGGCGAGCACCACGTCGACCCACTCCTTCTCGAGCACGGCGAGGGCTTCACGCCCGTTCGTCGCCTCGAAGACGGTGCCGAGATCGAGGGTCGAGAGGCCCAGCGTGCGCTTCATCATCTTGCGGATGAGCGGGGAGTCGTCGACGACGAGAATGGAGTAGCTCATTGTCGCTCCCTACAGCTCGTGTTCCGTGGCTTCGGTCTTGATGCGAACGAGGCCGGTGTCGTTGAACAACCTCGCCGTGCGAAACACCGTGCCGCCGACGTCTTCGGCCGCGATGGGCACGCCCGCCTTCCACAACAGCTTGCGCAAGATGAGGTGGTTGCGCTTGCCGATCTCGAACATGTCGCCGGTCGTCATCGCCGAGCCGCCGGTCACCTTCACCACCAGGTCGCGCTTCTGCGAGCCGAGCCGGTACATCGCGTGGAACAGCTCGGGCACGCCGGTGTCGGCGAACATGTACGGCTTCACCTTCGCCTTCTCGGGAGACGTGCTCGCCTGCGGCAGCATGTAGTGGATCATGCCGCTCGCGCGCCGAACCGGGTCGTGCACCATCACCGCGATGCACGAGCCGAGCGCGTAGGTCACCAGCACCGCGTCGGGCTCGTTGCTCACCTGCATGTCGGCGATGTCGACCGTCACGAGCTTCATGGCTCGCTTCTCCGGTACACCGAGGGCACCACCACCTCGAGGCCCGTCGAGAGGCCGCTCAGGGTCTCCGCGTGGCCGACGACGACGAGGGCTCCGGGGCGGGCGAGGCGCTCCATCTCATTGACGAGGCCCTGCCGAACCGGCGCGTCGAAGTAGATCATCACGTTGCGGCAGAAGATCGCGTCGAAGGGTCCCCGCATGGGGAACGGCGGGCGGGCGAGGTTCAGGCGCGCGAACGTCACGTGCGCTTTGAGCGACGGCACCACCTCGTAGACGGCCTCGCCGTCTTTCGATACGCGCTGGAAGTACTGGGCGCGCTGCTCGCGGCTGACGCTCTTGAGCTGGCCCTCGCGGTAGCGGCCCTGCTTCGCCTGCGCGAGCACCTTCGTGCTGATGTCGGTGGCCAGCACGCGCCAGTCGACGCCGGTGTTGGCGAAGACGCTCTCGAGGGTGAGGGCGAGGGTGTACGGCTCTTCACCGCTCGACGAGGCCGCACACCAGATGCGCACCTGCCGCTGGCCCCGCTGCAGCATCTGCTCGAGCTCGGCGCGCAGGCGGTCGAAGTGCGCGGGCTCTCGATAGAACGAGGTGAAGTTGGTCGAGATGACGTCGAGGAAGGCGACCAGCTCGGTGCCATCGTCGCTCTTGAGCACGTCGAGGTACTTCGCTTCGTCGTCGAGGTTCAGCGCGCGCAGGCGTTTGCCCACGCGCGCCGACACGAGGGCCAGCTTCTCCTCGCCCAACCGGATGCCCGCCTGCTCGTAGGCGACGTCGCAGAGGGCACGGAAGACCGAGGAGCGCATGGCGTCACACTCAGAACTGCTTCAGCTCGCTGTCATCGAGGGGGATGAGGTCTTTCGGGTCCATCGGGGCCGACTGCAGCTGCTCGAAGGCCTGGTGTGACGCCGGGGCGGGAGCCGGTGCAGCGCGACGGGCCGCGGCGGCGGGCTTCTCGACGCGGGCCTTCGCTGGCGCGGCGTGCGCCTGAGCGTGGTGCGCCTTCTTCTGCGGCTTGCGGCTGCTCGACATGGCGGCCTGCGCCGACGCGCCGTTCACCAACTGGGCGAGCTGCTCGACCATGTCGTTGAGCTCGACCGCCTGCGCCGACAGCTCCTCGCTCGCCGAGGCCGACTCTTCGGCGTTGGCCGCGTTCGCCTGGGTGATGCGGTCCATCTGGCTGACCGAGGTGTTGATCTGCGTGATGCCGCTGGTCTGCTGCTCGCTCGCGGTGGCGACCTCGGCGACGAGGCCCGTCACCTGCGTCGCGCTCGAGACGATCTCGCGCAGAATGCCGTTGACCTGCTCGCTCAAGGCGGCGCCGCTCTCGGCGTTGCGCTGCGACTCCTCGATGAGCGAGGCGGTGGTCTTGGCGGCCTCGGCGCTACGCATGGCCAGGTTGCGAACCTCTTCGGCGACGACCGCGAAGCCCTTGCCGGCTTCACCAGCGCGCGCGGCCTCGACGGCGGCGTTCAAGGCGAGCAGGTTCGTCTGGAAGGCGATCTCGTCGATGGTCTTGACGATCTTCGCGGTCTCGGTGGCCGAGCTGCGAATCTTCTGCATCGCCTCGTTCATACGGTCCATGCTGCTGGCGCCGCGGTTGGCGGCCTCGGCAGATTCCTTGGCCGAGCCGTTGGCCTTGCGGGCGTTGTCGGCGTTCTGCCTCGTCATCGACGTCACCTCTTCGAGCGAGCTCGACACCTCTTCGAGGTTCGAGGCCTGCTGGCTGGCGCCGTTGGCGAGCTGCTGGCTCGAGCTCGAGACCTGGCTCGACGCCGAGGCGACCTGCTCCCCGCTCGCGGTCAGGCCGTTGATGATGCGGTTGACCGGCAGGGTGATGCTGCGGGTGACGAAGACGGCCAGGGTCGCGCCGATGAGAATCGCGATGAGCAGACCGACCGCGACGGCGAAGCGCACGCCGGTGAGCGACTCAGCGACGTCTTTGCTCTCTTTCACCGTCGTCTCGACGCCTTCGACCGAGACGGTTCGGCCGCCTTCGACCACCTGGTTGGCAACGGCGCCGCGCGAGACGGCCAGCGCGTCGGCCTCGACCATGGTGTCTTGAACATCCTTCACCTCGGCCGCGTACTCCTTCACCGCGGCGATCATGGTGTCGAGCAGGCGCGAGAGTTCCTGATCGCGGCTCGCGGTCTTCAGCCTGTCGAGGCTCTGCGCGAGGGTGGCGAGGCTCTCGAGCGCGGCGTCGAGCGACTTCGCGTCATCGAGGGCCTGCGCCTTCCACGCGGCCAGGCGCGCCTGGGTGGCGATGAGGATCACCTGGTTGATCTCTGCGTCGTTGTGCGCGCGCTTGTAGGCCTCTGCCTGTTCGACGAACTTCGCCGCCGCAGCGTTCATCTCTGCGTTCGACTTGTTGCGCTCGGTGACGTTCGCCTCTGTCTTCTTCACCAGCGCGCGATAGTCGGCAGCGAGGCCCGAGACCTTCTCGGACGCCGCGCCGAAGGCGGTGAGCGACGGGTAGGCCTTGTAGTGGGCCGCGGCGGCCGCCAGCGAGAGGTCGAGCTTGTCGAAGTGCTTGTTGGCGCTCGCCAGGAACTGCGGGTCGCGGGTGTACTCGTACGACTTCATCTCCTTCATCGCCGCGAGCACCGCGCGCTCGACGTCGTTGGCGATCTGCACCGTCGGCGCCACCTCGATCGACAGGCTGTTGGCGATGACGGTCTGTTGGCTCACCTCGAACAACGTGAAGGCGGTGACGATCGACGTCACGATCAACACCGCTGCGTACCCGAGGGCGATCTTGGTTCCGAGCTTCAGGTTGGAGAACATGGTGGTGACCCTTCAGGCTGCGAGAGACAGGTTGGTGCTGGAGAGGATGAGGTCGATGTCGAGCAAGAGGACGACGCGTTTGTCGTTCTTCGCGATGCCGAGAATGAAGCGCGTCGCCTCGTCACCGCGCCCGAAGCTCGGTGGTGGCTCGATCTGCGCCGAGGCGATGTTGCGCACCTCGAGCACCTGATCGACGAGCACGCCCGTGGTGATGGGGCCGTTGGGCGTCTGCAGCTGCACCACGATGATGACGGGCCGGCTCGAGGCGCTGGCGGCGTCGATGCCGAGGTGCTCGCGCAGGTCGACGACGGGAATCACCTTGCCGCGCAGGTTGACGACGCCCTTCACGCCCTGAGGCGCGTGCGGCACGCGGGTGATCTCGAGCAGGCCGATCAGCTCGCGCACTTTGAGAATCTCGAGGCCGTACTCCTCGCCTCCGACCCGAAACGTCATGTACTTGCCCGCGAGCGACTCGAGCTGGGCGGCGCCCGCCCCGGGGTTTGCGTGAGTGTCCATCAGCGTTGCTCCTCGCGGTGAGCGTCACCCGAGGTGACGCGGTGTCTGTAGGTGATGAGGCCGCACAGCTTGTCGACGTTGAGGATGAGGCCGATGCAGCCGTCAGAGAGGATCGCGGCGCCCGAGTAGAACTCCGCGCGCCCGACGCCCTGCCCCAGCGCCTTGATGACGACCTGCTGCTGCGCGATGACCTCGTCGACGAGCAGGCCCACGCGTTTGCCGACGCTCTCGACGACCACGATGAGCGCCGTCGTCGGGTCTTGCCGGGCGCCCTCGATGGCGAGCTGCTGCGAGAGCCGCAGAATCGGAATCACCTGGCCGCGCACCGAGAGCAGCTCGTCGCGCTCACCCATCGACGACAACATCTCGCGGGTGGGCTGCAGCGCCTCGACGATCGACAGGCTGGGCACCAGGTAGCGCTCCTAGCCCACCTTGATCAGCATGCCGTCGATGATGGCGAGCGTGAGCGGCAGTACGAGCCTGAAGGTGGTGCCCTTGCCCTTCGTCGACTCGATGAGCACGCGGCCGCGCATGCCTTCGATGTTCCGCTTCACCACGTCCATTCCGACGCCGCGCCCCGAGATGTCGGTCACCTTCGCGGCCGTCGAGAAGCCGGGCGCGAAGACGAGCTGAAACACCTCGGCGTCGGTCATGCCCGCGGGGTTCTGCACGAGGCCCTTCTCGACGGCCTTCGCGAGAATGCGATCGCGGTCGAGCCCGGCGCCGTCGTCAGACAGCTCGATGATGATGCTGCCGCCCTTGTGGCTCGCCGACAGCGTGAGCACGCCGGTGGGTGGCTTGCCGGCGGCCGCGCGCACCTCGGGCGTCTCGACGCCGTGGTCGCACGCGTTGCGCACCATGTGCACGAGCGGGTCTTCGAGCCGCTCCACCATCGCGCGGTCCATCTCGGTGCCTTCACCGGTGGTCACCAGCACCACGTCTTTGCCGGCCTTGCGGCCCACCTCGCGCGTGAGCCGCGCCATCTTCTGGAAGACGCCATGCACCGGCACCGTGCGCATGCGCATGGCGGCGTTCTGCAGATCGCGAGAGATCTTCCCCAGCTGGCCGAGCGCGTTGCGCAGGTTCAGCGACTGGGTGCTCAGCTCGCGCGAGTGCTTGAGCATCGACTCGACGATGATCAGCTCGCCGATCATCTCGACCATGTTGTCCGCGCGCTCGAGATCGACCTTCACCGTCTCGCGCAGCTTCGTGGCTGCGGCTGCAGGGGCCTGGCCCTCGGGCGGCTCGGGCGGCTGCGGCGCCACCGGCAGCGCTTGAAACCCTGCAGGCGGAGGCGCGGGCGCGACGACGGGAGCAGCTGGCGGCGGCGCGGGAGCCGGAGCTGGCGCGACCTGAACGGGCGCTTGCCTGGCTGGCGCGGTGATGGGCGGCCCGGCGTCTTCTTCACGCGGCATCTTCGCGAGGAAGGCCTTCAGCCGGCCGATGTGGACGGTCGCTTCGGGCTCGGACGCGAGCTCGAGGCCCGCCTCGCACGCCTTCTTGAGCCCATCGAGCATGCCCCGCAGCAGCGCAGTGGCCTTGAAGACGAGCTCGAGCGCCTCACCCGCGAGCGCGCAGCGGCCGTCTCGAACCTCGTTCATCACCGACTCGGTGGCGTGCGAGAGCGAGACGATCTCACTCAGCTCGAGGAACCCGGCGACGCCCTTGATGGTGTGAAACACGCGGAAGAGCGCGTTCACCTGCTCGGGCGAAGCGGCGCTCGACTCGATGGCCAGCAGCATCTCGTCGGCGTTGGCGAGCCCGTCACCCGACTCCTCGAGGAAGTCGCGCACCAGCTCGAGCGTCTCGTCGTCGCGCACCACGCGCTTCACGGGGGAGGGCGCAGGCGCCGGTGGCTGCTTCTGCAACGCCACCACCGCGTCGCTCACCAGCTTGATGACGTCGCCGGGCGCCGCGGTCTGAAGCTGCCGGTGAACCCGGGTGGCGAGCTCGAGCTGCGGCGACGGCACGCCCTGGAGTGACTCGACGAGCTCGGCGAGCGCGCGCTCGAGCTCAGCGACACCGGTGGCATCGGCGTCGACGCTGAGGACAAGGCCTGCGAGGTGCTCGATCAGTGCTGCGGGACTTCGGGTGCCCATGTGCTCTCCCCGAGAAACGGCAGGGGCACGCTGTGCATGGGGTGTTCCCACCCCGAACGTTGACGACGATCGCGCCCCTCACTCGGTGACACCCGTCGGATCAACCAAGTAGGCGTCACCTCTTTCGACAGCGCGAGACCGACGCCCGCCAGCACGCCCACCCCCGGCGCGCGCTCCTGCGTCTGGCCCACGGTGCCGTACGCTTCGGCGAACAGGCTCACCGAGTCGCTCAGCCCGTACACGACGGTGAAGGTGCCCATCGACTGCACCTGCGCCTCACCGAGCACGTTCGCGAACGACGACATCAGGTTCAGGTCGAGGCGCACGGGGCCGAAGTTCTTCGACTGGTACCACCAGGCCTCGAAGTCGGTGGTGCCGTCGAGCGTCGTCGGCATGGTGACGTGCACCGAGATGGCCTGCGACGGCAGCCAGCGCCCCTCGGGAAAGAGCGAGACCTTGAGGCCCGGCTGCACGGCGCCGATGTCGATGGTCGACCGGCGCTGAACCGGCAACGACAACCCATCGACCACCAGCTGCAGCTCGGCGCGGTCGCTCAGCGCCGCGTGCACGATGGTCTGGGGGTCATGCAGCAGCACGCCGTCGGGCGTGCGACCGTCGACGCCGCTCTCGACGACGAACAGGCGCTCGTCCTGCGCGACGGTGGCGACGCAGGCGCTGATGGGCACGCAGTTCTGGGGCGAGGCGGGCTGTTGATCAGTCGCGGAGTCGACGAGCACGGTCTCGGCGGCAAAAGCCGACCCAGCGGCGAGCGCCGAGAGCAGCATCGAGCGGAACATGGGAACTCCGGGGAGGGAGCGGCAACGAGCGGTGGTGCAGTGCGCGTGCCTTTCGCCTTCACGAGAAAACTCGCGCGCCTCCACACTCGCGCGCGGAGTCCGCTTCACCTGCCGGGGTGACCTCGACAACTGCGAGCGAGACCGCCGATGTGTCGCGTGGTGCTCTGGTCACGCACGCGCGCGCACGGTGAAGGCGCAGCGCTCGACCCGGGCCTGCGTCGACTGCGACCCTTTGGGTCTCTGATGCAACCTCTCGCCTCGAGGCGACGTCGTTCGTGAGGGCGCGCGCGGCCGCCTTTCCGAACGGTCAGCGCACGTCGGGCGGCAACGTGATGCGCTCGCCCTGATCGAGCACGGCCCACGAGATGCCCGCGTCGACGCGCTCGAACGCCTCACGCGCCTTCGGCAAATCGAGGCCTGGCATCAACGCGAGGCCCTTCTCCCAGGGCTGGAAGAAGTTGTCGTAGTGCGTGGGCAGCACCAGCTTCGGGCGAACCGCACCGAGCAGCCCGCGCGCCTTCTCGACCGTCTGAGGCTCTCCCGTCACGCCGACGATGAGGGTGCCGGCGCCGGGGCCGTCGGGAGCGATCTCGTTCTCGGCCCACGTGCTCGTCGGGTGCCACCACACCGAGGTGCCGTGCGCTTCGAGCCGGTAGAACAACGTCTCGTCGAGCGCGTACTGCCAGAACCACAGCTTGCCCGCGTCGGGCTTCACGAGGCCGTCCATTGGTTGCTCGATGCCGGCGATCGTCGTGTGCCGCGAGCGCCCGACCTGAATGGTGAACGCGCCCACGGTCAGCGAATCTCCCGCCTTCACCACGCGCGTCTGGCTCTGGGGAATTCCGCGAGACAGCGCGAGGTTCACCGTCGACTGCGAGCCCACCACCAGCGCGCCCGTGCGCTTCGCGATGGCCGGCACGTCGAGCGCGTGGTCGTGGTGCGTGTGGTTGACGAGAAGGAGGTCGGCCCTCGGGCACTCTTTGGCGCCCAGCGCTTCGTCGGGCTCGAGCGGCCCCGTGATGAGCGCGAGCGGCGGCGGGCGGGTCGGCGTCGGGTCGAGCAGCACCACCGTCGTGCCGTCGGAGATCTCGTAGCCGCTCACGCCGAGGTAGCGCAGCGAGAGCCCACCATCCACCGGGGCGCGCAGCGACGCGGGGCCACGCTCGGTCTCGGGCACCGTCCACGGCACGTGTCGAACGGCCGTCACGAAGATGCCGACGACGAGCAACAGCGTCACCAGCAGGAAAGCCACCACGCGCGTCAGTCGCTTCATCAGAGCGTCATCGTCGAGGTCCCTGTCCGCGTCGAGGCAATTGGCAGTGATGGAGAGCGCGCGCTCCACTTTCGGGGAAAGCCGCTTTGCAGCGCTGGAGCACGCTCGCCGCACTCGCGAAAAGCGCAGGCCCGCGCTTGCACCCACATGCGTCGTCGTCGCTATGAACGCGCCGCTTCACCAAAGGGGGCTCGCACCGAGGGGCCCATGACGAAGTCGGTTCGTACGCTCATCACCTGCACGTTCGCCGTCATCTCGGCGTGTGCAGACTCGACCGCCACCATCGCGGACGACGTCACGCAGCTCGACGATCTCGGCGTCGCCGAACAGAACGCGCGGGTGACGCAGCAGCAGGCGCAGCTCGCCGCGCAGCTCGTCGACTCCACGCGCGCATACCTGCCCTTCGCGTACACGGAAGACGGCTGCTACGCGCGCGCCCTCTACATGTCGGCAGAGCTCGCCTCACGCCGCGTGCCCTCGAGCGCGCAGTACCTCACCGGCGAGCTGTACCCATCGTCGAGCGTGAGCTGGGGCTGGCACGTCGCGCCGATGGTGGAGATCGAAGGCACCACCGGCCGCACCATTCTCGACCCGTCGCTCGCGCCTGGCGGCCCCATCACGCTCACGGAGTGGATTCGCCGCTCGAACCCGCGCGGCAGCTCCGAGCTCTTCTGGACGCTCGGCAGCACCTACTACCTCACCGGCTTCTACACGCCGAACGACCAGGCCCAGCCCGTCATTCAGTCGTTCGCCGAGCTCGCGCCGTTTCAGAAGAGCGACCTCGAGCACGCGTGCGGCGTGATGAGCGAGTACCTCTCGTACGAGGGCCTGCCGTCAGAGAGCCAGAAGCGCGCGCTGCTGCTTGGTCGCACCCGCTCGCTCGCGAACCGGCTGCTCGGCGTGGGCAAGTTGAGCGGGTACCAGGCGCAGGGCTCGCTGCGCTGTGGCGCTTCGAGCGTGCCGCTCTGCAAAGAGGCGCAGGAGCGCTGCACCCGCAACAGCGACTGCTGCTCCACGCTCTGCGGCACGACGGGGCTGTGTCAGGCGCGGCCCATCGACGTGGTGCCGGTGACGCCGGCTCCGGGTGTGACCGATGCTGGCGTGCGCACCGTCGATGCTGGCGTTCCCATGCCCACGCCGACACCAACTCCGACTCCCGCGCCGAGTGGAACGCTGCTGGCGAACGGAACGCCGGTGACGCTCTCGGGCGCAGCCAGCAGCACGAAGCTGTTCCGGGTCGAGGTACCAGCGGGCTCCACCAGCTTGAGCCTCACGCTGCGCGGGTCGAGCGGAGACGCCGACCTCTACGTGCGCAACGGCTCGGCGCCGACGTTGACCGCGTACGACGCGCGGCCGTACCGGTCAGACAGCAATGAAACGGTGACGGTCAACGCGCCGCGCTCAGGCACCTGGTACGTCATGGTGCACGCCTACAGCGCCTACTCGGCGACGACGTTGACCGCCCGGTACTGAATCAGGCGACGGTGACCTTGATCATCTTCACCGGCGTGCGCGGCCGGTCGTTGCCGTCGGTCGGGGTCGACTCGATCTTCTTGATGACGTCCTGCCCGGTGATGACCTTCCCGAACACCGGGTGCTTCGACGGGCCGGGCGTGAACCAGTCGAGGTAGTGGTTGTGCACGGTGTTGATGAAGAACTGCGAGCCACCCGAGTTGGGCATGCCCGTGTTCGCCATCGAGAGCGTCATCGGCTCGTTCGACAGCTTGCTGGTGTGCTCGTCCTTGATGTCGCCCCACGGCGGGCCGCCAGTGCCGGCGCGCGGGTTGTTCGGCTCCTTCGAGAAGGGGCAGCCGAACTGCAACATGAACTGGTTGATGACGCGGTGAAAGTGAAGGCCGTCGTAGAAGCCGCTCGTCGCGAGCTTCTCGAAGTTCTCCACGGTCAGGGGCATCGAATCTTTGAACAGCTCGGCAGTGAACGTGCCGAGCGAGGTCTCGAACGTCGCGATCGGGTTGGGCATGGGGCGCGTGACTAGCACGCCGCCGCCCTGACGTCTCAGAAGGGCGCCGTGGTAGGTGTTCGCCGTCATGCGCGCTCTCTTCGTCATGCTCGTCGCCCTCACCGCCTGCGGGCCTGCCACCGTCGCCGCACCTGATGATCTCGACGGAAACCTGCGCTGGTTCTGGGCGAACTCGAAGGACGCGAAAGACGCCGACGTCATCGAGGCGGCGCTGAAGCTTCAGGCCGCCGGCAAGGCCGACACGCTCACGGCGCAGAAGCCCGGCCGCGGCTTCGTGACGCGACTGAGCGGAGACGAGATCGCGCTCGTCGGCCTCAAAGACGTCGTCGACCCGGCGAAGGCGCGCGGCTTCTTCATCACCAACGTCTTCCCCTGCACGCTCGACAAGCTCGAGACCATCGTCTCGGCGCTCGACCAGAAGGCGCAGTACCCCGAGGCCTACGACGCGTACACGCGCAGCTACACGAGCGACGCCGCGGCCTACACGAGCCGCACCAGCCCCAACCTCTCGTGGGACGTGACGCTCACCGCGAAGCTGGTCACCGCGCCGTACACCTCGAACCTGAAGGGCGGCCTGCGACGGGTGACGCCCGCGAGCGGCAAGACGACGTTCGGCCCGCTGCTCATCGGTCGCACCTGGCTGCCGGCACCCGCGACGTTCAAGAACCCCGACCCGGCGACCAGCTTCGAGCAGGACTATCAGATCGAGATCTGGTGGGAGCGCACGCCAGGCGAGCTCTTCCACGCCTACGGCATGTGGCGCGACCTGCGGCTGGGCCTCGGCTTCACCACCGAAGACAACGGCGTCGCCAACACCCTGATGGACGGCCTCGTCGACTGGGACAAGAAGACCGCCGAGCTCTGCAAGAAGTGATCAGCGAATCGAGAAGCGGTCGCTCGACGAGAAGAACTGAAAGACGCCGAACGAGAAGCCGACCTGGGGTTGGCCACCGACGAGCGTGATGGCGAGATCGCCACGAAGGCCCGTGCGCAGCATCTTCGGCACCAGCAGCCGAACCCCGAGCCCCGTCGACACCATCGTGCGCGAGCCGAACGTCTCGGTGCGGGCCACGGCGCCATCGACGAAGACGGCCGGCACCACCGCGAACCAGGTGGAGTCGAACGCCACGCCACGCAGCTCGACGTTCGCGAGGGCGAACTGCTCCGTCCGCAGCGTGGAGTCGTCGTAGCCGCGCACGAGATCGAGCCCGCCCAGATGGAAGCGCTGCTCGGTCGGCGCGGTCGACGAGAGGCCGCCCTGCGCGCGCACGGCGAGGTTGAAGCGCTCGCCGAGCATGACGAAGCCCAGGGCCTCGACCCACGACTGCACGTACAGCGGCGCGCGCGCGTCGTTGCTGATGCCGACGCTCGTCTTCACCTCGACCGAGGCGCCCGACTCCCGAAGACGAACCGTGTCGACGCGCCCGACGCGAATCGACGCGTGCGTGGTGAGCCCCTGCAGGTCGGAGGGAATGACGGGCAGGCCCATCAGCGGGGCCGAGTACTCGTCCCGGTACGCCTCGACGCGCAGCCCCAGCAGCATCACGTCTTCGACCTCGTGCAACACGTCGATGAGGCCCTGCAGCCGGCGACGCGTGTACTCGGGGCGCGGGCGAAACAGCCACTCCACCTGGGCGAGGCCGATGAGCCGCTTGCCGAAGAGCCGTGGGTCGCGGAACCACACCTGCCCGCCGTTGAACGCGAGGAAGCGCTCGTAGCGAATGCCCCACTCCAGAAACCGGCCGAGAAAGTTGTTGTCGTTCGCGCCCGCGCGCACCCACGCCGCGCCACCGCCGATGCCGAAGCTGAAGAGCGGGTTGAGCGAGAAGCGCTCTTCGAGCTCGACGACGGCGACGAGTCCTTCGGGTCTGCGCTCGAGATGACCATCGACTCGCGAGAAGAGCCCGCAGTTCCACAAGCGCGTCAGCCCGAGCTGCCAGACCGAGGGAGTGAGCTCGCCAGGAAGCTCGAGCTGCAGCTCGCGGTGAATCACCGACGGGTGCGTGAACGAAGCGCCCACCAACTCGACGCGCTCGACCCGCTGAGGGAGCGTCTCGACGGCCACGACCTCGAACGCGACGCCGCCATCGGCAGCAGCGACGAACGAGGCGAGCAGCGCGGGGAGCAGCACGCGCGCGCTGTTAGCGCGCCATGCTGACGCTGGCCACGGCTACACTCGAGGCCATGCGAATGCTCCTCGTGGTTCCGTTGTTCACCGTCTTCGCCTGCGCGCACCCGTTCAAGCGCATTCAGCCCGGCATGACCGCCGCCGAGGTTCGCGCCATCACCGAAGACAACGGGCCCACCGACGTACGCACATGGCCGCAGGTGCCTGGCGCCGAGGCCTGGTACTACGGCCCTGACCGCTGCATCTTGCTGATGAACGACGTGGTTCGGCAGAAGGCCGTCACACGCACGAAGGCGTCAGGCGGCATTCCCGGAGTCGTTCGCGTGTCGGTGCGCGAGCAGGCCGAGTGCGCTCCGGCGGGGCTCGAGTCGAATCAGGGCCCGTCGACGAACGTGTCGGTGCCCGGCTTCGGGAACGCGACGATTCGGTGAAGGAACGTGTCAGGGCACCGGCATGAACGCGACCCCGCGGAAGGTCGTGTTGGCGGGCGCGGTGGCGATCGACGTGAGCGCGCGCCCGAGTGAGAAGCGATTGACGTCTCGCACGAGGTAGAGGTCGGTCGAGTTGGTGGCCAGACAGACGATGTCACGCCCATCTTCGGCGCAGGCGAGGTGACGCACCGTGCCGTTCCAGTAATCGTCCTCCTGCCAGCTGCCTGCCTTGAACGCACGAATGAGCCCGGCCGTGTCATCGGCGAAGTACCCCAGGTCGAGCCCCGGCTCGGTCGCGTCGTCTTCGAACAAGGCAAAGCCATACGGCGTGGCGAGGTTCGCGCCGATGTAGACGCTCGTGACCGTCGTCGGAGCGCCCGCGCCCAGCAACCCGACGCGGTGCACGCCCGGGTTCGTCGAGCCCGTCGAAAGCCACAGGTTGTTGCCGAAGAAGCCGAGGCCCCGCACGTTCGTTGGCGCCGAGACGACTGCGGTGGGCGTGGTCGTGGAACCAGCCGAGGTGAGGACGACGCCGTCGCTCGAGCCGGCCGCCCAGATCTGGCTCCCCTCGTTCACCGCCGAGCGAATGCTGTTTCCGCTGAAGGCAGTGCCGAGCGTGGTCGACGTGTCCGTCGTCATGCTCGTGAAGTCACCTGCACGAACGATGGCGACCACTCGAGGCGTCGTGGTGAGTGCGACGCTCGCGGTGCCGGGAGTCGAGGTGTAGCCGCCGAGCGCGAGGCTGCGGCGATCGACCGAGCGGGTCAGCGAGCCCTCTGCGATGGCGTTCCCCGAGAGGGTGAGCGGCTGGTTCACGCCTGACGGCGCGACCGGAAGTGGAAGCGTGCTGATGACCGCTCCGGTCGCGAGGCTTCGCCGCTGGAGGAAGACCGGCGCCGCTGCGCCCGAGAGCGTGCCCGTGCCATCTCCAACGAGGACGACGACGAACTCGGTGCCGAGCCCAGCGGCCCCACCTGCGATCGCCGTTCCACCTGCGCTCGCCG
>JBEOKA010000051.1:0-6640 GCA_040275325.1 Myxococcaceae bacterium | reverse complement strand
GATGACGGTCTTGAACTGTCGCAGCGCCTCGCGCGGGGCGCGGTCCTTCAGAATGTAGCCAGCCTGGTAGAGGTCTTCGGCCTTCTCGGCGACGCCGTCGAAGCCCTTGCGCGCCTCGGGGTCTTGCGGGTCGATGCGGCGGGCCTCGCGGAAGTTCGCCATGGCGTTCTCGAGATCTTCACGAATGAGGGCCTCTTTGCCCGCGACGATGGCCGACTTGAGCAGCGCCTGACCGAGCTCTTCCCCGTAGCGGTTCTGCACGAGGCCCATCTGGCGGTACGACTGGTACGCAAAGCGCAGCGGGCGCGCGGCCTGCGTCAGCTGCCCCTGTTTGAACTTGCGCATGCCCTCGTCGTAGTTGCGCCCGAAGTTGGGAATCGCCGCGGCGAGCGCCTTGGCGCGCTTGACGATCTCGGCGTCACCCGAGAACGAATCGATCACACGAGAGCACTCGCTGCCGGCCCGCTCCCACTCGCCGCCGGCGAACTTGCGCTCGACGATGGCAAAGGCGAGCGCGATCTGCTCCTCGCGCTGGGCGCGCTTCGCGGCGGCGGCGTTGGCGGCGGCGATCTTCTTGTCCTTCTCGTCGGCCTGCGCTGACTCCTCGAGCGTGCGCTCGAACTCGGTGACCTGCGACGGCAGGTCGCCCAGTTGGTCGCCGGGAATCTGAGCCAACATCTGCTTGGCAGACTCGAGCTCACCGGCGGCGAGGAACTCGAGCACCTTGGCCTTGTGGTACTCGATGAGCGCCGCGTCGAGTTCGTCCTGCAGCCGGTCGCGCTGGTCCTCCATCTTGTTGTTGCCCTTGGGCGTCTCGGCCAGCACCTTCTTCGCGTCTTCGAAGCGCTTGTCGCCGATGAGCTTCTTCACCTGATCGAACGAGCGCGTGATGGCGAGCGCCTCGCGCGCCTGAATGCCCAGCTTGGTCTTGTCGATGCCGGGGCTCAGCTTCTCGGCTTCGTCGACCAGCTTCACCGCGTCTTCGTAGCGGCCGTCCTTCACGGCGTTGCGGGCCTCCTGCATGCGCGCGGCGCCCTGCTCGGAGCGGGGGTCGACGGGCGGCGGCGGCGGCGGGCGGGTGGCGATGCCGATGACGAGGAGCAGGAGCACGACGACCGTGCCGCCGATGATGCCCAGCCGCACCTTCGGGTTCATGGCCTTGAAGCGCGCGGCGAGCCCGGTCTCGGCAGGCGCGTGACGTGACGTCTTCACCGGGCGTGAGCGTGGGCCCTTCTTCGCCGCGCTCTTCTCTTCTGCTTCGCCCTCTTCTGCGGCGGCCTCTTCTTCGCCTTCGGCCTTCTCTTCTTCGCCCTCTGAGTCCTCCGCCTTCTCTTCTTCGCCCTCCTCGGCCTGGGCTTCTTCTTCCTTCGCCTCTTCTTCGGCGGGCTTCTCTGCTTCCTCCTCTTCCTTCTCCTTCTTCGCGGCGTCTTCGCGGGCCTTCTTGAACGCCGCGAGCTCGTCGAGGAACCGCAGCTTCGTCTTGCCGATCTGAATCTCATCGCCGTGGTTCAGCACGGTGTCGGCGGCGATCTTCTTGCCGTTGAGCTTGGTGCCATTGCCGCTGCCGAGATCGCGCAGCAGCGTGCCAGTGTCGGAGTGGATGAGCTCGATGTGTTTGCGCGAGACGGACTGGTCGGACAGCAGCAGGTCGACGCCGGCCATGCGGCCGACCGTCATGCGCACGCCCTTGAAGCGCTTCTTCTTGCCGGCGTCGGGGCCCGAGACGATCTCGAGCTTGATGGGCGGGCCGGCGCGCGTCGCGTTCGCGTCGTCGTCTTCGTCGGGCGCGTCGGACGCTTCGCGCTCGAGCGCAGGCAGCGCCTTCGTCTTGGGCACGAGCTCGGGGTCGAGGGCGTCGAGGCCGTCGCCGTCGAGGCTCATGCCAGCCATGTCTTCGCCGCCGTCTTCACCCTCGACGGCTTTGTAGTTCTGCCCGGTGCTGTAGGCGCTGTCGTCGTCGAGCTGCTCGGGCGGCATCGGGTGGCGGGTCGGCGGCGCGCGCTTCGGAGCCGGCCTCGGGGCGGGCGCGCGGGCGTTGGTCTTGTTGTCCTTCTCCGGGTCGTCGTCAGAGAGCGGGTTCTTCGCCTTGGCGATGGTGTTGTTCTCGGCCTCGGGGTCATCACTCGAAGGGAGTGGGTTCGGAGCGCGGGCGTTGGTCGCGTTTCCCCGCTCGGGATCGTCGTCGACAGTCCCTCGGCGGGCCGCAGTGCCGGTCTTTCTCGGAGGCGCCATGGTGCAGGTGCGAGGCTAGCAGGCCGCCCAGCCAAAGTGCGGAACTCGCCGGGTGGGTGGGCCGGTGGCGCGGGGCAGTGATTGATCAGGCTGGACGTCCAAAGCCCGGTGGTACGTTCCGCGGCCTCATGAGCCAGGCCCCCCTTCTTGCCATTCCTCTCGTCGAGCGCCTGCTGGCCGCTGCCATGGAGCGCGGCGCGGAGTTCGCCGAGGTCTACGTCGAACGCAACGAGAACACCGCCGTCACCCTCGACGAGCACAAGGTGAAGAGCGCGCAGTCTGGCCTCTCGCAGGGCGTCGGCGTGCGCGTCATCGTCGGCGCCAAGGTCGGCTACGCGTACTCGGACGATCTCGATGACGAAGCGCTGTTCCGCGCGGCCCGCACCGCGGCCTTCATCGCGCACGGTGGCGGCAGTGAGCAGGCCTTTAGCGTCAGCCGCACGCCGCTGCCCACGTTCTACCGGCTGGCTGATCACCTCAGCGACGTCGACGTCGGCAAGAAGCGCGACCTCATCGTGCGCGCGAACAAAGCGGCGCACGCCTACGACAAGCGCATCAAGCAGGTGATGGCCTCGTACGCCGACTCCACCAAGCGCGTGCTCGTCGCGAACACGCAGGGCCACCTCGCCGAAGACACGCAGGATCTCTGCCGCATCAACGTCATGGCCGTCGCCGAAGGAAAGAAGGGCGAGCGCCGCACGGGCAGCTACGGCGGTGGCGGGCGCGTCGCGTTCTCGCACTTCGACACCTTCACGCCCGAGCTCGTCGCGCACGAGGCCGCACGTCAGGCCTGCGCCACGCTCGGCGCGACCGACGCCACCGCTGGAGAGCAGACCGTCGTGCTCGCGCCTGGCTGGAGCGGAATTCTCCTGCACGAGGCCGTCGGTCACGGGCTCGAGGCCGACTTCATTCGCAAGGGCACCTCGCTCTTCGCGGGCAAGCTCGGCGAGAAGGTCGCGAGCGATCTCGTCACCGTCATCGACGACGGCACCATGGCCAACGCGCGCGGCTCGCTGAACGTCGACGACGAAGGCAACCCGACGCAGTTCAAGGTGCTCATCGAGCGCGGCATCTTGAAGGGCTACATGTACGACTCGCTCAACGCGAAGCTGATGGGCAAACAGACGACGGGCAGCGGGCGGCGCGAGTCGTTCAAGCACACGCCGCTGCCGCGCATGACCAACACGTACCTCGCGCCGGGCGAAGACACGCACGACGACATCATTCGCGGCGTCGACGGCGGCATCTATTGCGCGAGCTTCGGCGGCGGGCAGGTCGACATCACCAACGGCAACTTCGTCTTCGAGGTGAACGAGGCCTACGAGATCAAGAAGGGCAAGCTGGGCAAGCCGCTCAAGGGCGTGACGCTCATCGGCGTCGGGCCCGAGGCACTCAAGAACGTCAGCCGCGTCGGCAATGATCCCACGCCTGACCCGGGCATGGGCACCTGCGGCAAAGACGGTCAGGGCGTTCCCGTCGGCGTCGGGCTGCCCACGGTGCGAATCGACAAGATGACGGTGGGCGGCACGCGGGTGGCGGGAGGCAAGCGATGAGCACGAACTATGAGCAGCTCGCGAAGAAGCTGGTGGCGCGGGCGAAGAAGATGGGCGCGAAGCAGGCCGAGGCGTTCGTGCAGGTCGGCCGCGAGGCGTCGTGCCGCGTGCGCGATGGAGAGATCGAGCACCTGACGCAGTCGACGAGCAAGGGCGTCGGCCTGCGCGTCATCGTGAAGAACCGCCTCGGCTTCTCGTGGACGAGTGACTTCGAGCCGTCATCGCTGAACGCGTTCGTCGACCGCGCCGTGAAGCTCGCCGAGTCAGCGGCTCCGAACCCGCTCAACGGCCTGCCCGACGAGAAAGACCTGGGCGCGTTCCCGAAGATCGGCTCCCTCTACGATCCCGAGGTCGCGAGCCTCGCGCCCGACTGGAAGATCAAGGCCGCGCTCGAGATGGAGAAGGCCGCGCGCGCGCTCGACAGCCGCATCAAGACCATCGAATCGGTCGAGGCCGGCGAGCAGGTCGGTGAGGTGTTCCTCGCCTCCTCCGCAGGCGTCACCGGCTACTCGCAGGGCACCAGCGTGTACCTCTACACGGGCGCCGTCGCCGAGGCCGATGGCCAGCTGCAGAACTCGTGGTGGTACGACGCGCGCCGCTTCCTGAAAGACCTCGAGACGCCCGAGCACGTGGCGAGAGAAGCGGCTCGTCGCGCGGTGCGCATGCTGGGCGCGAAGAAGGTGAAGTCGCAGAAGGTGCCGGTGGTGTTCGACCCGATGATGGCGGCGAGCTTCATCGGCGGCATCGCGGGCGCGGTGAACGGCGACTCCGTCTACAAGAAGGCCTCGTTCCTCGCGAACAAGCTGGGCCATACCATCGCGCCGTCGACCGTCACCATCGTCGACGACGGCCTCATGGAGAAGGGCCTCGCCACCTCGCCGTTCGATGGTGAAGGCGTTCCGACTCGCCGCTCCGCCATCGTCGAGCAGGGCGTGCTGAAGACGTTCCTCTACGACGCGTTCACCGCCCGCAAGGCGAAGACGCGCAGCACCGGCAACGCCTCACGCGGCTACCGCTCGTTGCCCAGCATCGGCACGCACAACCTCTACCTCGAGCCCGGCACGCGCTCGCCCGAGGAGCTGATCAAGGAACTGCCGCACGGCTTCTACGTCACCTCGATGCTCGGCCACGGCTCCAACATGGTCACCGGCGACTACTCGCGCGGCGCGACCGGCTTGTGGATCGAGAACGGAGAGCTCACCCGCCCGGTGCAGGAGGTCACCGTCGCGGGAAACCTGCTCGACATGCTGTCGCGGCTCGACGGCATCGGCAGTGACTTGACCTTCCGCGGCTCGGTCGGCGCGCCCACCATTCGCTTCAACGAACTCACCGTCTCGGGGGAATGACACCATGGCAGCCACCAAGAAGAAGCCACGCGCAGCTCGTCGCAAGAAGGCCGAAGCCGGCTCGAAGGGCCTCACCCCGAAGGACATGGTGCCGGCGACCGACTCGGCGAAGGCGCTCGAGGCCCAGATCGCCGAAGACGGTGGCGTCGTCATCGGCAGCTATCGCGATCCCCTCGGTGGGCACTCCGTCGTTCTGGCCGCACTCCCCATCGACAAGGTCGAGCCCACCGCCTACCAGCGCGACCGCAGCGAGACGCACGTGAAGAAGCTCGCCAACGCCATGGAGCGCGTCGGCCGCTTCCTCGACCCCGTCATCGCCATTCGCCACGACGGTGGAAAGTACAGCTCGCCCAACGGCAACCACCGCCTCGGCGCCATGAAGCTCATCGGCGCGAAGAGCATCGTCGCGCTGGTGCTCCCGGACAAACAGGTCGAGTTCAACATTCTCGCGCTCAATACCGAGAAGGCGCACAACCTGAAGGAGCGTTCGCTCGAGGTCATTCGTATGTACCGCGGCCTCGTCGGCGCCCGCGGCAAGGAGAAGGAGACCGAGTTCATCTTCTTCTTCGAAGAGCCGCACTTCGCCACCTTCGGCGCCATCTACGAGAAGCGCCCGCGGTTCTCGGCCGGCGCGTACACCTCGGTCGTCAAGCGCCTCGAGGGCTTCTTCGAAGAGCCGCTTCAAGACGCGCTGAAGGAGCGTGAGAAGCGCGCCGACCTGCTCATCGCGTGGGACGACGAAGTGGTGAAGGTCGTCGACGCGCTCAAGGCGAAGGGCCTCACCTCGCCGTACCTGAAGAACTACGTCGTCGCGCGCGTGAACTTCCTCAAGTTCAAGAAGGACGGCGAGTTCGACTTCGAAGACACCATCAACAAGCTGATGGCCGCGACGAAGAAGATCGACCCTTCGAAGGTCGAGAAGGACGACATCGCGAAGATGGGCGGCGCTCCCGCGGAGAGTTCCGACGAGTAGCGTGGTACCCTTCTCTTCGTCGGCCGGGTGTCTTCGAGGTGCCGTGCGCATGCAGCTTCGAGCGTCGTTCCTCGCGTTGATGGCGCTCGCTGCGTGCGGCACCAAACCTGCCGTGAGCAGCAACGAGATCTGCGACAACCGCAAAGACGACAACGGCGACGGCAAGGTCGATTGTCTCGACCCGAAGTGTTTTCAGAACGCCGCCTGTCGCGTGGTGACTCGCGAAGACTGCACCAACACCGTCGACGATGACGGCAACGGGCTGAGCGACTGCGCCGACTCGGCGTGTGAAGGCGAGTCGTGCGGCAGCGGCTGTCTGTGTCTGGGCGGCATGCGCATGACGGGCTCGGGTGGCGGCGGGAGTGGCTTCGCTGGTGGCAACGCCGGCGGCTCGTCGGTCGCGGGAGGAAACGCTGGAGCCGGTGGCACCGCAGGCAATGGTGTGGGTGGCGGCTCGGCCGGCAGCGGCGTCGGCGGTGGTGGTGGCGGAACCGCAGGCAGCGGCGTTGGCGGCGGCACCGCAGGCACTGGCGTCG